>JABSRA010000006.1 GCA_013215445.1 Oceanospirillaceae bacterium
CATGTTGCGAGACTCCCAGCACGACCGTGAATTGAGCATGTAGCAAACCAAACAGGCCACCGACAAAAGCGGCAAACAAAATACCGCCGACTAAATCTCCCCCCTGATAGACCCACATCCATCCGGCCATGGCCCCCGCGGTCATAATGCCCTCAATACCTAAATTTAATACCCCGGCTCGCTCGCAAATCAACTCGCCTAAGGTGGCAAATATTAACGGGCAGGCGATGCGAATGGTGGCCGCCCAAAAACTGGCAGATAAGAAAATATCGAGTATATCCATCAGCTGACTTCCCGGTTAACACTGCTGGTTTTAGAGAGTCTCGGGTTAAAGCGAATCCGGTATTTACAGAGTAACAGCCCGATTAAAATACACAGCACCGAGGTCGCCACCATAATATCGGCGATAAAGTTGGGCACGCCGATGCTGCGGCCCATAAAATCGGCTCCGACAAAAATACTGGCCAAAAACAGCGCCGATAAAATGACCCCTAAAGGGTGTAGATTGGCCAACATCGCCACCGCTATCCCCGTGTATCCGTAACCCGGTGAAATATCTAAGGTGAGATAACCCTTTAGTCCCGCCACTTCGCTGACACCGGCTAAGCCCGCTAGACCCCCGGAGAGCAACGCAACTTTTAGGATCGTCCAATTGGGCTTGATACCTGCATGGCGGGCCGCCGTGGCATTTAAACCCTGAGCTCTTATTTCAAATCCCCAGAGCGTGAAACGAAAGATAGCCCAGGTAATTACTGCCGCCAGCAGCGCAAATATGAGACCGATATGCAGGCGGCTGCGCTCAATTAACTGGGGGAAAATTCCGTTGTCTATGATAGGGGCAGCTTGTGGCCAGCCCATAGACATTGGGTCTTTTAATGGCCCCTCGAGACAGTAACCGACGAACAGCAAGATGATAAAGTTGAGTAACAAAGTGGTGACTACTTCATCAACTTTGAGTTGGGTTTTGAGAAAGACTGGCAACATCAAAATGGTGGCCCCAGCGATCATGCCGACCATGATTAAAAAGGGAATCATCAGCCAAGGTGGTAAATCTATCATGCCGGTGCCCAGCCACGTGATGGCCAGCGCGCCACAGTATAATTGGCCCTCACCACCGATGTTCCAAAATTTGGCCTTAAAGGCAATGGCGGCGGCGAGGCCGGTAAAAATAAGTGGCGTGGTTTTGGCCAGTGTCTCAGTGATGGCAAAAGTAGAGCCAAAGGCACCTTCAAAGATCAGAGCAAACCCTTGCAGTGGCGATTGTCCCGCCCACATAATGAGCAGCGAGGCGAATAACATTGAGCAGAGTACGGCGATTAGCGGCACCACTAATAAAAACGCTAGGGGGGTGTGTTCTCTGGCTTCAAACTGCATTGATCTGGCTCCCGCTGCTTAGTATTTGGGGGGTGTCTGTGGTATCTAGCTGTCCGCCACTCATTAAAATACCCAATAACTTCGGGGTGAGTGCCTCTCTGGGGTAGGCCTTACTGAGTTCACCGTTGTGCATTACTTGCACATAATCACAGAGGCGCAGTAACTCATCTAAATCTTCAGAGATTAACAGCACACCACTGCCGCCGGCTTTTGCATCGATCAGTTGCTGGTGGACGAAACTGATCGCTCCTTCATCTAAGCCCCTGACCGGTTGATTAGCCAATACCAATTTTGGTTCTAGTTGAAAGTTACGCGCCAGGATCAACTTTTGAATATTACCACCAGAGAGTAACTTAGCGGGCATCTGCATATTGGCGCAGCGGATATCAAACTTTTTGATCAGCTGTTCGGCGCGGGTCTTGGCGGCTGCGCGCTTAATCCAAAATCCCCAAGACCAGCAGGGGTCGGCGCCTAAATCTTCTAGCATGAGGTTTTCCCAGACACTCATATCACCGACAATGCCAGCACTGTGTCTATCTTCGGGAATGCGCGCGACCTTTAATTTGCGCAGCTGCTTGATGCTGAGGCTTCGACAATCTCGCTGCAGTATTTCGAAGCTGCCGCTATTGATCTTTAAAATGCCGCTAATGACTTCGGCTAATTCGCGCTGTCCGTTACCTGAGACCCCGGCAATACCGATTATTTGCCGCTCGTGGAGGATTAAATTAATATTTTTGAGTTGGTACTTGCCCTTACTGTCTTTAAATAGATTGACGTCTTTTAAGTGCAGTACTGGCTCACCGGGGGGGAGTTGATGAGTGATCGGCTGGAGTACCTTTTTGCCGACGATCAGCTCGGCAAGCTCGCCTCTATCGACACTGGAAGTGGAGATTTTTGCGACTTGTTCGCCCTGACGTAATACTACGATACTCTGCGATATAGCGAGAATTTCATCGAGTTTATGTGAGATGATAATCACTGACAAACCACTCTTTTGCATATTGCGCAGCATCTCAAACAGCCCTTCGACTTCTTGTGGGGTCAGCACAGCGGTGGGTTCATCGAGGATTAAAATTTTGGCATCGCGGTAGAGTGCCTTGAGAATTTCCACCCGCTGTCTCTCGCCGATGGCCAAATCACTGACATAACTGTCTACTGCAATACTCAAGCCCATGGTTTGGCAAATACGGGTTATTTTAGCCCGCGCCGCTCGGGTATCACTGCGCAGGGAGAATAGTGACTGAGTGCCCAGCATCACATTTTCTAACACGGTCATATTTTCAGCGAGGGTGAAATGTTGGTGGACCATGCCGATACCGACTTTGAGCGCGGCGTCGGTAGAGTTGGCGGGTAATATTTTACCCCAGGCTTTGATCTGTCCTGAATCGGCACTGTATTGGCCGAATAGGATGTTCATTAAGGTGGTTTTACCCGCCCCGTTTTCCCCGAGCAAAGCCAAAATTTCGCCTTGATTTAGCGAAAAACTAATCTCTTTATTGGCTACGACAGACGCAAAAGATTTACTGATCTTGTCTATTTCTAAGATAACCATAGCTGTATTTCTTTATCGGGAGCGGTGGGAAAGATAACCGGCGGATAATCAATTCCGCCACAGATGACTAAGCCCAGTGAAGGCGTCTACTACGACACCTCACTGATACTTAATAATAGCCATTAATAGGTAGATTTAGGCTCGGTATCATTAATCTCGACGACAAATGTCCCCTGGCGAATTTCTTCGGCTAAGGTGGCGACCTGTGCTTTGATCTGCGGATCAATTTTGTCCTCAAATCCGTAGTAAGGTGCCAGTGTCGCGCCGCCCTTGGTCATCATGGTCCACTCTTTGTAGTCTTGTGCGGTAAACGTGCCCGCCTTGACTTGCGAGATAGCGTGATTGATCGCGCTTTCCATGTGCCACAGTGCAGAGGTAACTACCACACCAGCGCCATTTTCTTCAACGTTCATATCATTGACGTTGCCAAAGGCTAAAATACCTTTACTGCGAGCGGCATCTACCACCCCCGCGCGCTCTGCATAGAGCACATCGACACCGGCTTCTACTTGAGCAAAAGCCGCTTCTTTGGCCTTCGGTGGATCAAACCATGAACCGATAAACGTCACTTTGAAAGCGACATCGGGGTTGACTGCTTTAGCGCCCGCCATAAAGGCGTGGAACAAACGGTTTACCTCACCGATCGGGTAACCGCCAACTAAGCCAATTTTATTGGTCTTAGTCATGCTGCCGGCGATCATGCCCATCAGGTAGCAGGGCTCGTGGATATAATTGTCGAACACGGAAAAGTTATCGCCGCTGGGCTTGAAGGGGTCGCCCATTAAAAAAGCCACGTTGGGATAGTCTTTGGCGGTTTTACGCGCCTCGCGGGAGATACCAAAGGCTTCACCAACGATCAATTGCACACCGCTTTGGGCATACTCTCGCAGCACTCTGACATAATCGGTATTGGCGACTTTTTCGGAGTACTTGTAGTCGATTTCACCGGCAGCAGCGGCAGCTTGTAGTGCCAAGTGCAGTCGCGCATCCCATTTTTGCTGAATAGGTTGGGTGTAAATACCGGCAACACTGATTTTTTCAGCCATTGCCGCAGAGCTGACGAAGAAGAAACTACTCAGTAATGTAATACCGAGAATAGGTCCAGTTATTATTTTTTTTAGTGACGTTAAGAACATTTTTTTGACCTCTTGGACAAATATTGTTCAGACATCCTACCGAAGTAAATTTTTTAAGACAATAACTTTGGTTAGAAAACCAGCAAATATTTTCATCTTCAATGCTCATTGGGGCACAGCATGATGATTGGCGGGCGTCGAGCGGGCGTTCCGGCGTAGCAGTACTCAATACGGCACACTACGCCTGAAAGAGCCTATTCGCGGTACTCCTCGATGCCAGTTCCGCGCAGGCTATAGCCAACGTCTGCCATGTCGTGAGAGCTGTCTTGTGCCTGTAATTCACCTATCACATACACCACATCCCACAGTTCTTTGATGGCAATGCCCTCGGCAAATTTGACATAGATGATTTGATTTTCAGGCGGGGGTGGCACGTGATAACAAGCGCCGAAATAGGGAACCAGCAGTAGCTCAGTAATTGTCTGCTCATCACTCTCCAATGGTATGACGAACCCCGCGATTTTAATCTGCTGGCCATTTAGGTCGGTACGTACTTTACCAAGCTCCGGCAGGGGTTCCAGTTCATCATTCTCACCGAGCTGTTCTTGTCTTGCCAACCAAGTATCGATAATTTTTTGCTCAGAGGCGGGGACTAAATCTTCCCAGCTTAATTCTACGCTCTGGGCAGAGAGCGGCGAATAGGCGAGTGTGCAGAGTAAAAATATAAATAGCTGTCTCATAATAACCTCTAAACCTTGATGGTCATGCCATCGGCAAGAGAATTGCGATAGGCATTAAATGCGGGGATGAAACCAATCAGCATACCGGATATTTGTACCAGTGCGATTAACCGCCACTCAGTGCTAGTGAGCATACTCAAAGAGAGATTGAGACCAAATTCACGACTGACAAGTGGTGAAAATAGCCCTAAGAGCGCAAATAATAGCGCGATGCCAGTTGCAATGCCCAAGGTGGTTAGCAAGCTTGCTTCACTGATCAACAACATGAAAATTTGCAGTGGCCGGGCGCCCATTCCCCGTAGAATTGCCATCTCACGGCGCCTCTCTTGTAAACTACTCAACAGGTTGCTGAGCATGGCGAGCATGGCGGCAATCACCACAAAAATAGCCACGCCTTGCAGTGCCTGCTCGGCAACTGACATTATCCCCCACAACTCGTGCAGGGCGATTCCCGGCATGATTGCGCTCAATGGTTCCCGACGATAGGTATTGATTTTTCTCTGTAGTGCAAAGCTTTTCACCTTGGAATGCAGCCCCAATAGAAAGGCCGTAATCTGCTGTGGCTGATAGGCTGCTCGGTTTACATTATTCTGGTCGCCCCCTGCTGTCATGATGCCGCCCGCATGAATCGCCTCAATGGCAGCGAGCGAGACGTGGACGCTTTTATCAACAGGGGTGCCGGTTGGCGCCAAAATACCGGTGACTATAAAAGGTGAGTTTTTGTGGCGATTAAATTTTTTATCGCTAATGCCGTGCGCGATAATTATTTCACTGCCTAATTTATAATCCAAACGTTTCGCTACCTCAGAGCCCAACACGGTATCAAACATATTTGAAAAAGCATGGCCCTGGCTAAAGGTGAGTGGTTGCTTTTTTCCGTATTGATAAAATTTAAAATAGTCTTGGTTGGTACCTATTACTCGAGAGCCACGATGAGAATCACCTAGGGAGATAGGGATAGACCATTTAACCGCGGGTTCACTGATGATTTTTTGATAGCTCTGCCAATCAATATTATTGGTGGAGTTGCCGATGCGAAAGACCGAGTAAAGCAGTAAATTTACTTGCCCTGATCGCGCCCCCACAATTAAATCTGTGTTGGAGATAGTGTTGGCAAAACTCTGTTTGGCCTGTAGCCGAATACGCTCTACTGCCAGTAGTAATAGCACCGAGATCGCGACCGTAAAGACGGTTAAGATAGCGGTGGTACGACGGTTCTTTAAACTTTTATAGGAGAGATTATAGATACTCATTGGCAGGTTCCTCGCAGTTATTTATCGCGGATAAGGCTAGATGCCGATCAAACAGCGGTTGCAGTTGTTGATCGTGGCTGACAAAGAGCAAACTCGCCCCCGTTAGCGCACATTGATTCATCAGCAGTTCGATGAATGCCTGACGATTATGGGTATCTAAAGCGGAGGTAGGTTCATCTGCAATCACCAATTCTGGGTTGCCGATCAGCGCTCTGGCGGCGGCCACGCGCTGTTGTTGGCCGATACTCAGTTGAGTGACTGGCCGGTTGATACAAGTATCAGGTAACTTCAGACTACTCAACAGTTGCCTCGCATGTTCAGTAGCGTGGTTGGACAGCTGAGCGCGACGTTTTTGGGAGAAAAGACAGGGCAGTAATACATTTTCAATCACAGATAAGTAGGGAATGAGATTAAATTGTTGAAAAATATAGCCGATATGATCTGCCCGAAACTGATCTCTTTGGCCGTCACTCAATGCGGTGAATTTGGCTTGCAGAATGTTAATGCTGCCGCTGGAGGGGGTTAAAATTCCTGAGAGTAGGCCTAGCAGGGTGGATTTTCCACTGCCGCTAGCGCCGCTGATAAATAATTTTTCGCCGCGCTTGAGCGAAAAGCGTTCAATGTCTATGACAGTGGCGGCGCTGTGTGGCCAGCAAAAAGTCACATCTTGTAATTCAATAATGTTCATAATACTTGCAGGGGAGCGGTGAGGCTCCCCTCTCCTGATGGACTTAAAAATGAATGTCTGGATTGTCACTGTCTAGTATTTGCACGCTTTGTTGGGTCTGAGTTAACAGTTGCACGCTAATCAACTCTGTGTTGGGAAAGTGGCTGAACCAATGCGTACTGATAGTGTTGAGTTGGGCTAGTTGCTTGCATTGAAATTGGTACTGGGCGGTAAAACTTCCATGGCCCGCTTGGTTTTCATGCGCATCGTCGTGGCCATTTTCATGCGCGTCGTCATGCTCTTCATCGTGGTCCTTTTCATTGTCATCATCGTGGCTCTTTTCAGGCTCGTCGTGATGCTCCTCTTCATGCTTTTCATCGTGACCCTTTTCATCGTGGTCGTTATCATGATGATTAGTGTCGACTGCTGAATGGTGGCTGACAGTTGCACTTTGCAGCTTACATTCTGCCTCCCCTGGGAAAGAGAACAGTTTTTGTGGCCGCTCGAGTAGGTGGATGGCGGCACTCAGAAGTTGGCGCTGCTCATCAGTGGCAGGTAAGTTTTCAAAGCCGACCACATCGGCACCCGGCGCGTCTAACTCGATGAATAACATTTGTCCTTCCAGTGCTATATTTAGGACTACCCGCCCGTGTTGATGAGCATCGTGTTGAATGACGGCTTGCTCTGTGGCTGCATTGACGCTGCAAATTGTCACAATCAAGATAACTGCCGTATAAACGGCGGCAAATTTTAGTTTTAACGGATTAGGCATACTTTCCCCTTAACGATTTTTGGCAAACCTTTGTCTCTCGCTCGATAATCGGGCGTTAGTAACAGGCGCAGCTATGCATGCACCTTGCAAAGGCCTTTATAGAATTAAAAAATATAATTTATATGGAAGAAGTAGAGGCTGGGGGGCCACGGACGCGAGCGGCTAATGGTTGGTACTGGGTGAGTAGGATCGGTAATTCAGCAGATTTAATGATACCTGCGAAAATAACCTCTAATGCATGTACCTCACTGGGTAGGACATGCGTACAAGTTTGGAATAAGCTGCAGTGATGTTGTTCATGATGGCTATCGTCAACGTCTAGACTATGAGTGATGCTTCCCTGAATTGATAGCAAGAAGAACAGCACCATGAGGTAGCAGGTCATCTTGGCAGGAAATTTGCTGAAGGGCATCACAGAGTCTCTAAATAACGGGTCGAGGTAGTTAATGTTATAATATAACACTTATTAGCTGATTGACAGAGCATTGCTCAATCTTATGCCAATTAGCAGCTTGGATGCTGTGATCAATTAGAGCCAAGATCGATTGCCTAGCCAGTTAAGTGGTCGGTGAAAGTAAGCGGGGAATAGCGGTGCAGGGGCGTGCCGAAAAATTCAGTTAATACTCATTTTTTCCACGCCCTGCGCTGATAACGCTACTTGCCAGATAAGGTGACGTTTAACTCTAAGATGTTTAGACCGCTGTCGTTGTCGATTTCTAAGGTGATATCTTGCTCTGAAATTTTGACGTACTTGGAAACCACTTCTAGGATATCTCGTTTTAATTGTGGCAGGTAATCTGGGGCGTTTCTGCCTCTGCGCTCGTGCGCGACGATAATTTGCAGGCGCTCTTTTGCCAGTGAGGCGGTCTTTTTCTTCGGGGCTCTAAAATAATCAAAAATAGCCATCATTAAGTACCAAATAAGCGGTTGAATAAACCTTTTTTTGTAACGTTCATAAATCTCAGTGCTACCTCTTTACCGAGTAACCGGTCGATTGCATCTGAGTAAGCCTGACCCGCGTCACTGTCAGTATCGTGCACGACTGGGGTACCCAAATTGGAAGCTTTTAACACGGCCTTTGACTCTGGTATGACTCCCAGTAGTTTTAGTGCGAGGATGTCGTGAATATCATCGACACTGAGCATCTCGCCTTCAGCGACTCTTTTAGGATCGTAGCGGGTGATTAATAGGTGCTCTATTATCGGCTCTAAACCCCGTTCGGCACGCTGCGACTTACTTTGTAAAATGCCTAAAATTCGGTCTGAATCACGTACTGAAGAAACTTCTGGATTGGTGGTGACGATGGCTTCGTCGGCAAAATAGAGTGCCATCATTGCCCCCGCTTCAATGCCCGCTGGGGAGTCGCAAATAATGTATTCAAACTTTTCGCGAAGCTGATCGATAACCTTACCCACTCCCTCCTTGGTTAGTGCGTCTTTATCCTTGGTTTGCGATGCGGGTAAAATGTAGAGGCCTTCGACTTTTTTATCTTTGATTAAGGTTTGGGTTAAATTGGACTCGCCGTTAATTAAATTGACAAAATCATAGACCACACGCCGTTCGCAGCCCATGATTAAATCTAAATTTCTCAGACCAATATCGAAATCAATAACGACTGTCTTATGACCTCTTAAGGCTAGCCCAGTGGCAATGGCTGCGCTGGAGGTGGTTTTGCCGACCCCTCCTTTTCCAGAGGTAATGACGATAACTTTTGACATAAATGTGTTCCTAATTTTTAATGCTAGTGGGGCCTATTGGCTGTGCTGATAATTTTCCCGATTCATATTTAAACAGCGCAGATTGTCGCCATACGGCTGGTGGTAATTGATCGCTCAGCCAGTAATTACCGGCAATAGAGACTAATTCAGCTTCCATCGAGTGGCAGTAAATGATGGCGTTTGTGGCACCCGATGCACCGGCCAGTGCCCGTCCTCTGAGTTGCCCATAAATATGGATGTTGCCGTCGGCGACGACTTCAGCACCGTTACTGACCGAGCCGATAATGATCAAATCGGAGTTTTTTGCATAAATCTGTTGCCCGGAGCGCACCGGTTTTGTAATCACTTTGGCGGCGACAGCCGCTTTAGGCAGCGCCGGGTTGGCTTCTCGCTCTGCGGCTTTTAGCGGCTGGGTGTCGGCAAGTTTTGCCGCATCTGAGCGGGGTTGCTTAAGGGTGGCTAATCCAGCCGCGATTGCCGCTATTGCCTGTTCTGGAGTGGCGTTACAGACACCCACACAGACAAAATCCCGGGTCTCAATCACTTGTTTAAGTTGCTTGAAATTCAGCAGTGCTCCCTGAGTCTTCTCAATATTAATGACCAGTGGGGCGCGATAAAAGAAATCTTTAGTCTGTTGCAACCTTGCATCTAACTGTGCGGTGAGAACCGCTAGGTCGGTTCCGTCCAATTGTAATATTGAGAGTGGGAAAAGACTGCCTTTAATTTCAGTCTCTTTTATCAAAGCGTTGTGTTGCACCATTAAATGAATAACTCCAAACCAATAATTTCGCTGCTAGAGGTAGATTTTCCACGGAGTAAACTGGTCGAATCCCGCTGTTGCATAAAATAGTGCAAGCCAGCTTGGCAAACAGTGTTTTAAACTGACCAAAAATTTTGCGGAATTTACAGTGAAAAACTGTAGTTGTTTGTTTAATAACCAGATAAACAAGTGGCAGAGACGTTGATCAATACCTTTAGCTCAGGGCGCGCAGTATAATATAGTCACTGAAAAAAGCAGATAAATTTAGCCTTTTTGGGCATTATTTGTAATATAGCCGCGATTCATGGTTGCCAATGGTGAGTTTTTTGAGAATGTGCTCTGCAGGCGCTGTAGATATTCAGGAACCTGGAGAGAGTGGTTGGTTAAGCGGTGAATAGTGGCATATTGTCACAGGGACTCTCCCGGGGAGATTAGCCTTGAGCGGAGTGAGAGAAAACGGGTTTCGCTATATCTGGTCGCATTTTCGCCAGTCCTACCAATCACCAGTCGTTACAGCTTTCGGCCCAGCTTTTTCTCGACTTGCTTTTTCTCCCATTTAGCACCAAAGAAGTCAAATACCTCAAAGACGCTAAGCCCGTGAGATACCACTCCAATACCCCAACCCAATGCTACCCACCAAGCCCAAATATAAGCGGGGCTGGTGACTAAATTCAGTATAAATAGGCCACCGACAATAATGGCGTATTTAAGCAGATGGTTGTAAAAGTTTTTGATGTCACGCACTTGTTCTAGGGCTTGGCTCTGTGTAGTACTCAGTGATGATTGGCTGGGCATGGTTGGCTCCTGCGGGGATAAATCCGCTAGATTGATTTCAAAAACCGCCGCAAGAGACTTCATGGACTCAAGTCCGGCGGTTTGGCCGCGCTCGATTCGCTGAATAGTTCGTACACTTAAGCCGGCTAATTGTGCCAGTTGCTGCTGCGACCAGCCCCGTTGTAATCTTAATTTACGAACAATCATTAGTCCCTTTTATCTCCAGTGCTGCGGGGTTTAATTATCCCGCATCTAGTAAAAAAATGTGACGACATTTAGCTGACACAAAAGTGACAGTTGTTAATAATCAAAAAGTTACGTCTTCACCTATTTTCAACGCAGTAAAACGATGCGGGGCTGGATGCTGTTTTTCAAGGGCTCCTGCAGTCGCTGTGCCGGCGTTAAAAAGGGCTCAGAGGTCAGCGGATAAGTCCCCCAGTGAATAGTCACCGAGCGTTTTGCTTTAATCTCTTGAACTATGCTGACCACCTGCACTGGGTCTGCCTGCTGACGGCTCATAACAATAACGGGGAGAGTATGCCAAGATCGGTACCAACGCTAGCTCAATAGCGCCTGCCCTTTTCCGCTTATTACCGTTTTTCATCAACCAGCCATACGGTGTTCAATCGAAAAAAGTCCCCTGAAAACAATTAACGGCGCTATCATCAAGGCAGTGAATTATCATTAATGGCTTAATCGATGGTATCAAGCAGTGATTGCCTGCGTCTATCGACGGTTAACTTGGTCACATCAGGTCTCGAATAATGGCCGGCAATATCAAAATTTTGTCGCTCTTCGCGCACCCGTGCCTGATCAATGACGGCGGTATAGAGCCCCTCCTCATCGCATTGCGGTTCAATAATCCACTGCCCATCCGGGCCCGCTAAACAGGAACCACCATTAGATAACATCTCGTTATCGCCGGCGCCGTCTAGAATAGCCGCCAAATGAGGCGTGTCGCTCGGAAAGTCAGCTTTGCGCATTAAGCCACAGGCCGCCATCGAAAATGAGCGCCCCTCTTTGGCGATAAATTTAGTTAAATCAAAGGTGTTTCGCTGACAGCCGGGCCAGATGGCGACGTGTAAATCCTCACCTAGGGCGTAGAGTGCGGTGCGTGAAAGCGGCATCCAGTTCTCCCAACAATTGAGTCCACCGGCGTGAAATGCACCTATGTTGTGAACTTGCAAGCCGTGTCCATCTCCCGCTGACCAGGTTAAACGCTCTTCGTAAGTGGGCATTAACTTACGGTGGGTCGACTGAATCTCACCGTTTTGATCGATGTATACCATAGTGCAATATAAACTGTGACCACCGCGATGCATCGGGCGCTCGATAATACCTAAATAGACGGCGCAATGGTTAGCCTTAGCCGCACTGCAAACATCCTTTAAATGCCCAGCCTCAATCACCACCGCCTGATCAGTATAGTGCGAGTGCAGCTCTTTTTGGTCGCGGGCATTAAATCTGGCACCATCGGTCATCGAGACCCAATAGGGGTAGCCGGGGATAAGTGCCTCACCAAAGGCCACTAAATCGACTTTTTCTGCCCCGGCTCTCTCGATCATCGTGACTACCTTTTGGGTGGTCGCCACTCTGTCTAACCATACTGGGGCCAATTGTGCCAAGCCAACTTTTAGCTGATCCTTGCCCAAGCTACTATCATTGTTATAGAACATTGATTATCTCCGATAAAATGTGGTGATTGAGTATTTATTACTGCGATGAGAGACAGCATAATCTATTATGGTGGTAATGATAATAGCGAAAAACAGAACAGGACTTATGCATTGTGGACATAAATAAGCTGATAAACTCACTGGCGGATATGGCCAGTTTTGTCACTGTGGTAGAGGAGGGCGACTTCAGTGCCGCGAGTCGCAAGTTGGGTGTCACTCCCTCAGCGGTGAGCCGTCAAGTAACCCGACTAGAGCAGACGTTGGGGGTAAAACTACTGGAACGCACCACTCGAAAAATGGACTTGTCGAGTTCTGGTAGACCTGTTTTTGAGCTGTGTCGGGCGATGTTAGATTCTGCCCAAGAGGTGGTGAATGTCGTCGCCACGGTCGCTGAACCTGAGGGTTTGCTACGAATTGCCGCTCCTAAAGCGCTGGCAAAACAAATACTGGAACCACTCTTACTCGCCTTTGCGCTGCGCTATCCAAAAATAAAGCTGCAAATCAAAGTGACGGATCATATTGTCGACCCTATCCACAACGAAGTTGATATTGTGGTAACGCTGGAGAGAGAGCCTATTTTGGGTTTGATTGCCAAAGAGTTGGGTGAGGTGAAAATTATACTCTGTGCATGTCCTGACTATCTGCGACAGCTAGCCCCAGTGATGGATCCAAAAGACTTGCAGCGCCACAGTTGTATTACCTTGGGAGAAAGTGCCAATAATGGTGTGTTGGAGTTACAAAAAGAGGGCATCATCCGAAAAATTCAAGTCAGTGGCCGGATCAGCGTCAACCACTCTGAAATACGCTTGCAAGCGGTATTAAAAGGCTTAGGTATAGGTCTTTTGCCGGATTTTGTCGCCGCTGAGCAGTTACAAAAAGGTAATTTAATCAAAGTACTAGCTGATTGGGAAATAAAGCATAACTATCAGGGGAAAGTTAGATTACAATATGCGCAATCCAAGTTTATGCCAGAGCGGGTCAAGTTGTTGGTCGCTTATCTGGTCGATAATTATCCTGGGGAAGCGCTGCATTCATCAACTATCTGAGCGATGAATAGAGAGTGATTCGTTGTATCTTCCAAATAAAGAGTGCCTGCATGTCCACTGTCTCCTCCAACCAGCAAGTTATGATTTCTCCTCGTCAATGGGGACTTATATTATTGTTATTATCGCCTGCCCTACTGGCATCGAACGTTATCATTGCCAAGGCGGTGGTCGATATTATACCGCCTTTCACCCTGGCGTTTAGCCGTTGGTTGGTCACTGTATTATTGTTGCTGCCGTTTGTCGGTTCACACCTGTGGCGGGCGAGGGCTATTATAAAAAAAGAATGGCGACAGCTGTTGGTGCTGGGTTTTTTAGGGATGGGCGTCTGCGGTGCGTTCCCCTATATAGGTGCGCAAACCACGAGTGCGACTAATATTGGTTTGATATACGCCTTTTCGCCGATTTTTATCATTGTATTTTCACGCCTTTTTTATGCAGTGCAATTAACCAAACGTCAGTTATTGGGAGTGCTGTTTGCGTTTGTCGGGGTGCTGGTCATCGTCGCAAAAGGGGATGTGCAAGTACTGCAGGATTTAAGCTTCACCGAGGGAGACTTGTGGATAGTCGGGGCTGCGGCTGGATGGGGATTTTATTCACTGTGGCAAGGGTATCTCAAGAGTGAGTTAAGTTTGTTGATACGTTTTAGTGCCATGGCAGTGGGGGGAGCTATCGTATTGTTGCCCTTTGCAGCGGTTGAACTCTATCAGCAGTTACCCATCGTCTGGGACCCGCAAGTGGGGCAGACGATTATCGTTACTATTATTTTTTTGGCGGTGGTTTCCTCGATAGCTTCCTATGCTGCCTACGCACAAATTCAAGTGCTGTTAGGGGCCTCTGTTGCATCATTAGTGATGTATGCTCTACCGCTTTACACCGCAGCCCTAGCTTGGCTGATTCTCGATGAGCAACTTCACAGCTTCCACTTGTTCGGGGCGGCACTAATATTACCGGGATTGTTTTTAGCGGCGAAGGTCAAACGGCACTAGGGTTGCGAAGAAAAAATTAGAGCTCTCGACCATATAGAGTGAGACCTCAGCATAACGTATAACCGAGCGCTTCTTAAAAACAGAAAATGTACTATATTTTTCCTTTTATTGAGAATAGTCCTCAGGACTATTTCATTATTGGCGACAATTTATCACTATAATTATCTATTATTCATGGCGAATACAATGAATATTGATAAAAGTAAGCGAATCATAAGTGTCTTACTGGCTATTGTTTATCTACTCATTCCAATCTCTGCTAAGGCTTTTAATAAAGATGACTCCGAGTGGTATGCCCTATTTTTAGCGGGGAAAAAATCCGGATATTCAAAAATTGAACGAGTCGTCAGCGATCAGATTGTCACCACCAGCGTGACCACTTTGCTGCAAATTAACCGTGGCAAGACACAAATTCAGCTTAAAACCATTGAACAGAGTACTGAAACGTTAACCGGCGAAGTGATTAGCTTCAGCTCTATGGAGGAGGAAGGTACGACCCGTCGTACTATCACGGGAGTGATCGAGGGAGCAGTATTAAAGGTTAGCATTGATCATGGGGGAAACGTCAAGCATCGACAGTTGCCCTGGGATAATTCGGCGCTATTGTTTGAGGGCCAACGTTTATTGGCGATAGAGCACGGCTTGGTTGAAGGTAGTAGCTACCAGTCGCCTAATTTCTTGATCGGCGCGCTCCAAGTGGTTCAAACTAAGGTAAAGATTGGTGCTACGGTGCCGGTTGAGCTGTTGGGCAAGGTGCTCAAACTTACTAAAACCACCACTTTCATTGAGTTTGGCACAACGACCTTGCAGATGGTTTCTTATGTTGATGAATTTTACCATTTCAAAAAAATGCAAATTCCATTGATGGGTAGTCAATTGGAGATGATCGCCACGACCGAACAATATGCATTGAGCAGCAATCAATTATCAGATTTTTTTCTACGCCTATTTGTGTCCTCCCCCGTTGCTATAAAGACCCGACAGGCGAATGCTGCTGCTAAGTATTCGATAGTAAGGCACAGCCTTGACGCCCAATTTGTCGAGTCCTCTGAGCAGCAAGTTAGCGGGTCGGCAAGTGGCATCGTCTCGATTGAAATCACCCCGTTAGCGGATGTGGATGGTAAGTTTCCCTATCTTGGGCAGGATAATAAAATAGTGCAATCTTTAGCGCCGAATCGCTGGGTGCAAAACGATGATCCACGGTTGGTTAATATGGCAAAAAATGTAGTGCGCAATACTGTTTCTGCCCGTCGAGCGGCACAGCAGTTAGAGCGTTTTGTGCGGAACTATATTGTGCAGAAAGATTTAAATGTTGGTTATGCCAGTGCCTCACAGGTACTTAAAACCAAGCGCGGAGATTGTACTGAGCACGCTCTTCTATTGACCGCTATGTTAAAAGCGGTAGGGATTCCCGCCAGAGTAGCCACTGGGGTCGTCTATATGGCTGAATTTTTAGATCAACAGCAAGTATTTGTGCCCCATGCTTGGGCACAAGCTTATATAGGCGGAAAATGGCTAAGTTTTGATGCTTCCCTGGCGGGTTTTGACAGTACCCATATCCTGTTCGCTGTTGGGGATGGGGATCCCATGGCTTTTTTTAGTTTGATCAATACCTTGGGGAATTTTGAGATTAAAGCCATTACCTTTCAATGAAAGGCAGGGGTTAAGGCTAGGCTAAATAAGATCCCTGAATATTAACCGGCAATAATAACTGCGCTATTTTACTAATTTTTGCCATGCCTTCGCTCGACAAGTTGGCATGGCGTAGGTCTCTGCGCTAGTCATTAGCAGTTGAACTGTTTAGTGCGCAGTTCGACGGTGGTTTTATAGACTATACTAAACACGATAGGCCCGATGGTCGGTGCAATAATCTGTTGAAGTTGCTTGATACTCGCGGTTATCGGTAGCGGGTTTTTACCGCTAAATTTGCCATTGAATTATCCATTTTCTGCGAAAATTGCTGGGTGCTGTGAACAATATGCACAAAATTTGCAAAATGAACAAAAAAATCATTAAATTCTTAAACTTCAAAACAATCATAACGCGGGATATGGTGTCGCTATAACGAAAACAAAAAGGAGCAAAACATGTCAATAAAACGTCGTACTCTACTAGCTGCTGCCATTACCGGTTGCTTGCTATCTAGCCTTACATTCTCTGTTTCAGCCGCTGAAACCAAGCTTGATAAAATTCACTTTTTAATCCCCGGCGGTGCTGGTGGTGGTTGGGATGGTACTGCCCGTGGTACAGGAGAGGCGCTGCAGAAGTCTGGTTTAGTCGGAGAGGTCTCTTTTCAGAACATGTCTGGCGGTGGCGGTGGCAAGGCTATTGCACACTTGATCGAAACAGCTAAATCAGCTGAAGATACTCTGATGGTTAACTCCACACCTATCATCGTTCGCTCAATCACTAAAGTATTCCCGCAGAGCTTTCGCGATCTGACCCCCGTTGCCGGTGTTATCGCCGATTATGGCGCACTAGTGGTTAGTGCTGACAGCCCGCTACAAGATTGGTCTCAGGCGCTGGCGTTATTCAAAGAGAGCCCTAGAAAATTGAAATTCGCCGGCGGATCAGCCCGTGGATCACTCGATCATTTAGTGGTTGCCTCAATTATCAAAGCTGAGGGTCTCGACCCACGCTCGCTTAAATACATTCCGTACGACGCTGGTGGCAAGGCAATGGCCGGGTTACTTTCTGGCGAAGCTAAGATTCTCTCTACCGGTTTAGGTGAAGCTTTGGCATTGGCCAAGGGTGGACAAGTCCGCATCTTAGGTATTACTGCTCCAGAGCGGGTTTCAGATGCACCTGATGTTCCAACCATGATGGAAATGGGTAATGACACAGTGTTTGCTAACTGGCGTGGATTCTTTGCGGCCCCTGGTGTGTCCAAAGAAAAAGTGGCAATGTGGAATGAAACGTTAGAGGCGATGTACAAAACTCCAGAGTGGGAATTGGTCCGTAGCCGTAATGGTTGGGTTAACCTCTACAACAACGGTGATGATTTTTACAAGTTCCTAGAGCAGCAGGAAGAGCAAATCGGCTCATTGATGAAAGAGTTAGGTTTTTTGAAGTAAAAATTGTTAAGAATTTGACCGCAGTGCACTCTGTACTCGGTCAGGTTCAATAGCAACGCTCATGTGCCGGAATTACGCACATGAGCTTTTATTCTAGAAGCGCTCAATAAGTCTCGATGTTCCCTCATAGAACAACGTGATTTATCCAGATCTTTCTCAATAATAAGAGGCGGGCCGCTATTCATCGGCCCATACACACTATGACACTAGCAAAAGACCGTATCGGTGCTTTAATCTTTCTGGCGCTGTCCATTGGCTATGGGTTATCCATTCCTTTAATTCCCGATTATCCTGGCGATGAATATGAAATATTCACCGCTAAGACACTACCGACGGCGCTGGCCATTATCGGTGGTTTATTATCGCTGGCGTTGCTCTATGGGGCGAGAGGCGAGGAAAAAAGTGCACTACCCGAATTAGACTGGGCAATTGCCTTTAAATTAATCGCATTAATGGTTAGTTATGGATTAATTTTAGAGTCGCTCGGGTTTTTGATTGCCACCACCATTTTCTTGCTTTGCGGTTACTGGTTACTGGGAGAGCGGCGTAAATGGTTGTTATTTAGCTGCTCGTTGCCGTTGGTATTATGTTTTTGGTATGGGTTGACCCAGCTGTTAGATATTTATCTGGCACCGGGTGTGGTTATGCAGTGGATGGGGATGTAATAAAATGTGGGAAGGTATTTATATTGGGGTGACCACTGCGGTCATGCCCTTCAATTTATTAATGATGTTTGTCGGTTGTTTTGCCGGAACTTTTATCGGTATGTTACCCGGCTTGGGGCCTGTGTCAGCCGTGGCGCTGATGATTCCGGTCACCTATGGTCTTGACCCTTCCTCTGGTATTATTTTGATGGCGGGCGTTTATTATGGGGCGGTGTTTGGTGCCTCGACTTCGTCTATTTTGATTAACGCCCCGGGTTGTGCCTCCACCGTGGTCACCGCCTTTGATGGCTACCCAATGGCCCAGCAGGGCAAGGCGGGTAAAGCGTTAGCGCTGGCCGCATACTCTTCTTTTACCGGCGGCACTATCGGGGCTATCTTTCTGGTGCTGTTTGCCCCGATGTTAGCCAAAGTGTCGCTCAGCTTTCAATCCAGTGATTATTTTGCCCTGATGGTATTGGGCTTGACTGCGGTTGCTGCGTTTGCCGGCAAGGGCAATATTTTAAAAGCGCTGATGATGTGCATCTTGGGTTTGATGTTATCGACGGTGGGTACCGATCGATCTAATGGTGTCGAGCGCTTTACCTACGGCTCTATCGAATTTATCGATGGTCTTAGTTTCTTGTTGCTGGCGATGGCTACTTTTGCCTTGGCTGAAGTGGTTATGTCGGTCATGGATAAAACCACTAATGCACAGCAAGCACAAAGCAATGACGCCTCTGCACTTGGCAGTATGAAATTGACAAAAGCTGAAATAAAGGAAGTGGCGCCGACGATATTACGCTCTTCAGTACTGGGTTTTGTGGTCGGAGTACTACCGGGCGCGGGGGCCACAATCGCCTCCTTTTTAGCTTATGGTGTGGAGCGTAATCTCTCCAGCAAAGAGGACAAAGAAAAGTTTGGCAAGGGATCACTAAGAGGCTTAGCTGCCCCAGAATCTGCCAATAATGCGGCATCAACCGGGTCTTTTGTGCCGATGTTGACCTTGGGGATACCAGGCAGTGGCACCACAGCTGTGATGCTGGGTGCGTTAATTGCCTACGGAATTCAGCCGGGTCCAAGGTTGTTTATCGATCATCCAGATGTGTTTTGGTCGGTGATTGTCTCGATGTATTTAGGCAACATAGTGCTGCTGATTTTGAACTTGCCGCTGATTCCCTACATCGCTAAGTTGCTTGAAATTCCCAGAAGCATATTAATCCCGTTAATCTTGTTTTTCTCGCTAACCGGTGTCTATCTGGTGTCATTTAATGCCTTTGATATTCAGGTGATGGTGATTATCTGTATCTGTGCGATCGGCTTGAAACTATTAGATTTCCCGCTGGCACCGATGTTACTCGGCTTTATCTTAGGTGGTATGTTAGAAGATAACTTACGCCGTGCACTATTGATCAACGATGAGAGCATGAGCTTTTTGTGGGAGCGCCCACTGACCGCGGTGATCATGTCACTGGCGATGTTGGCGCTATTTGGCCAGCCACTGTTGAATCTTCTTCGAGCAAAGTTGCGCCAGGGTAAAACTCAAGACGTCTTTGATGCCGAGTAAATAGCTGGATTTCCTCTCGCTATTGACTGGTCACTTGGCTATTGCCATTGGACAATCATGTCGATAAAAAGAGTTTCGATAAAAAGAGCGCCATGTAGGCGCTCTTTTTTTGTTTAAATAACTGGGAAAGCTCCGTACTGAATACGCTTAGGGCGGATAATTCATGCGTACTTTGGGGATGGCGCTCGACAATGTTCAGGTAAGAGCTCATATAGCGCAACCTTTGATAGTAGAGAGCCCAAATCAATTCAGTGGCTTGCTGGGGAATAAGCGACCAGCTGCTGTGAGCATTTTCATGGTTGGCTGCACGGCTATTTTCATATGGGCAGATTAAGCACAAACTTTATTTCGCCCCCCTCGCTTGGCCCGATATAGGCCATCATCAGCCCCTTTGATCCAATCATCCACGCTCATCGCAGGCTTGAATTCGCAGACGCCGATACTGACAGTAAAGGCTTTGTTGGTATCGGGGAGTAAAATTTTACTGAGCAAGAGGCGGTGCTTATCTGCTATAAGCAGTGCATCGGCACTATTAACCTCTGGCAGCAGTAGTATAAACTCTTCACCACCGTAGCGAAATAACATATCGCTGGCACGCTTATGCCCCAAAATGGTGGCAACTAATTGGCGTAAAATGTCATCCCCGACTATGTGTCCGAATTGGTCATTTACTTTTTTAAAATGATCGATATCGATCAGTAGGAGAGACAGGGGAGCAGCAGTGCGTTTAAACAAACGGATGCTATGTTCAAAAATAGCATCCATGTGGCGTCTGTTGTAGCAGTGAGTGAGTGGATCCCTGATGGATTGATTGACAAGTTCTTGTTGCAAGTTGCTATTGATAATAACAATTAAATTAGTAGTGAGCAGAATCGCGGTGATGCTGGACATGTACCTGATGGTAAAGATAACATCCCCAGATAAACTCAACAGGTAGCTGATAGGAATCGCGATGCTGATCGCGGCGAAATTAGCTTGTTTAATGGGTAGAATAAAAAAGTAAATAGATAACAATGGATAAGTCCAAAGTGTGGCCGAGCTACCCTCGTAGAAGGTTAATGCAATGAGTTGGGAGCCAATAAATGCCAGTACAATTGATCGAGGCAACAGCTCAGGCTGGTTATTTATGATTTGTCGAAAGTTACAGCAGAAAAATATCAGGGCCAGGCCCTGGATAAAAGCCAGCATAAACTTGCCCTTTAACAGCCAAAAAAAGCTGAAAGGCGTTAAAAAAAAACAACAGGTAAAGGTTAATGTCTTGTAGAAAAAATCTTCATCTAAGTGACTAGATTTAAGAACCTTTACGATTAGATCAGCACTTTTAGGGCGCTTATTTAGCATAAATAATCCTAGATATCAGCTGGAGAAGAATCTATCTAAGGAAGTAGCGAACTAGCCAAAAATGTCGGTAGAGTTTTGGCTCTTACGACATATTCATGGACAAAAAGTTATAGGTAATAGGTCACGGCTGACATTGAGGGGTTAATTCTCTAATTCCTAAGGGTATTAACTATATTTTAATGGCTTGCTGAAATTAAGACAATACTTAACGGTAGCTTAATTGATGTTTCGGGGAGTGTGTTGAGTTTTTCCTAATTTCTTGACGGTATGCATTGCGTTGTCAATTTTCTTAAACGAGGTTTTAATATCATCTCACCGTCTGTTTTTCTAGTGAGTGCATTGCGTACACTACTTTGATGATGACGCGCCAGTGTAGTATGCATATATAGATTAAACACAGAGCCATTAAATATCCTAGTAGCTGGTGCTATGGCATGCTGCTAGGGGGTTAATTAACAACATATGTGATAGTCATGTTTTGGTGTTACCGCAAGAAACAAAAAAGCCCTGCCAATACAAATTGATCGGGCTATATATTGATCGAAATAAAATTCGCTACTGCCTTGGGCGACTTTATTTAGCTCAAGTACCCTTACTAATTTGCGCAAAAAGTGCCTGCAAACGCTCTCCTTTCATCCTATAATCTTTATTCATGAGAGACGAATCTGCCCTTATCTTTTCCAAGTTAGTCGCTGCACCCGCCACAATTACCGCCACCATCCCCATTAACGAATGAGGGTTACACTGCACCGCGTACACGCCCTCTTTTTCTAGTGTGATAGTGATTGGCTCATCCATCTTGCCATAAAAAGAAGTACTGCCCTGGGGGCTAAGCCCTGCAATACTCTCGGCATTATGCCCCCAATCTGTTGGGATAAAGGTCACGGTATCTCCCACAGCTACCCGCAGCAGACTTGGCTCAAATACCATCTGTGCCGAATCGTTGGAGTCCAACATTAAAACTTGGTGTTCAGCACTGACTGCCTCTGAAACAAAGCCAGGCATCAGAAATAAAATAAAGGCACAGCTCAAAACACTGTTTGTCATCGGAAAAACCCCTAGTAACTATCTTTATGAGAATGATTATCAATAGTATCTTGTTTCTTGTAATATTGCTCTAAATAAACATAATTTTTAGAATTATATTCAAGCTGGCTACAGGATTGGTACCCTAAAATAGGGGGGAGTCATTTTTTTAGTTGCGGCAAAGGAACAAAAAACCTACTAATTCAAATAATAAGGAGACAAAGGAAGTTAAGGAGACAAGAGACAAAGGATAGTCATCTATTAATTGAGAATGAACGTAATAAAGAATAGGGTATCTAGTACTAAGAATTAAATTTAGCGGTTGATACCTCTGAGCGAGGTAAATATGACTCGTGCCCGTGCGCAGCCCAATAGGTTAAACACAGACCCAGTAAATCTTCTAGTAGCTTGAGGTATAGCATTGCGCTAGAGGGTAATAGTGACCTAGGTTGCTGAGTCAAACCGGTTAGCGTCGCGGTCATATTAATCGCAGTATGCTAACTTTCAGAGAAAGTGCCTGCTTCGGTATCTTCAGAGTTTGGGCTTGTGGTCTTGCTCTGTTTAAAAGACACCAGATAGCATGTCGCTAGCTAGATTTGACCGGGTACCTGGGGAAATAGGCAAGAACAGCAAACAACATTATTACCTCGCTCTGACGCATCTCTTGCATTGAATAAATACTTGCATAGGCAAAATCGAGCTGATTTGTAATTCTCAAAACAGGCTTTTAGCCTCTAGGCCTGAAGCAGCCAATCTAGACGCGAAACATAATCAAAGTGATCAACTCCAGCTTCGACAATAAGTTAGCCTGAAAAAATACTCTTATAAACAAAATCAAAATAGATGCCAAAACTACCTTTCTCACTCATATAGGCTATCTTTAATCGGTAACTTGTCATTAATGAGCAATGAACTAAAAATAATAAGAAAGGTTAGTTAGCTGTGAGTCGATCTATAACCTGCCAAGCCTCTGAGAAAATCACCCCCAAAATTTTGGTGATGGATGATACCCCAGCAAATTTAACAGCGATTAAAAGATTGCTAAAAAAAATTAACGTGCAGGTGCTTACCGCACAAGATGGCAATCAAGGTTTAGAAATTGCCTACAGAGAAAACCTCGCGCTGATATTACTCGACGTCAATATGCCAGAAATGGACGGCTTCGAAGTTGCACAATTGCTCAGGGCAGTACAAGAGACCGCCGACATTCCATTCATTTTTCTCACTGCTTTCCAGCAAAATGAAGAACATCAGTTAAAGGGGTATCTCAGTGGTGCCATCGATTGTATCAATAAACCTTTTAACCCGGAGATCTTGCTGGCAAAAGTAATACTATTTATCAATATGTGGTCCTTAAAAAATGAAATGCGTCTGGAAATTCAAAGACGTGAAGCCGCCGAGCAAGAGATCAAGTACCTAGCGCAGCACGATATATTGACTGGGTTGCCAAATAGACGCCATGTATTAAGCAATATTGAAAACTTACTGGAGCGGGCAAAACGTCAACAGAGTCAGTTTGCCCTGCTATTTTTAGATTTAGACGGTTTCAAACAAATTAATGATGAACTGGGACATGACGCTGGCGATGAATTTCTGATTGCTATTGCCGAACGTTTTCAAACCAATATTCGCAGTATTGATTTAATTGCCCGCTACGGAGGCGATGAATTTTTAATTGTATTGACCGATATTGGCAAGACTTTAGAGTTGACCCCAAAATTAACCCGCTTGATCGATCTTGCACTACGACCGGTGGCATGGAAAGGCTCAGAAGTCAGGGCGGGGGTCAGTATTGGTGTCTCTATTTACCCAGAACATGGGCAGACGACTAGCGAATTAATTAATTGCGCAGATGAGGCTATGTACCTGGCTAAAGCGTCGGGAAAAAATACTTTTAGGTTTTACTCTAGTGATCTTAACCAAGCTCTAGATCGCAAGTTAACCCTGGAACGGGCTATTATTAAGGGGCTAGATAATGGCGAATTTGAAGTGCGCTACCAGCCATTAATCGAGACTGAAACCGGCAATGTTTTGGGTGCTGAGGCACTGCTTCGTTGGTCTAACCGTAACTTGGGAGAGGTGCAACCTGTTGAGTTTATACCTATTGCCGAGAGCTGTGGTTTTATCCATGAGTTGGGAATTTGGGTATTGCGAGAAATCATCCCGCAGCTGCAGTGTTATCCTGAGATGAAATTTTCCATCAATGTCTCCGCGCTACAATTTAATAATCAACAATTACTCGATACCCTCATAGAACTCTTCGACTCCGGGTTAATTCTACCCGGACAATTGGTGGTGGAAATCACCGAAGACATATTATTAGAGCGCAAAGATGCAGTGATGGCACGCCTTGCCAGGATGCGAGAGTTAGGCATAGAGTTATCGATTGATGACTTTGGCACCGGTTATTCTGCGTTGACCTTTCTGCAGAAAAACCCAGTAGAGCAGGTAAAAATAGACCGCTCCTGTATCGCCAATATGCAGGAGGACAACAATGCCTTGCTGGTGAAAGGTATTATTGCTATGGCCCATGCTTTAAACATTAATGTGGTAGCGGAAGGGGTTGAAACCGCTGCACAAATGGAGTTTCTCCGCCAGCAACAGTGCGATAGTGTGCAAGGTTTTCTATTTTCCAAACCATTGACGGCTGTCGATTTTGAGAAGTTAGTGCAGAGCAGATATCAATGTTCATTAAACTTTGGCTAAGCATTGCACCGCGGGCCATATGCCAACTCGAAAATAGAGCATAAAGGTCAGTTAAAACATTAATGTCTCTGGTGTTTATCTCGATGCTGAGCTGAGACTCAGTAACGAATCAATGCGCGCTAAAAACTATGCCTTAAAAGCGCAAAAAATTGCCCTGCAAACCGCTAAGTGTATGTTGCAGGGCGAAGCTGCTGCAGTGCCTAAGTGAGCAGTTAACTGAGCAAGAAGTTCTTCAGTAAGTTTTTACCCCCCTCAGTGGCGAAAGATTCTGGGTGATATTGAATGCCCTCGATCGGATATTGGATGTGTCTAAGTCCCATGATTTCACTGCCATTGAGTGCCGCCTGCATAAAATCATTGGTATCTGCGGAAAATTCATCGTCAACCACCGAGGTGATTTTTAGACAGTCAGGCAGAGATTGTGCATCGACCATCAGCGAGTGATAGCGCATTACTTCCAGCTCTTGAGGCATGTTTTTATACACACCCTTAGCGTCGTGAGTGACTGGGGATACTTTGCCATGCATGGGGATGCCCGCATGTACCACCTTGGCGCCAAAACAGTGTGCGATACCTTGCATGCCAAGACAGACACCCAAGGTTGGAATCGTCTTGCCCAACTGGGTGATTACCTGGCTACAGATACCAAAATAGGCGGGGTCTTCAGGTGTGCCTGGACCCGGTGAAATAATAATCCTGTCAACCTGCAACGCTTCTATCTCGGCGATACTGATCTCATCATTGCGCTTCACCAGCACTGAAAAATCGGTTAAATCTTGCTCGCGTGATAAAATATCGCCCACGTATTGGTACAAGTTAAAGGTAAAAGAATCATAGTTATCAATAATAAGTACCCGCATTATTGCTCTCCCTCAAAATAGGCCAGCACTTTGCGCATAGCAGATAATTTACGTTGAATCTCTAGGTATTCATCCTCAGCCGTTGAGTCATACACATTACCGCCGCTGGTTTGCGCGTAACCATCTTCGCCGTTGATAAATACCGTGCGGATCGGGATGGCAAAAGTACAGTCACCATTAAAGCTGAACTCACCCAAGGCACCGCCGTATGGGCCACGACCATCGGGCTCGAGATCATCTATAATCTTCATCGCCTCCATTTTAGGTGCTCCTGAGAGCGTGCCCGCGGGAAAGTTAGAGGCCAGTGCCGAGAACATATCCTCTTGGTCGGCGATAATGCCAAAGATCTCGGTGGAAATATGTTGCACGTGCGAGTAACGCTTGATCGACATCAGATTACGTACCGTAACCGTGCCAAACTTAGCTACCCGGCCTATGTCATTGCGGTGCAAATCGACCAACATATTGTGCTCGGCAATCTCTTTAGGATCATTGAGTAGCGCCCTGGCCAGTTTAGTGTCTTCGGCACTATCCACACCACGTTTGGCAGTACCCGCCAAGGGGAAGGTTTCCATCTCGCCATCACTGAGTCGAAATAATAACTCAGGGGAGGCGCCGATAATTTTCTGTTCACCAAACTTCATGTAATACATATAGGGCGAGGGGTTCACCTCGCGTAATTTGGCATAGAGTTGAGTGCAATCGCCACTGATCTTGTAGCGAGTTTTAAAGCCCACTTCGGTCTGAAAAATTCGACCATCGATAATGTCCTGTTTTACTTTTGCCACAGATTCGGCGTGCTGTTCACGGGTCATAGTATCGCCTAGGCATACTGTATGGGTTTCGCCGTATTCGCCCACATCGCTGTGCAGCAATGCCTCTACCACGCTGAATCTATTCTCAGTGTAATAATAATAAAAAATTTCGCCGGTCATATGATCGTAGACCAAGCCATCTTTGTAGACGCCAAACTTAAACGGCTCAAACAGCTCACTGGATTGCACCTTGAGTTTAGGCTCAAAAAAATTCACCGCATCGTAGCCTAAATAACCGACGATACCGCCCGCATAACGGCGCGAAATAATATGTTGCGGGACAATTTCCCGCAGTGCGTAATAGGGGTTATCACAAGGGTACTCTTCTATCACACCCGTAGTATTGTCTTGAATGCACAAGGTTTTATAATCTTTGGCGAAGATAGTCTGCGCCGGATCAAAGCCTATAATGTGGTGGCGCGAGACGTAGCTCTCCTCGCCGAGTGATTCGAGGATATAACAGTTGTCGTATTTTTTTTCGATGGCGCGAAACAGTTGAAAAAAATCAAAGTCTTCAGTCAGTTTCAAATAAGTCGGTTTGCCGGGCAGTTCAATCTTCGGCAGGGGTTTTGCAATCATTGCGCTTAACCTTTGTGTGCGCGGCTATTAGCCAGCTTCTCTCTTAATAATTGATAACTGTCAGTTTGCATGGCTTTAGAGCCGCGGGTGACAGTGGCGATGCCCACTCCTAAACGCGCTGAAATCTCGCGCTGTGCAACTTTGTCTTCAAGGGCATTGAAGATTTGCAGGCGCTTATCGACTTCCTGCTGTTCACTATCGGTGAGGATAATCTCCAGCGCAGCGGACATTTCGCGCGGATCAGTGATCTCGCAGAGCAGGTTTAGTAGTTGTTGGTTAGTTGGTGTATTCATGTACTAGTACGATAGTATTTTGCAAGAGATTGGTCAAGGGGGTTTTGTGTTGTTTTTGCTAAATTGGGTTTTTAGAGGGGGATTTGGTTACGGGCTAAAGGATTAGAATACTGAACTGATTTTTTTTTGAGGTTGTGGGTCAACTAATTGAAGTGCAGTTTCGACTGCGTCGAGTGCATTTCTTTTGACGAAAAAAAGAAACAGAACCAAAGAGGCTCTTTGCCATCCCTGGCACCGCCAAATTGCTTACATGGATGTAAGTACTTAGTTTTTGTCGGGAACAAAAAAACTGACCGTTCGTCCTGTACATAAAAATTTCGCCCTACTATTGCCGAGAGACTCCTCCGCTATTGATTAAATTCTCGGCCGTTCGCCAGGGACATCCATGTCCCACTCACTCTACGTGTCATCCTGACGCTTCGCTTCGATAATTTAAGCAATAGCTCCGGTGGCAATACAAGGGGTTTTGTGGCTCCGTAGGTAACTTTTTGTGTGCGGCGATTCTTTTATCTACAATTATCATTATTATTAGTGATATCAGCTGGTTTATTCATAAATTGCAGTGATAAAAAGAGTCCCATATCTTTCATTACCTTTTTGTCACTAAGTAAAACGATCCAAATTGTTAATAATATCAAGCTTAAAAGACCTGATGGTCAGTTAATACAGGGCTGATGGATACTTATGAAATAATTGAAACAGAGACTACAAGCGATGTGGTAGGTGAATATTATAAATTACTGACTTGCTAGCAGCAGGTTTGATACAGTACCAAGGAAGGTCACATTTGATCCACGGACATGCATTTCTAGCCTACATCGAGCGGTATGGCGATAGTCTGAAACATCGTAATAAAATTATCCCTAGAAGTTTAGATTGAGCTGGTGATCTACCCCTCTTTTCAACTGAAGTCATAATAGCAGTTTAACAGTATCATTAAGGAGGTAATTAACCATGCTTTATCAATATCATGTTGTCAGACAACATGATATTGATGTATGGTAGTTCGAACTTTATTTGGGAGTGTTAGGCATGTCTGTATCGAGTATTTCAAGGCACGGGGGACAAATTCTTGTCGATCAACTGACTATTCAAGGATGCAAAAGAGTATTTCTGGTCCCTGGAGAAAGCTATCTACCTGTACTTGATGGGTTGCATGACTCTGATAATATTGAAGTTGTGGTTTGTCGTCAAGAGGGTGGCGCTGCCATCATGGCTGAAGCTCATGGTAAACTTACCAATCAGACGGGTGTCTGTATGGTGACACGCGGGCCAGGTGCAACGAATGCCTCATGTGGTGTCCATATAGCGCATCAAGATTCTACTCCTATGATACTGTTCGTCGGTCAAGTAGATCGCAATTCCATTGATAGAGAGGGGTTTCAGGAAGTCGATTATCGACAAATGTTTGCTCCCCTTGCCAAGTGGGTGGCGGAGATCAATGATATTGAACGTATTCCCGAATATATAAGTAGAGCCTATCATGTGGCGAATAGCGGCCGACCAGGGCCGGTGGTTTTGGCCTTGCCCGAAAACGTGCTTTTCGCGCGAGCAGATGTTGCGGATGCAAAACCCGCAGTCAATGTTGAAGCTAAAGCGACGATTCAAGATGTTGAGTCTATGCTGCAATCATTATATTTAGCCGAAAGGCCTTTGGTTATAGTTGGCGGTGGGGGATGGACTGCGCAGGCGACTATAGACTTAGCCACATTTGCTGAAAAAACAGGGCTACCAGTCGCCACTTCGCTCCGCTGCCAAGACTATTTAAATAATGCCGATAGTCACTATGTGGGTGACGTGGGCATTGGCATTAATCCAAGCCTTGCAGAAAGTATAAAGACAGCCGATTTGATTATCTTAATTGGCTGTAGAATGGGCGAGATGACCAGTAGTGGTTATACATTACTTGAAGTACCTAACCCTAAGCAGAAACTAATACATGTGTTTTCTGCTTCCGAAGAGCTAGGCAGTGTGTATCGCCCGGATATAGCGATTAATGCGAGTCAAAAATCTTTATTGAGCCAGCTTTCAGATATGCCCTTAAAATTAACTGATCGATGGTCCCAGTGGACAACAGCATTAAGACTAAATTATTTGCAGTATTGCAAGCCGGTCTCAATGCCAGGGGATGCCAACTTTTCAAAAATAGTCAGTGACTTATCTAATTATCTCCCCAGTAACTCCATCATTACTAACGGTGCTGGAAATTATTGCGCTTTTGTCCATCGCTTTTATTCGTTTAAGGACTATAGCACACAGTTAGCGCCGACCTCCGGCTCAATGGGTTACGGAGTACCCGCGGCGATTGCTGCCAAATTGGAGAGGCCAGATGTACCTGTTGTATGCTTTGCTGGAGACGGCTGTTTCTTAATGCACGGTCAGGAGTTGGCAACCGCTGCTCAATATAACGTTGCTATCATAGTGGTGGTGGTAAACAACGGCATGTACGGCACCATTCGAATGCATCAGGAGCGTACTTATCCTGAGCGAGTCGTGGGAACTGATTTACAAAACCCCGATTTTGCTGCGCTTGCTCGAGCTTATGGTGGCTATGCTGAAATCATTGATAAAACCGAGGACTTTGAAGGGGCTTTTAATCGGGCTCGAAATCAAAACTGTTTTTCGCTGATCGAATTAAAAGTAGATCCTGAAGCACTAACGGCCAATGCTTCGCTCAGTAAGATTATAGAAAGCTCTATTAAAAAATTATCAGTGATTGCAGATAGCTAGTTTAACAGTGACTGTGGGGCGGCGCGTGTAGATATGAGTGTCGTTTATCGCGCCTAGGTCAAATCAGCATGCTCACCAGGACTTGTCTAGTTAGCTAAAAAAAATACCATTGGATTTTTTTTAAAAATCGCCAGGCTTTAGTGGGAAAATCTACTGTTAAACAGTGCAGGCATAATAGGGCTGCGGGATCTGTTAATGGAGATGCTCCCGCACGCTGTGCCAATGAACAGTTTATTTGCGGGTGATTTTGGCTGGGTTGGAGTACGAAGTCATTCACGGCATCGATAAATTTTTAAGCAGCTAGAGCAGGTGTTAGCAAAACACTCATCACTTTGCAAAGTACATTACAGGTTGCATAAAGGATCTTGCTTCAAACAGTAACAGTCCCCTTTTTTCCTCGCAAAATAGCGTTAAACGTCTCTTTCGTCAGCGCGTGCCAGTAAGCGTTCTGTGGATTTCTCAAAATGGCTTCTTGTTGCAAGGCGAGAAGACTCAGAATTAGCTTGCAGTATTTGTTCATGGATACTGGTTAATTCACTGCGAATAAGATTCACATCCGTTGCCATTAAATTCTTGATAGCGACAGAGCGCAGGTTTTCATTTAGTCGTGTATCTATCATTCTGATAATTTCAAGAAAGTGTATATTTCCAGATGCTTTGGCGATGGCCAGATAAAAAGAACGAATAGTATCCAAAAGGGCTTCTGTGATTTCATAGGAAGACGGATCAGGACTGTTTAAGATGCTTTCATGTAACTCAGTCAGTGCTGATAAATCTTCACTGGTGCGGTTTTCCGCTGCTAGGGCCGCTGAGGCAGAAAGATTACTGGTTTGTAACTGCAATACCATGGCCAGTTCTTTACGCTTTTTAAAACAGGAGCTACCAATTCTAAAAACTGACTTTTGATCAGGGTTAGTAACAAAAGCACCTACTCCCTGTTTCGACTGTATCAGTCCTTCAAACTTAAGTTGCGAGATCGCCTCCCTTACGACGGTTCTGGCTACTCCGAATGCCAGAGATAACTTTTGCTCGGTGGGGAGTTTGTCGCCAGCTTTTAAGGCTCCAGAATTAATGTCGTTGGAAAGTTTCTCTGCAATTTCATCAGGTAATCTACGTGGTCTGGCAATTTTTTCATAGATTTGAGACATAATTTTGCTCTTTGCAAGTCGAATGGAGTCAGCGAGATCAACCGATGAAAGGCCTATATTCTAAGGCGTTTCAATTAAACAATTGATATATAAGCGTTCCATGCAGTAGGTTTGATGTTAAAAGGTTATTCATATTAATGATTTAAGAACATATTAACATACATTTAGATATTAGTAATAAAAACATGTTGTCAGACAACCTGTTCTTGATGTAAGGTACTGAGACTAAGTCGAAATTTGACAAAATAATGCTGAGGTAGTTAGTAGATGAAAGACAATCGCAAAGTAGGTTTTGTAGGGCTAGGGGGTATGGGCAGAGGTCTTGTTAAACATCTCCGTCTGCACGATATGCCTGTTTATGTTGCTGATACTCGCGCAGAAGCCGTTACCGATGTAGTAGAAAATTTTGGTGCGATTGCCTGCTCTGATCTCAAAGAAATGAGCCAAAAAGTTGATGTGCTTATGTATTGCGTCAGTACAGCAGAAGATATTGAAGGGCTAGTATTGGGTGAACAAGGGATCCTTAAGTATTTGTCAAAGGGGCAAATTGTTGTTGATCACACTACAACCAATCCGGCCACAGTAGAAAAACTGCACAAAGCTATTACCAAACAGGGTGCTAAATACGCTGAAGCACCGATGACCAGAACGCCGATTCATGCAGACAAAGGCTGTGTGAATGTTCTGTTCGGAGGTGATAGTGATCTGTTGGAGGATCTACGGCCGCTATTTGATTGTTATGCTGAAAATATTTTCCACATTGGAGAAACCGGTCATGCAATTAAACTTAAGTTGATTCACAACTATATCGCCTTCGCCAACGTTGCTTCCTGGTGTGAAGGATTCGCTCTTGCTGCTAAGGAAGGTCTGGATATGAGCAAGGTGATCGATATCATTTCCGCAGCTGGCGGAAGAAGTGGCATGATGGATCTTTATGGAGAGTCGACGTTAAAGAGAGATTTTCAGCCTTTAATGACACTCAGTAATGCTCAAAAAGATGTTAAATATTATGCTCAGTGGCTTGAAAGTGCTGGATTACCTGGGTTTATGGCTCAGTCGGTTCATCAAACATATGCAATGGCATCAATCATGGGACACGGTGATGAAGGATGTACCGCAGTTATAAAATATTATGAAGCTCTAACCGGAGTGGAAGCAAAATTACCTGAAGAAAAATGACCTAAATGATAGCTAAAAATTTACATAGCTATAGTTGTCTTACAACCTGATAAATAACCATAATAAAACAGTTGAGAGAAAATGATGAAGTATATGAAGAATTTAACAAAAGCTATAATCATTGCGGGTGCAGCAATGAGTCCGTTCTTGGTAGTTAACCAGGCCAGTGCTGAGACAGTGCTTAAACTATCTCACTTTGGTGCAAAAACTCACCCATCACATATTGCGGCGCTGCAACTGGCAGAGCAAGTGAGCCTTCGAACAAATGGTGAGTTGACAATTAAGATCTATCCAGCGAATGCACTTGGCTCTCCTCCAGAGCAGTTGGAACAGACTATCCTAGGTGCTATCGATATGAACCTGCCCACTCAAGGGGCTTTGGATAAATACGAAAAAGCATTTGCAACAGTGATGAGTCCATTTGCTTTTCGAAACTACAAACATGCACATGCGGTGCTCGATGGCCCATTCAATGACTGGGTTGCTCCAAAGTTAGAGAAAAAGGGACTAGTGCTGTTGTCAAATTGGGAATATGGTTTTCGCAATATTACCAACAATAAGCGCCCAATTAATTCTCCAGAAGATCTAAAAGGCATTAAGTTGCGCACTCCACCTGAGATTCAGCTGGTTGCTGCAATGGAGGCTGCGGGTGCATCTGCCACGCAAATCGCCTTTCCTGAACTGCCTATGGCATTAAACTCAGGTGTGGTTGATGGTCAAGAAAACCCAATTAGTGTCATTTATCACTATAAGCTGTTCGAAATCCAAGAGCACTTAGCGTTAACACGTCACTCATACAACAGCATGGTTAATGTGATTAATAAATCTTCTTTTGATCGTCTCACTAAAGAGCATCAGAAAATTCTCATGGAAGAAAGTAAGTCTGCTGGTCAGCTAATGCGGAAGTTGGTCTCAGAACAAGAAACTGACAATCTTGCAGCGATGAAGAAAGCGGGATTGAAAATCACAGAGCCGGATCTTGCTGCCTTTAAAGCAATGATGGGCCCCGCTTATGTTCGCATTGGAGAGTATGCCGGTAAAGAGAACATGGAAAAATTCTTATCAATGATTAAATAATTAAATAATTAAATAATTAAATAATTGTCTGGGCTCTATTTAATAGAGCCCATTATTACATATACCGTAAGAGTAACTGTCATGCTGCCCCTCGCTATAATATTTGGATTAGTACTATTAATTTTTTTAGGTTTACCTATAGCAATCAGTTTAGGCTTTACAGCGGTTACGACCTATTTAGCACTTGATATGGCATTTTTGTTGCAGATGCTGCCGCAGCGCATGTATGCAGCAACAACATCTTTTACGCTTCTGGCTATCCCGTTTTTTATACTGGCGGGTAGTTTAATGAACACCGGAGGGATAACGGAAAGGATTTTTCGTTTCGCCGGCGCTTTGGTTGGGCACATAAGGGGAGGACTCGGGCAAGTTAATATAGTCGCTAGTCTTATTTTCTCTGGCATGTCAGGTTCCGCCGTTGCCGATGCGGCTGGTTTAGGGCAAGTGGAACTGAAGGCCATGAATGACAAGGGTTATGATCCAGTGTTCTCCGCGGCAGTGACTGCGGCATCTTCTACCATTGGTCCGGTTTTTCCACCCAGCATCCCCTTCGTTATTTACAGCAGTATTACCGGAGTGTCAGTTATACAACTATTTTTAGCGGGTGTGCTTCCAGGGTTGTTAATGGCTCTAATGCTGATGGTCGCTGTTTATGTTGTTTCTGTCGTAAGAAAATATCCAAAAGAGCCGAGAGCTTCCCTTAAAGAAATTTTAATATCCGCTAAAGAATCGATTTTACCTCTGCTCACGCCGGTGATCATTATTGCCGGAATTATGGGAGGTGGATTTACACCGACAGAAGCAGGGGCAATAGCTTGCGTCTACGCGGCTTTTTTGGGGCTGTTCGTATATAAAGAAATCGTTATTGCAGATCTGATTCCCATCTTGTGGGAAACGCTCAGACATACACTGAGAGTAATGTTCGTCATTGCTGCTGCTGGTTTCTTTGGCTGGTTACTTATTCAGCAAAATGTTCCTGATAAGTTAGTTGAATTATTACTGACTATAAGTGACGACAAGTACATCACGCTTGGCATTATCGTCGCTATTCTGCTGGTGCTTGGAATGTTTCTGGAAGGCATAGCAATTATTGTCATTGCGGTTCCGCTATTTATGCCAGTTGTAACCAGTTTAGAAATAGATATGGTGCAATTTGGAGTAATTATGATAATGACGTCTATGCTCGGGTTGTTAACTCCGCCAGTCGGTATGGTTTTATTTGCTGTATCAAGTGCCTCAGGCGTATCCATAGGCGTTTTGTCGAAAGAGCTGTGGCCCTATTTTATTGGCATCTTTGTAGTTCTTATGATGGTGACATATATACCATCAATATCTACATTTCTTCCAAATATGATGATGGGAGGTTGATAATGAAAATATTAAATTATATTGAAAATCATGTGTTTAAGTTTTTATCGGGTCTTTCAATTATCGCTCTCTTGTCTATATTATTCCTGATCTTGATAAATATATTTGGGCGTTACTTTGAGCTATATACACTCAGTTGGATAAATGAAGTTATTGAAATTATTTTTTCCTGGATGGTATTTATGGGTGCTGCGGCACTTTGGATGAAACATGATCATTTTCGTGTGGACTATTTAAGCAAGAAGCTTGCTCATACCAAGCTAGGGTGGTTATTAGAAGCCTTTATTGTGTCATCTTGTTTGTTTTTCTTGGTAATACTGACATGGCAAGGATTTATGCTGACTGTAAAAGCGGGTGCGATAACTCCGATTTTGGAAATTCCTACTTTTGTTAGTTATGCAAGTATTCCGCTGTCGGGTCTAATTATGTCTTTATATAGTATGCGTGATTTGCACGCATTATTTACTGGTGGCGAGAATGGTTCCGAAGCTCTCGTTATTGATGATGTTTAATAATAGAAGAAGGTTAATACAATGATTTATGATGTTCGTACATACACTTGTCGTCCAGGTACAATTAATAAGCATCTTGCGCTGTATGAAGAATTTGGCCGCGATGTGCAGTTTAAGCACTTAGGTGAGCCGCTTGCATACTTGATAACAGAAACCGGTGCATTGAATTCCTATATGCATATTTGGGTATATGACAATGTAGAAGATCGTGCTGCTAAGCGAAAACAAATGCAAACAGACCCAGACTGGAAGAAATTCTTGAGCATCAGCTCTGAAGCTGCCTATTTAGTCAGCCAAGAAAATAGAATGATGACTCCCGTTTCTTTTGCTACAGCGAAAAGGTAACTAGAGTACGACAAAGTCGTTTGGTGTTAAGACGTATATCTGTACTAGCTCAACCTGATCTGACCGTCAGCCGTTTTTTAAAGGAATCGGTCGGTTTAGGTTTAAGCTAGTAACACTAAGCTTACAAAAGTAGCCACTGCAAAGCACTTTTCATTGGTGTGCACTTTTAAACTGCAAATACTTATCCATGTAAGTGGTTAAAACTATGGTCGTTTTGTGTGATTAACTTATCCTTACCCACAAATTTATAATAGATAATACAAGTTTATCTATAGGGGTCTGAACAGAGCGGGCTAATGTTGGGCGAATTTTGGATATTGATAGTGATCCCGTTTCGCCGACTTGTTTAGTTCTTCCAGGCTGATTCACCCATATCAGTTGCTTGCTAATTCCCCTGTACCAGTTCAATTGCGCTGACTGTCCCTCTCACGTAACCGCACCAACCATTTAATGGACACACTCCAATACAGTATGAAAAGAAACAAGATATGGGAGAAACAAGATATGGAAGATATGGGACAGGCTCTTTTTATCACTGCAATTTACGAATAAACCAGCTGATATTACTAATAATGATGATAATTGTAGATAAAAGAATCGCCGTACACAAAAACTTACCTACGAAGCCACAAACCCCCTTGTATTGCCGCCGGAGCTATTGGTTAAATTATCGAAGCGAAGTGTCAGGATGACACGTAGAGTGAGTGGGACATGGATGTCCCTGGCGAACGGCCGAGAATTTAATCAATAGCGGAGGAGTCTCTCGGCAATAGTAGGGCGAAATTTTCTTTGGTTCTGTTTCTTTTTTTCGCAAAAAGAAATGAACTCGACGCAGTCGAAACTGCACTTGAAATCTCTTAAAAGTCATTAGTCATGAAGTGCTTTGGGACAGGCGCTATTTAAGCCCGCCAAAATCTACATTTTTAGTGATTTTCACTAGAGAAAAGCGGTTTTCTAGATACATGCATCAGGCACATGCAGGCTACACTACGGAGCACTACTGGTTTATGTAGGTTTTAAACAACTGCTAATGGTTTCGAAAACAGTAATTCACTACGCCAATGAGTTGTTTGTTCTCTAACCCCTGCGAAGTAACCAATACTCGCTTTCAGCTTCACTTGTAAAAACGTTTGGTAATGCAATATTGCTAATCTACATATCTTGTATGGGCAACAACGTTGTTCGTACTATACCAAAGAGTTTAGCGAAACTTTAGTGTTGACTTATAGCTATCTTGATAGCGAACTCGCTTATCGTATCTCTTTGGCTTTCTTTAGTACAATTCTCACTTTGGCAGTGCCTAATGGAAACTAACGCTAGTATCTTTTGCGGCTGTAACAGAACGAGGTACGAGTGGCGTGAAAGCCGTCCCAGCAGCCGAAGGATGCGAAAACCATGCTCTTGATAGTTGCCTGTGATTGATACTAGTGCTAACATTTGTAGGTACAAATAAATTAAAGGTAACAGATAATGGACACTCGCATTCAATTTAGAATTGATGAAGAAACTAAACGACTAGCGCAGTTAATGGCTGAAAGCCAAGGGCGTACATTGAGTGAGGCATGTCGAGAACTTACCGTAGGTCTAGCTGAAGAACAACGGAAATCTATGACCCATGATTTGTGGTTAACAGAGCAAATAAATGCAGCGTTTGATAAATTTGATAGTGGTAAAGCTAATTTCACTGAGCATGATGAAGCTAAAGCACAAATGGAAACTAGAAAAATGAAGATTCGCAATAGAGCCAAGACATGATTTTTTGGGAAGAAGAGTCACTAAATGACCGCGAAAAAATATTTGAATTTTTGTTCGATTTTAATCCTAGTGCCGCTGAAAGAACCGACCAAATTATAGAGACCAAAGTTGAGTACTTACTTGAACATCCACTAATGGGCGTTCAAAGAGATGTTTTTCGAGGACGAGTATTAATTATTCCGGAAATATCAATGATTATTTCTTATTGGGTTGATGGTGAAACTATTCGAATTATGCGGGTATTGCACCAAAAGCAGAAGTTTCCATCAGAGTAAGGAAGGCAACTAACGCCGCAAACACCAATGACAAAACCAGAGAGAGCGGAGCGGCGATTTTGGCAGCTGCGTGATTTGCCTTGTTAACCCCTAAATTTCAGAAGCTCTTTTGGGACAGGCCTTATTAAACCCACCAAAACCTACATTCTTAGTGATTTTCACTAGAGAAAAGCGGTTCTCTAGATACACACATCAGACAAATGTAGCCTGCACTACGGAGCCACCAATCCCCTTGTATTGCCGCCGGAGCGATTTACCAAATTGATGAGTGGAGCCACAGGCAGACTTTATGCTCCGGATTGAGTCTCTTTACCTTATGCTGACAGAATACAGCAGAGCCGATCAGTCAGTACCCGCTGCTAATATCCCTCGGTAAACTCCTGGAGTAGACCCTTCAATGACGACTGCTCCTACTTTCTTTTGATAAAAATCCACCGGACCCGCACCGCCGATCACCGCATAGCCATAGCCTATCTCTCGCATACCTTGCAGGCAATGCAGTAATAGGAGTTCACCTATACCTTGAGCGCGCTGTGTTTTATCGACCCCTGTCGGTCCAAAAAAGCCACGACAAGTCGCGTCATAACAGGCGAAACCCACCAGTTTAGATTCTTTGATTGCCAGGTAGATAGCCACCGGCTGGCGAGCGAATGCAACTTCGGCCTCACTGGCCCACTCTTCATCGAAGTGCTGTGCTATCCAGCGGCATACCTGCCTTTTTTCCGGTGCTAGCGCGCGGCGAACTTGCAGCGCAGAACTGTGCGCTAAAACCTCGCACTGGGGTAGATCATAGAGTTTGACCAACATATCTGGCATTGAATAGTTTCCTTTATCACAGTAATTTTTATTGAGAAATGCTGTTTTTTTGGGACTGTTAAGCTTAAGAGTTGCAGATTAACCGGTGCAAAACAATCTGGCCACACAGCGGCGGCTGCCGCTATATTTTTGCCGCGCACCCAATACTAACTAAAATCATGTCTGCGGATAAAGTGATTGCTACTAATTTGTTGAATATCAGGCGCTGTTTCGGCGCTGATCTGGCGGATTCGCTCGGCATTATCTAGATAGTATGCCTGCTCTGGATTCACTTCATCAAAACGAACATGCGCATCGGGTACCGCCGATAATAACAGCTTAGTATAACCGTGCTGAGGGTTTTCTATCACCTCTACTGTCGGCCCCCACTCCACAATTTGACCGCGATATAACACCGCAATATCTTCGGCGAAATAGCGGGCAGTGGCAATATCGTGGGTGATGTAGAGGAACGAGATACCATTTTTATCTTTCATCCGCTTGAGCAGATTCAGTACATCGATGCGAATCGACACGTCCAGCATCGAGGTCGGCTCGTCTGCTAAAATGACTTTTGCACCCACCGCTAAGGTTCTGGCTAATGCTACCCGCTGGCGCTGACCACCCGATAGTTGATGGGGAAACTTGTAGGCAGTACTTTGGGGCGCTAATTCCACTTGTCTTAAAATATCAAAAACCGCGGCTTCTAACTTTGATTTATCGGTGACTTGAGCATGGCGAAGTAACGGCCTAGCGATATGATGGTAGATGCGATGCGCCGGATTTAGCGAGCCAAAGGGGTCCTGAAAAACCATCTGTACTGATTTGCGATAGGCCAATTCCTGCTGTTTCGTTTCATGGCCAAAGATACTTTTACCTGCATAGTTTATCTCCCCTGAACTGGCCTGGTACATTTTCATGATAATGCGCGCCACTGTCGACTTGCCAGAACCCGACTCACCCACCAGAGCCAGTGCCCGCCCCCGATATAAATTAAACGAAACGTCTCTGAGCGCATGCACTTGTTGTTGTTTAAAGCCGGTACCAGTGTAAAAGGTTTTGCTTAAGTTTTTCACCGACAGCATTACTTCAGGAGACGCTATGCTTGCAGTATTAGGCTGACTCACGCTGACACCTCCGCGCGAGGCTCGGCAGTAAACTTGCCCATCACGCCATCGCCAAACGGGGACGGAATCGCCTGCCACAATTTTTTGGTATAGGGATGCTGCGGGTTGTTTAAAATCTCACTGGCACTCGCCACTTCGACTAACTGGCCCTGCAACATTACTCCGATTCGATCACAAAACTGGGTCATCAAACTGAGATCATGGGTAATAAATAATATTGAAAAACCATACTTTTTTCGCAATTTAAAGATCTCCTGCAATATCTCTCGCTGTACTACCACATCTAAAGCAGTGGTCGGCTCATCCATGACGATCAAATCTGGATTCAGCGCGAGGGCGATAGCGATCACGATGCGCTGGCGCATTCCCCCGGAGAACTGGTGTGGATAATCCCCGAGCCTCGATTGTTCTATACCCACCAAGGTCAACAGCTCCCCAGCGCGAACAGCGGATTCTGCTGGCGTCATGGCCAAGTGTTGAAATAACATATCGCGAAATTGCTCTTCGATAGTCAGCACTGGGTTAAGGCTGTTCATGGCACTTTGAAACACCATAGAGACCTTCTTCCAGCGCATCTCACTTAGTGCTTGCTGATCCATCTCTAGGCTATTAATGCCGTCGATGAATATCTTGCCATTGGCAATATAAGCGGGGGGTTGCAACAATCTGTTAATGGCAAATGCTATGGTCGATTTACCACAGCCGCTCTCGCCCGCCAGGCCAAAAATTTCACCTTTGGCAATTTCAAAACTCACATGGTCTACGGCGCGAAACTCGCCGTCATCCAAGATAAAGTCGACACACAAATCTTGCACTTCTAAGATATTTTGGCTCATGCCGCTCGCTCCGATAATTTCAAGCTCTTTTCGTACTCAATGGCGGCAATACGACGATTAAAAATCCGCAGACCGGAAAAGGTGCGCAGTTTGGGGTTAGATACTTCATCGAGGGCAAAATTCATTAGTGCCAATGCCATGCCCAACACGGCGATAGCTACTGCCGGAACGAGTAGTTCCCACCATGCGCCCACATGCATGGCACTAGTCGTCTGAGCGTTGTACAACATAGTGCCCCAACTAGTTGCCAGGGGATCGCCCAGACCGAGAAATTCAATCGTTGCCTGAGTAATCACGGTATAAAGTACCGAGCCGATAAAGTTGGCGCCGATAATAGAGGCCAAATTGGGCATCAACTCGACCAAAATAATCCTCCAGCGGCTCTCGCCCATCAACACAGCCGATTGAATGTACTCCTTTTCCCGCAGCGCCATGGTCTGAGCGCGGGTGACTCTAGCGCCCCAGGCCCAACTGGTAAAACCTATGATTAGGGCAATGGTGGTCGGCGATGACTGACCGAGAAACGCCGCCAGCACTAACAACAGCGGCAGCTGTGGAATAACCAGGGCGATATTGGTAAAAAAGTTGATGACTTCATCTACCTTGCCGCCAAAATAGCCCGCCGAAATACCGAGAATAGTACCCAATATGACGATGATAAAACCGGCCGAAAAACCTACCGCCAAAGAAGTACGAGTGCCGTGCACAAATTGGGTAAATACATCACGGCCCATGCGCGTGGTACCCATGATGTGCTCAATACTAGGCTCTTGATGGGGCCTAGCGACTCGTTTGCTCGGTTTATGATCGGTAATGGCATTGGCAAAGAGCGCGATCATTACATACACTATTAAAATAAAAACACCGCTGCAGGCCTTTTTATTACGTTTAACAACTTTCCAAATTGCTGACATTTTTTAACCTTTCATTATTATTTTAAGGGCACTGCTCATTCTCGGATTACCAGCTACTTAAGCATGACGCAATCTAGGATCGAGAAAAACATAGGCCATATCTGCGAGGAAATTCATGCTCAACATCGCCAAGGTCATTATTAGTAACTGGCCTTGGATAACCGGGTAATCTCGATTAACTATCGCCTGGTATAAAGTATTGCCTAGCCCCGGGTAATTAAATACATACTCAGTAATCAGCGAGCCTCCCAATACCACGCCAATGGTCATGGCAAAAGTAGTCACCGATGGCAGCAGTGCATTGCGGGCACCATAGTTGAGCATTACCCGCATTTCACTCAGCCCTTTGGCTCTGGCCATGACGATATAATCCTCTCCTAAAAGGTTGATCAAGTTGTTGCGAATAGTAATGAGATAGCCACCCACTTGCACAATCACTAAAGTGGTAATGGGCATGATGGCGTGTTCCATCACACTGGATATATAGCGCCAGTCCCAAGCGGGATCTAGATCAATGTTGTAGGCGTAACCCGTGGGCAGCCAGTTTAGGGCCACACCAAAGGTAAACAGAAACAGTAGCGAGATGATCACTGCGGGTATTGATTGCAACACCAGTGACAGCGGTGAAAACAAGGTATCGAACATGCCCCCTCGATTCCAGGCAGCGTAGATACCCGCCATAGATCCTATGGTAAAACTAATCAGTGAGGAGACGCCCACTAAAAACAACGTCCAGTACAGCGAGCGGCTCAATACATCGTTGACGCTCTGTGGGTAATATTGCACTGAATAACCTAAGTCCCAGGTAAAGACACTTTTAAGATAAGCGAAATATTGCAGGTAGAGAGGTCCCTCGATAAAACCAAAAGTTTCTCGCAGCGCCGCCAAAGTTTCGAGTGGTAGGGGCGTCCCTTGGGATGCAAACATCGCGGTCACTGGATCACCGGGCATCATTCGCGGCAAGATAAAATTAAAGGTCGCAGCGCAAAAAAATGCGACTAGATAAAAGAACAAACGTCTGCTGACAAAGCGCATAGCGGCCTCTTTGAAGATCTGAGGGAGGTAAAATGCGGCTCAATTGCTGTGTGAATCAAGCCATGCATTCAAGGCAAAAGACGATCAGAGTAGAAAACCGTCGCAGTTAAAAAAAAGCCCTGAAGAGCATCACACTCTTCAGAGCTCGGCTTAAACTCTACTGGTTAGGCTTGATGGATAAGAGGTTCAACAAACGCTCGGGGTTGCCTGGATGGATAACCGGGTTGCCACCGGGATTATCGGCGCTAAAGAATCCAGAAAATCTAGCGGTGTTGTACTGGTACCACTTAGGGTTGTTAAAGACTGGGATATAAGGGGTGTTTTCAGCGACGATATACTGCACCTTATCCATGATACTTTTCTGCAGGGAGGCATCGTTAGTGGCATAGAATTTATCCAGCTGCGCATCTAGTTCAGGGGTAGAAAAACGCGTTGAGGAGAAGCGTGTCAGGTTTTTATGTCGACTGTGCAGCGCTGTCTCATACTGGCGGTGGGGGGTAATACCGGTAAAATAAGCATTGATGCCCGCATCGTAACTACCATCGATTAACCCTTGCGTCCAAGCGGCAGCTTCGGGAGTGGAGACTTTGGCGTCGATGCCAATTTCCTGCAGACCCTCTACCGCTATCTGCACAGTATTTACCCAGTCTGTCCAGCCATTGGGCACTATAATATCAAATTTGATCGCGCTGCCATCGCTATTTTGCAGCTTGCCATCGCCATTGATATCTTTAAAACCGCTCTTGTCGAGTAGCGTTTTAGCCGCCTCGATATTTAATTTAGTGTACTGACCAAAATCGGCCTGCGCTTGCTCATTGTTCCAGGCATGATAACCACGCCCCAGACCAGATGCGTAGTCATTGAGCGTTGGGTAACCGTAACCTGCCACATTCACCATCGCGTCACGGTCCATCGCCATCGACATCGCGCGGCGGAAACCTAAATTATTGAACGCTTGTTTGTTACCGGCATTTTTTGATTCTAAATTAAAGTTAAATGCCACCATGGAACCACCGGGGAACCAATATTTATGATTGTCGGCATCTTTGGCGACATAGGTTTTCTCGATGTCAGGTAGAAACGAGCCAAACCAGTCTAACTCACCTTTTTGCGCGGCAGCCAAGGTTTGATCATTATTACCCAGTTGCGGAAGCTTCAAACAATCCACCGCCAAATTGGCGTTATCCCAGTAGTGCGGGTTGCGACACTGTATGTACACTCGTTCGGTAAAACGTTTGACCACCGTCATTGGCCCGGTACCGACTGGCGTTTCGTTGGTAAAGGTCACAGGATCTTTTATATTGCGCCAGATGTGTTCGGCAATCACCGGAGCTTTAACTATTTTGTAGGCCGCGGCGGCGTTTGCCTGTTTCAAATTAAATTTAATGGTATGGCTATCGACCACTTCATAGCTATCAATAATTCCCCATACCGCTTGAATATCAAGCGCCTTGTGCTCTTTGGCAAGATCCATTGAATAAGCGACATCTTGTGCATCAAATGCCTCACCATCGGACCACTTAACTCCTTTACGTAAATTAAAAGTCAGTGTTTTAAGGTCATCCGAATAAGAGTACCCTTCGGCGAGGCGATAATAGGCTTTGCCGCCTTTCATCGCATTGAAGATGATTAAGGGCTCGTAGACAAATTCTTGGGTGGTCGGCAATTTGGTAGTCTGATTGAACGGGTTAAAATTCTTTACCCAAGCTGTGACTTGGCGTGGCACAATGACCAGTTCAGAGTCGGTGCTGGCCATGGCGATTGTCGGTGCGAGTGCCACTGCTGAAATGGCTGCGCTTACGATGCTTGCGAGTAATAATTTTTTCACTGAAGATATCCTCATTAATTTATTTTTGTAATAATTTTCTTCAACTTCCTAGTGACTGAATCGACATAACCGTTAAATCTTTTGTTATCGACCAGCAAACTTAATGTTTTTTGCCGATACCCACATCGACGACATTAACTTAGCAGTTAGCGACGCCAAGAACGAAGCTTTATCTGTTGTCAATTTCGTTAACAAGCCAAATATTTACGTTATTAATAATAATTTATATTTTAATATCAATTAGTTATATTTATTCAACAATTCCCATACTGCTGCCATGGTCGCCGCTGGATCAGGGTCCAACTGACGTTTAAAGGCAGCCACCTTGGCACTTTGCAACGCGAGTCGCGCTAGTGATTTTGCGCCAAGTGGCACTAATTTCTCATGCCACAAGTACCAATCTTGCGGCTCTCCATGGCAGGACAGCACCAGATCTACTCCTGCCTGCTGAACTTGTTGACAGCGGTCGGCGATCGCTCCAGTAAGGCTCTCCATATAGACACAGTCTGAAATCAATACGCCTTCAAAACCAATGCGCTGGCGAATGATTTTCTCAACCACCGCTTTAGAAACACTGGCAGGAAGTGCATCGCAAGCGGCATAGACAACATGGGAAACCATCGCCCAGGGGCAGTGATTCAATTGCCTAAAAGGTAAAAAATCACTCTCGTCTAACTCCTGCAGCGAGTGTTCCACCACAGGTCGCGTCAAGTGGCTATCCTCCATCGCTCTGCCGTGTCCTGGAATATGTTTGATCATCGGTGTAATACCCGATTCCATAAACCCAGCGATAATTTGCTCACCCATGGCAGTGACCCGCTGCGCATCTGTGCCGAAACTACGATCGGAGATAACCTCGGAGGCCCCGCTAAAACAGAGATCTATCACGGGGCCACAATTGGCATTAAAGCCGGCACTGGCCATATCCGACGCCAGCGCTCTGGCACAGCGGCGCATGGTGGACTGTGCCAAGGCAAAATCTCGCTCGAGCAGCGCATGAAATTTCCCATATATTGGATATCTAGGCCAATCTGGCCCTTCCAAATGCTGGATCCGCCCCCCTTCTTGATCAGTGGTAATAATTGCATCTTCGCGACCAACCGCTTCGCGAAATTGCTCATTGAGTCGGGTTATCTGCTGGCGAGAGGTCACATTGCGGCGCATCACCATCAGACCGTAAGGTTTAATTTCTCGCAGGGCAGTAAGTTGTTGCGGGGTAAATTCAGTGCCTTGAAACCCTAAGACCAAGGGCGATTGATGATCCATACTCACCTCTATATTTGTGATTATTTTCGGTTTTAATAGCCATTAATATCAAATATATAGCGGGGTAGTTCAACTTATTTGTACGACAATATCTGCAAAACTGACGTTAAAATCGTTAAATCAGCGTCGATCTATGCAATGGACTTAATTTAAAGAGTCAATTTCGCTAATTTTTACATTTAATTGACGAAATACTGATTTTTTATCGCTTGAGGCCCATATCTACTTCAGATAATTTGCAGCTCGATTAAAAACAGGTAGTATATTCAATAAAAAATAACTGGAAAATTATGTTTAATTTTTTCGCCAACATTGGTTATCGCAGTAAATTGAGCTGGGCATTTTTACTCCTTTCTATTATTCCTATTGCCGGCATTGGTATTTTTTTCCAACATTCTTTCTCACAAAATATCGAAGAACATGTTTTCGATAAGCTTGTCTCTATCCGCGACAGTAAAAAGAGTGAGATCAGTCAATACCTCAACAGTGTCAATGCTCGGGCAAAACTGTACTCCACTGGCAACCATGTACGTTATAGCATCAGTCCTTTTTCAGGATTTTCCTATGGTTTTGAGTGGATAGACAAAGACCCCCAGCAAGGTGCTAAAAAATTGCTAGAAGCACAGCGCAGCGGCAAAGGATTCTATAGTTTAAGCTCAAAATTTCACGCTCAAAATGATGGTTATGCCGGCGTCCATAATAGGTTTGATCCCGATTACCAAGATTTTGTTAAATCGTCTATCTTCAGTAATATTTTACTGCTAACCCCCGGCGGTCAAGTGGTCTACTCCACTGCAAAGCTGGGTTATTTCAGCCATAACATCCAAAATAAAGCGCTACTCGACAGCCCGGTAGCTAAAATTTACCAACGCTTACAACAAAGGGTTCAAGCCGGTGATCGACTCAATACAATGGTCGAATTTATTGATTTTTCTTGGGACAAACAAACCTCTCAAGTGGTCGCTTATCTCGCCTACCCGGTGATTCAGCACAATAGATTTAGCGGGACCATCTTGTTTGCGCTGCCCACTGATTTATTGAGTATTATCACCAGTCGAAGAAACGGCTTAGGTAAAACCGGCGAAGCTTATGTGTTTGGTGCCGATTCACTACCGCGCAGTCAATTGGCCGCCTTTGCTGGCAACCCTGAGAAGTTTCGCCTTGCGGATCTCTATCGACGGGCAGAACAGCTAACACTACCTGCTGTAAGCCTGGCGCTAAAGGGGATTCCCTCGCAGATAAAAACTATCAATTACCTCAACACAGCCACCTTAACCGCCTTCGATAATATTCATTTTCTGGGGGTTAACTGGGCGTTAATCGTCGAAATTAGCGCCGCTGAGGCACTGCAAAAAAGTGTCTATTTTACTAATTTAGTCATAGCTCTCGCGGTGTTGATGATCTTTTTTATCGCCGTTATTGTCTACTATTTAGCCGATTCTATCACCCGGCCCTTAAACGCCTTAATGCTGGCGACTGAAATGGTCTCAAAAGGCGACCTCAATCATCCGATAAGGGGTAGCAGTCGCAGTGACGAGCTGGGTAGCTTAGCCCGAAGCTTTCTGACCATGCAGCAATCTATTCGCTATCAACTGGATGAAATTAAAGACGTTAACAATGAACTTGAAGAAAAAGTTGACACTATCGAGCAGCAAAATTTAGAGTTGCAAGCGGCCGATAAACTCAAAGATGAATTCCTCGCCAATACCTCTCATGAACTGCGCACACCTTTACACGGTATTATTGGTATGGTCGAATCTCTGCTTGACGGGGCGGCGGGGGAGTTTAATAAAATACAACAAAATCAACTAGGCATGGTAAAAAATTCGGCGCATCGATTGGCGATGCTGGTCGATGACCTGCTAGATTTTCATAAAATGCGCCACCATCAATTACGCATCGATATTCAAGCCATTGAAGTAAAGATGCTGGTCAATCACGTCATCGAATTATCCAAACATTTGATCGCGGGCAAACCTCTGACCATTAATATGCAGATCCCATCCGATCTACCTAGAGTGCTCGCCGACCCCACCAGGTTTGAGCAAGTTTTATACAATTTGCTGGGCAATGCGATTAAATATAGCCAGGCTGGCACTATTGTGATCAGCGCCAGCCTTCAAGGTAAATACTTGTTATTTAAAGTCACGGACACGGGCATAGGTATCAAGCAGTCAGAGCAAGCGCATATTTTTAAACCCTTTGAGCAGGCTGATGGCGGTATCACCCGCAAGATCGGTGGCAGTGGCTTAGGCCTGGCTATCAGTAAGCAGTTGGTCGAGTTGATGCAGGGCAAGATGCACTTGATCTCCGAGTTGGGGAAGGGGTCTACTTTCTCCTTCCAACTGCCGTTATCCGATGATGACAGCCCGCCTTGCACCGATCACCAAGCAGCGGAATTTTCTGTTATTCAACTACTGCAGTCGCCGTTAATTCAACAGAGCTACAGTGCTGACTCCAGTGCCAGTTACAGCAGTGAATTGTTTGAGGCCTCGGGCGAGACGGTATTAGTGGTAGATGACGAACAGATCAACCTACAAATACTACAAAATCACTTGTCGCTGGTCGGTTATCGGGTGTTAGTCGCCAGTGATGCGCAGCAGGCCTACGCCCAGTTAGCTGCGCATAAACCGGCATTGATCATCTTAGATGTAATGTTACCTGAGATCAGTGGCTTCGACATCGCCCGTAAAATTCGCGAAGAATACGACCTGTATGAGTTACCAATATTGATGTTGACTGCCAGAGCGCAAATTGGCGATTTGGTCGAGGGATTTAACAGCGGCGCCAACGATTATGTGATTAAGCCTTTTTTAAAGGACGAGTTACTCTCCAGAGTGCGCACTTTGCTGGAAGCGAGCCAGGCACAGGCGAGGTTAAAAGAAAACCAACAGTTAAAAGCAGAAGTTGCCCGGCGTTTGGAGACAGAGCAAGAGTTGCGAAATTCGCAGCAAAGAATGTTAAAAATGCTCGATAACATTGAAGATGCGATCATCACTTTCAATAACTTTGATCAAATCTCCTTCATCAATAAAGCCGCCATTATACAGTTGGGTTTTACTGGGGAAGAGATGATAGGCAAGAGCATTGAGCTGATTATTGATAATACACAAATTGTCAAAATTCGTCAGCGGATGCTCCACAGAGATCGTGATGCAATGCAATTGCAGATCGCAGCGGGCGATGCAACTAGCTTGCAGATCAACGCTTATATCACCCGAGTGGCCGGTTTTAGCTCTGACGATCTGGCAATAATTTTGCATCAGGTCAGTGCAACACCAGCCCAGGTAAACTTAGGCGCTATTGAAAGCGCCCTGTCAATAAGTCAGAGCACTCGCCCTTTAACTGCCGCATCCGAGCAACAAGGACAAGAGCAGCGCATCGCCTATCGCCAATTAGTTGTGAATACGATGCACGACTCACTCGAACTCTGGAAGCTTGCCAGTAGAATGGGTAAAATAGAGCTGGCCGAGCAAAGTAATATTTGGCGGGTTTATATGGATCGATCCTCCCAACAGACCCGCACTTTAGACAAATACTTTCTCGAGCAAACACTGCCAAATAATCCTCGCTGGCGGGATGTATTGCGCACGGGTAACTACGTACTTAAATATATTGAAGCGCTGGAAAACACAGAGCTTAAAACTCAATTAAAGGCAGATGAACGCCACCTCAGGCTAGCTCAAAAACTGCCACTACTGAAACACCACCTAGGAAAATAGCTGTGCCTTTGATCAAATGCAGTGCTTTACCCCAGCCCTCGACGGCGGTAATTGATGTTCAAGACGCTCAATAGCGGTAACTGATATTTAATTAAATCATGGCGAAAACTAGGATAGTGTTTTTGCGCCGGCTGACTCCAACAAACTTCACTCAAGGCGATCATCCGGGGAAAAAGCTGATGCTCTACAATGCTTTTATCGTATAGATTTTCCGACCATAGGCAGCCTTGCACGCCGATGATATTGGCGCTAAATTCAGTGGGAAAACCCGGCGGAATGGGATTAAAACTGTAAGTGCTCTGCACATCGACACGCCCGTCGATCCAAGTCAGTCCCGGCTCATCCCAGTGCTCCGATTGGGCAATATCAAAATAACAATATTGGGCTGGGGACATCACCACCTGATAGCCCCTCTTGGCGGCACTGAGCCCTGCGTCTACCCCTTTCCAACTGACTATATAGCCATCTTTGGCAATCTCTCCCTGTTCGGTCGCCTCTTCCCAAGCCCCCGTCTTTTTACCTAACTTAGCCAGCATGGCTTGCACTTTATTGAGAAAATAACTTTGTACTTGCTCGGTGGTGGTAAAACCATGGCGTTGCATTAACTGCCCGATTAATGGGGATTTTTCCCAGCTCCCCGCGGGTCTTTCATCGGCACCGATATGAATGTATTGACTGGGAAATAGCTCTGCTACTTCACTGAAAACCGTCTCGAGAAAGACATATGTGGCCTCTAGAGCGGGATTTAGGCAATTATTTTGATAACCTTGCACTGACTTATACTCAGATTTATCGGCAGGTTCCGATAGCTCGGGCAGCAGTTTTAACAGCGCGTAGCAGTGCCCGGGAATATCAATTTCTGGAATCACTTCGATATTTCTCGCCGCGGCATAAGCGATCACTTCTCGCACTTGCTCAGGGCTATAATAGCCACCGCTGGCTGCAGCCGAACTGCCGTATTGAGGGGGCACCAACTCCCTGTATCCACGCTGGGAAATTTTTTGGCACAGCTGTGGCAGCGCCTTAATTTCAAGGCGCCACGCCTCGTCATCGACCAAGTGCCAGTGAAATTTGTTTAATTTATACAGCGCCATTTGATTGAGTAAGCGCTTAATCTCCGCTACCGTGTAGTACACTCTGGCGGTATCTAAATGCTGCGCGCGCCAAATAAAACGCGGTGCATCGGTTATTATGACTGCCGGCACCACCGCGGGATTCAGCACCGCTATCTGCCATAAGCTGATCAGGGCATGCTGCACCCCCTGAGAATCAGCGGCTCGGATTTTGACTCCAGCACTGCTAATCGATAGCTGATAAGCCTCTGGGGAAAATTCAGCGTCACACTCTATTTTCAGCGAAATACCCTGATTTAAATTGTTAAACAGCGGCTGTGACAGTGCAAAATCTTGTTCAATCGCGATTATATTGTGCCAGCAGTGTTTAAATTCTTTACTGGCAGTGCAGTTAAAACCAACGCTTAAGTCCAGGCTGTAATTTAGATGAGTGATATCCAGTGGCAGCGGAAAACAATTGAGTTGTCGACTGTTAATATCTTGGCTGTTAGTGCGTACCTCTGAGGGACTTGCTGCAGAGTCAACAAACGCTGCTCTGGCAGCGAGTTTCGCCCTCTTGTCATAAACTACCCTAGTGCAAATGTCATCTTTGACGATAAAAAAACCACAGGGCATGTCCGAGTATTGATTTAAAACAGCACTGACTTGGGCACTAAAACTCCATGCCTGTGCAGGCGCCAGTTCAATACTCTGTTCAGGCTCTAATTCAATATAGCTGCCCTGATGACGAAGCAACCTGACATTGTTAAATTTATCGGGGTTAAAAACGTAGATAAAAGTAAAGCAGAGTTTGTCGAGGGAAATTGGATTGGGGCTATTGTTGGTCAACGTAAAATTTAAGGCGGTAGTAGCCTTTAAACTGGCGGTGATGGTAATGTTCAGATCAAGCTTATTCATCAATGAAATCCTATTAAAAATAGTCATTATCTTTAACCCAGCCTAGCCCAGTTGCAGATGCGGGAGTCTTCACAGACCACAACATTGAGGGTAGCGATTAGCGAGAATGATTTTATTAAACATTTGATTGAAGCCGAAAAGATCATCGATGACTAAATTTAGAGATAATCTATTGTTACTACTTATTATTTTATTTATATTTGTATTTATCTACTAATAATTCTACTCGAATTAAGTTTAGTAACAAAGTGGTCAGCGGACATTTCTGTAGTATTGAGGTAAAAAATGACCATAAATAACACAGCATCAAGATCATTCTAGGTCGGCACTTACACGCAAATGGCATCACATCTGATTAACGCCGATGGCTTGGGAATTTATCACAAAAGCTAAGAATAATAACAGTAGCGCAAGGTATCGAAACTGAGGAAGTCAAAAAATCCCTAAAAATCTTGGATGTGATATTTATCATGGATATTATTTTTCTAAACCGCTCAATAAAGAAAGTTTGAAAAAATATTTGCAAAATTATTTAATCGGCTAGGTCGTTCTTTAACCCTTTTGAGATAGGCACTTTTTAAAACCACTAACACCTATGTGCTTAATAATTTTCACTGGAGAAAATTGGCTCTCTGGATAAAGACATCAGACCCATGCAGGACACTCTTATTTTTTTATCATAAAGTGTTGCATTGAAAGGTTATCTGGTCATATAAGAGGAATAAAAAATTCTGTGGTAAAGGAATATAATTCCTATAATATATAAGGATTTTCATCGACCTTAATTTGATAAAGAGCACTGTTAGAGCTACAGTTGTAGCGAAAGGCTACAATCTACATTTAGTACCACGTACTATTAAGGACCTGCGGATATCCAAGTGGTCACTGGGTTAATTGTATTCAGTCTACGGTCAGCTGGCTCTCAAGTTTATTGCCAAATGTGTCGGTTGTAGTGGGAATCTAGTATATTATGCTGCGCTCAATACTTATTAAAATTTAACCGGTTGCACTTATTCTATTCCTCCAGCAACAACCTATTACCTTAAAGGTATCATATGGCTTTATTTAAAAAGAATATTTGGTTAGCTTTCTATATTACCGTCATTTTTTGGTCAATTTTCACCACAGTTGCAGCATATTATACCTATCAAAATGTTTATCAGGATATTACTCTAGAGCAAGCGAATATAACTAAAATTTCAGCCAAGTCGCTGCAATCTTCGTTTCAGCAATATGAAACTATATTAAATCTTGTTGCAGCAGAGCTTACCAGAAGAGGCTCTCTTGATGACAAAAATTCCGTTTATAATACATTGAATACTGCGGTTGAAATGGATCAAACTATAGTGGCATTTGTGATATTTAATGTTAGGGGAGAACCAATTGTCAGTGCACCTTTATTACCTATCCCCGATCAATCGTCCTTACTTAATACTTCTCAAACAAAAGATACTTTTAAGGCAACCCTTAAAGTAGAGGGTGTGGTGCTTGGGCGTACTTATTATAGTGACATAATCGGTGAAATAATTCTGCCCTTTCGTAAAACTGTTAGGGATAGGGAAGGAAAAGTGCTGTTTGTACTTTCGCTGTCAATCAGTTTAAAAGAGGGCTTCGATTACTTTATTAATAATGTGCAGGAAAGCCTAGTATATAATACCTTCCTATATCGAAAGATGGACCGCTATTTCCAACTCGCACCGTTTGATAAAATTTATGATAAAAATATCTATAACTACCAAATACCTTTAGCTGTTATCAAAAAATCTATAGCATTGCCAGTTGAAAATAAAGGCGAATCCTATAATTTTATCGAACATGGTAGTGAAATTGTGTACCATGAAATCAACCTTCCTGCAAAACATTCCATTACTGCTAGTGCATATTTGGATCGCTACCAATTATGGCTGATTACTGAAGTAGAATTCAACGTTATAAGACAGTTATTTCTACAAAAAGTAATAATTATATTGGTTCTGTATGTTTTTTCGCTTTCTATCATGTTCATTTTATTTAGAAGTATCGCTTTAAATCAGGAAAATAAAAGCAAGGCATTAACCTATCAGGCGACCCATGACTTTTTAACTAATCTATATAATCGATTTTATCTCGAACAATATTTTAAAGAATTCAAAAAGAATGAATTGTTTTCTGTGATTTTTATTAATATCGATAACTTCAAGTTGATTAACGAAAGTTACGGTCATGCTCAGGGGGATAAAATTTTAAAAGATGTCGCATTGCGTCTTAAAGATATTGTTGCAACAGACGATTTGCTGGTGCGCATTAGTAGTGATGAGTTCGTTATCGTTTCAAATGAGAATAATCGGCCACTCATTGAATATTTTTGCCGGAAAATAGTGCAATCATTTGGAGTGGTTTTTCGTTCTGACGGTATTGAAATTGCAATTAGTGCAAGTATCGCAGTATCTTCAGCCCCTCAAGATGGAGCAACAGTCGACATTATAATGCGCAATGTCGATCTTGCAATGTATCAAGCTAAGAAAACCAAAAATTGTGTTTCGTTTTATGAACATCGACTTCTTACTGAGTATTTATATAATAATGATGTCGAGAACGAGTTAAAGAAAGCATTAGAAAAAAACGAATTTTATTTAGTATATCAACCTCAGTTGGGTATCAGCAATAATCTCAAGGGAGTTGAAGCTTTACTGCGGTGGAACAATAGTAAATTGGGAAATATACCTCCTGATATTTTTATACCTATAGCTGAAAAGTCTGGTTATATGAATATTATTGGTGAGTTTGTGATACGACGCTCATTAGAAGATGTGCATGAACTTAAACAACAGACTGGAAGGCAGTTTGATCTTTCAATTAATGTATCCGTTAAGCAGCTGCAGAATGCTGACTTTTACACCGTGATGGTTGCTTTACTGGAACGTTTTAAATTTGATGCTAGCACTGTGCTGTTGGAAGTGACTGAAAGTGTCCTCATTGAGGATATAGAACAAGTAAGAGCGACAATTATAAAGTTGAAGGAAAGGGATTTACGCATATCACTGGATGATTTCGGTACCGGGTATTCATCCCTTACGATACTGAAAAATTTACCGATTGATGAGCTAAAAATTGATAAGAGTTTTGTTTTTGATATGCTTATTGATAGCAAAACTTTTTCAATGGTGGAAGGTATTATTGCGATATCACAAAAGCTAAAAATAATAACAGTTGCGGAAGGTATCGAAACTGAGGAAGTCAAAAAAGCCCTAAAAAATCTTGGCTGTGATATTTATCAAGGGTATTATTTTTCTAAACCGCTCAATAAAGAAGGTTTGAAGAAATATTTGCAAAATTATTTAATCGGCTAGGTTGTTCTTTAGCCCTTTTGGGATAGGCACATTTTAAAACCACTAAAACCTATATTCTTAGTGATTTTCACTAGAGAGAAGTAATTCTCTGGATAAATACTAGACCCATGCAGGCTATACTATGGAGCCAGCAATGCCCATGTAAATCGCGAAGAGAGCCTTCAGCCCATGTGGATTCAATTAGTCGCCGCTACATACCGTATATCCTTATACATAAAAATAAATCAGTTCGGATCTTTTAATGTTTTAAATTATTAACAATAGGATTGTTTTACAAAGTCGAGCTACTTTAGGACAGCCATAAATTAATTTTGCTGCCAGCCATTGCGCCTCTATTCCCGTAACGCTGCTACAGAGCATCTCGTTTGGTTACGATAAGGGAACTGTTACCGGTACTGACAAAAGCGGCAGGCGTGGGCTCTTTGAGATAGCCGCTAATGGAACCACCTTTTGACCAAGTTAGTGAATTTCTCTACAGTCTACAGAGGCGATTATTAGGCGTATTACAAGAGTGCCAATACATGCCCTCGACTCCGATACCCTATTAGATATCGACGTTAGTGGTAGCTGACGTGGTCAAGTAATTTCAGACAACCCAGTTAAGAGGCTTTTCTCATTAGATCTGTTCTTACTTCATAGTCATTTGGACTCATGTAATTTAACGTTGAGTGCAAACGACTACTATTATAAAACATCGTTATATAGCTCAATATATCCTGCTGAGCTTCATGCCTAGATTGATAGCTCTTCCACTGTACCCGTTCTTGTTTTAGGCTGCCGAAAAAACTTTCAGCCACAGCGTTATCCCAACAGTTTCCTTTGCGGCTCATGCTCCCTCTAAACTCTTTGTCAGTCAATAGTTTTCGATATTGAAGACTCGCGTATTGAGAGCCACGGTCTGTATGCATAATCAACCCTGGAGCAGGCCTTCTTTGCCAAATAGCCATGGTAAGTGCATCACAGACGAGTTGAGCTTTCATGCGGGAACTCATGCTCCAACCAACAACTTTCCGCGAATAAAGGTCAATCACAACCGCTAAATATAACCAACCCTCTTGAGTCCAGATGTACGTGATGTCTGCAACATACGCAGTATTAGCCTCTTTAACATCGAATTGACGATTAAGTAAATTATCAAACAAGGGGCGCTTGTGATTGCTGTCTGTCGTGACTTTATACTTCTTTTTACTGCGCACCCAAACCCCAGCTTCTTTCATTAGTTTCGCTGTCATATACCGACTAACATGAAATCCTAGTAAATTTAATACTTTTTTTATTCGCCTTTCGCCGTAGGTATAATCACTAGCCTTAGCGGTATTGATGATGACTTTAATCATGTCGTCATGATCAGGATCGACAATTTTATTGAGATTATATTTTTGATAACTATAGAAATTATTACGTTTAACACCCAGTACTCGACACATTAAATCGATAGGCCAGGTCTTCCTGTTTTGGGCAATAAATGAATACTTTATTTCATTTCTTTGGCAAAGAAGACCGTCGCTTTTTTTAGTATGTCTTTTTCCATCTCAAGCCTCTTTACTTGAAATTTAAGTTTACGAATCTCTTCCTGTTCAGGCGTTAACTTACCATTGCCTCTAAAGGCATGCCCATCGTCTTCTTTATGTTCATTAATCCAGCGGCCTAACACATTTGGGTTGATGCCTAGACTCCGAGAGGCAGCTGATCTGGTATAGTTTTGTTCAAGCACCAAATTGATTGCATCGAGTTTGAATTCTTTTGAGTATTTTTTTCTAGTGGTCATTTTATTCTCCAGTTAAGTTATTATCTCTTAACTGGGTTGGTCGGATCTATTAGACCATGTCAAGCTGCCACCAACAGAAATCAGCTGGGGATGCTCGCCAACCAACGCTGTCTACCATAGACTCAATTTATCACTGCCCTCAATCAGTCAACCAACGCCGTGATGATATCCCGCTGTTTTACCATCAATTTTTTAATACTCACAATCTCAACGTCGGCCAATACAGCCCGCTTTTGGCCAGCAGCATGCGGCTGAAGCTCAGTTATTCTTGGCCCGGCAATATCAAACCACTCGAAAATTTAGTGTACGACTCGCCACTATGCTCAGCGCCGACATGTCACTAGATGATATAGCGCGCGAGCTAAAGAAAGTATACAGGCGAGTGATAGTAGTCGCGCTACGCCTGAAAACACGGCGATAAATATTCACCCAATGGAGTACCATTGCCGACGGGCGATGTTAGCAGCGGCCACTAACAATCGCAGCATCGCCGCCAACAAACTGGGTATCAGCCGTAGCACGTTATGGTGAAAACTACAGAGGGGCCGCGCCTCACTACCTTGAGTTTATCCAGACCCGATATTACGCTGATCGGACATGGGGACAGTCGACTTGAAATTGAACCTGCTCAATACACTGCCGACAAGTTCACAAGGAATCTGTTCTTCGTCACAAAAACCAGCAGGCCATGAAAACGCCAGTATATCTGCACAGCGCACTAAGCATATTTTTCGCACTCTTTAAAGACGTGTTGCTGACAATACTCACAGACACTTGGCTGCAACAGCACAAAGATCTCTGCTATTGCCTTGCGCTTGTTGTCATAAAACCGCTCTGGGCTGATCGCCGGGGTTAGCCCGAGCTTGAAGGCGCGCTGTTTAACCAATGGTTTCATCGCAAAAAAATATAACCCGCCCCCCTTGGCCTTCAGCTTTTTATCCAGGGCGATCAGCAAGTCTGTACCGCTTAAATCGATAAAGTTAATGCCACCGCAAAGAATTAAAACCCGACTGACATCCGGCTGATTAACGATGTTCTCAATGCGGTTCTGAATATGGTTTACCGAGCCAAAATAGATCGACATATCTACCCTCAATACTCTCAACTGCGGGCATTGATAACCAGGATGAGCGGCCGCTTCGACAAAGCGGTGCTGTTCAACATTAAGCACCATCTCGGTAATTTCTGGTGTGGAGGTTTTAGCCAGGAACAAAATGAGGGACATCAGTACCCCTAAATAAATAGCGAACTCCAGCTCCAGCAATAACGTCGAGAAAAAAGTGATTAACAGGACCGAAGATTCCGCTTTGCTGGTACTCAAAATCTTTTTGATCTGGGCAAAGTCGACCAAATTATACGCGACCATCAAGATCACCCCAGCCATCGCTGCGACGGGCAAATAGGCCGTCAAAGGCGCGATTAGGAGCACGATAAACATCAACAATATCGCAGAGAAAATAGCCGATAGCCCGGATTTAGCCCCCGCAGCATAGTTAACGCCAGAGCGGGTAAATGAGCCGGAGCCGGCGTAACAAGAAAAAAAACTACCGACTATATTGGACAGCCCCTGGCCAATAAACTCTTGATTCGGATAAATACGTTGCTGTGATTTAATGGCGATAGCCCTGCCGATCGAGACCGCCTCAATCAGTCCCAACAAGGCAATCGCGAAGGCTTCTGGCGCTAGTTGCTGTAGGGTTTGCCAAGATACATCCAGGACCGATAAAGGCGGTAAACCAGCGGGAATAGTGCCAACTAAGGCAATCCCCGCGTCACTGCCTATAGCCAGTGCCAGAAGACTACCGACTACCATAGCCACTAATAAGTTAGGTGCCTTGGGAGAGTATCTTTTTACCCCGATGGCGACCAGCAAAGTCCCCATGGCGACACTAAATACCGACCAATTTAATAATTCTAAATGGCTGATTGTCGCTATCCAGCTGTGTATAAATGACAGACCATTGGCACTGGAAATAGCGGTAATATGCTGCATTTGGCTGGTCGCTATCAATATTGCAGCGCCGGCAGTGAAGCCTATCACCACGGTATGGGAAACAAAATCGACCAGTTTTCCCAGCCTCGCCAGGCCAAAGGCCAACTGATAAACCCCCGCCATTAAGGTCAGCGTTAAGGCCATGGCAATAAACTCCTCACTACCGGGTTCGGCATAACCACTGACGGAAGAGAAAACAACGATGGAGATAGCGGTGGTCGGCCCCGAGATTAAATGTTTGGATGAGCCGAACAACGCCGCGATAATGGGGGTGACCATCGCGGTATACAAGCCATACTCCGGCGGCAATCCTGCAATAGTCGCAAAGGCAACCCCTTGCGGTAATACAATCACAGCTCCGGTTAAGCCGGCAATAAAGTCCGCTTTTATATCGTTGAAGGTTAAATACTTAAACCAGACTAAAAAGGGAAAAAAATGATATTTCATTCATACACCAAAATATACAACGACTGTTTCGACTACATAAGACGAAAACAGCCTCAAGATTTTTTTTGAAATGATTATATAAGCAGGGAAACAGCTGCATAAGTCCTGTCTTTAATACACGTCTTGCTGAACTTAAAAAATACAATAACCCTTTGATTTAATTAACAACATCACCTCGATCATTATTGAACTCGTATATTTTACAGGTCAAAACATTCATCCGGCGCGCGTGCTTAATACAAAAACTAGGGGGAACAACAGCTTCAACTCTGACAATCGCCGGAAATGCGGCTTTGCAGTCCGATATCTGCTGGACTTGCACTTAAACTATTTTTTGCCAAATGATGTTCCGCCGATATCGGCTAGGGCGGTAGCGACCCGGGTCACGTTTTGCTCGCCAAAGCCCAATGCCTGAGCCAGCCGATATTGTGTCTTGGCAGCTTCACCGAGTAATACCGGTACGCCCGACGCGCCAGCGACTGCTGTATAGAGAACCAGATCTTTGGTTGCCGTATCCACGGCGAATGATTTTGCATGCTGGTCAGCGATAAGGGCAGGGGCGATAGCGTGTAGTCGCTTACTGGATGCCATGCTTGCATCCATCGCCTGGTAAAGCGTATCCAGATTGACACCCATTTTTTGGGCAACGGTGAATGTTTCATAGAGGATCGCCGAATTAGTCAGTGTCACAGCATTATTAAGCAACTTTACCGTATGCCCGGTACCCGGACCACCTGTGAAAAACAAGTTTTTGGCGAACCCTTCGAGGACCTCTCGCGCCGCTTCAATCGCCGACTCTTCCCCACCAACAACAATACTGATGGTACCTTGCCATGTCATTTTAGGGCCGCCGAGAAGCGGTGCATCAACAAGCTGAATACCCTTCAACTTTGCCTTTGCCTGAAGGTTGCGGGTGACCGTCGGGTCACTGGTCGTGGTATCAATGATAAGTAATCCGGCGCTCCCGTTATCAATAATTCCGTCGGGTCCTTCAAACACAGCATGCACAGCAGCCATACTCGGCAGGCAAGTTATAATCACATCAGATGCAGCCGCAAGCTCTCTGCAGCTGGAAAATTCTGCTGCCCCTCGCTCGATCAAATCCTCGATACTTTCGCGGTTCCGGTGGGCAACAACAGAAAGTTTAAACCCTTGCTCAAGTAACGTTTTGCCAATCCCCTTACCCATCAGACCTGCGCCGATCAGGCCAATTCTTAGTTTTTTGTGCATGATGTTGTTTTCCTCTGCGACAATCGTTATTGAGAACCGTCCTACGCGTTCGGAGCCTGCGCTGAACAGCTGGGGCTTTGCTGTTTGGGTTCACCCCCCACTCCCCATTGAGTCGGTGGTATGTCCTGAATAATCACTCGAACGGCCGCCCTGGGCACATCGATAGTTTCGCAGACAGCATCGGTGACTTTGGCGATAAGTGCCTGCTTTTGCTCGATTGAGCGCCCCTCTAGCATCAATACATTTATAATCGGCATAAATTACTCCTCAGGGGCGCATCGCCCCATTACCGCTAACAATCGGCAGCCGCACTATGACGGCTGCTGTTAAGTTGGTTTTATTTAGCGGCAGAAGTCGTCACACTCACCGATCCCAGAGACTCGATTTCAAGACTGACATGCATGCCAGGCTCCAGTGGGATCGCCGGGGTCGCCGCACCCGCAAGTAAGACTTGTCCAGCCTGCAACGAATGCCCGTTCGCCAAAGCCAAACGCACCGCATCAATGATACTGCGCCCAGGATGGCCCATGATTGCCGCTGAGGAGGCGCAGCTGTGAGGAACACCATTCACTGACATCACCATGCCGAGATTGGCAATATTAGCTGGCAACTCAATAAACTGACCGATGATGTAGCCAGATGATGAACAGTTGTCGGCCAGTACATCTGCCAGTGAAAATTTAAAGTTTTTGTAGCGAGAATCAATAATTTCCAGTGCTGGAGCTATGCCATCTACTGCCATCATCACCTCACTCAGATCACAGTTTCTCGTCAGAGAGCGCGACAGGCGAAAAGCGATCTCCGGCTCTATCCGCGGGTGGATAAAGCGACCAGGATCGATCACTTGTCCATCGTTTATAGCCATGCTCTGGGTCAGGCGCCCCAGAATTCGGTCGAATACTCCCATCTGTTCGGCTTTTTCACGGCTGGTAAAACCCATTTTTACACCGGTAATACTATCGCCTCGATCGACTCGATGCTGAATTAACGCATTTTGAATGATATAGGCTTGCTGTTCATCAAAGTTATGCTCAAGACTGAGCTGCGTGATAGCGACACGTTCAGTCGCTGCTATATCCAGATTCCTGGACAGTTGTTCAATCATTAAATTATTCATTTATCAGGCCTCCAGGCTCTTTTGAATATCCAGGGCAACATCTACAATCATATCCTCCTGCCCTCCCACCATGCGTCGCGCTCCCAGCTCCATAAGTATATCCCGGACATCGACACCGTAGGTCTGCGAGGCTTTTTCAGCGTGGCGCAGAAAACTTGAGTACACTCCCGCGTAACCTAGGGACAAACTCTCCCGGTCAACACGTACCGGTCGATCTTGCAGCGGTCGCACTAAATCTTCCGCCGCATCCATTAACTTAAACAAGTCACAGCCGGTCTCCCAATCCATACGATCGGCCACTGCGATTAAGGCCTCTAATGGCGCATTGCCCGCACCGGCACCCATTCCGGCCAGCGAGGCGTCAACCCGAGTGGCTCCCTCTTCGATAGCGACGATTGAATTGGCTACCCCTAAGGATAGATTGTGGTGAGCATGGATACCCACTTGGGTGGTCGGATCAAGGGCATCACGCAAGCTGCGAATGCGATCGCGGACGCCGTTCATGGTTAGCGCGCCGCCAGAGTCGGTCACATAAACACAGTGCGCACCGAAAGACTCCATTAGCTTGGCCTGCTTTACCAGAGATTGATGGTCGTTCATATGCGCCATCATCAGAAAACCGCTAACATCCATACCCATGTTGCGGGCGTGTTCGATATGCTGCCTGGAAATATCCGCCTCGGTACAGTGAGTAGCCACGCGTACCGAGCGAACTCCTGCTGCATATGCCCGCTGTAAATCTTCGATGGTGCCAATGCCGGGAATCAGCAGCGTGGTCAATACCGCGTGTTCAAGAACCTCAGACACCGCCGAAATCCATTCCACATCGGTATGCAGCCCGAAGCCGTAATTAAAACTGGAGCCGGCCAGACCGTCACCGTGGGCGACTTCGATAGCATCAACCTTGGCCTCGTCCAGGGCTTTGGCAATGGATACCATTTGTTCTACCGTGTACTGATGACCCATAGGGTGCATCCCGTCACGCAAGGTTACATCCTGAATATAGATTTTTTTCTGATTCATTGCTCTTGCTCCCCTGTCCGCAACGCCACTATTCTCTCCGCCGCCTTAAGCGCTGCTGATGTCATAATATCTAAGTTGCCTGCGTAAGCGGGCAGGTAGTGCCCAGCGCCTTCAACCTCGAGAAACACAGTCACCTTAAGCCCGGTCGCCAACTGATCACTCCCTGGGAGGCGAATCGCCTTATCTAAACCAACATCTTCAAACTGCACTTCCTGCTTGAGGCGATATCCAGGTACGTAACTGCGAACTTCCTCCACCATCGCGGCAATTGAGTCTCGAATTGCCTGTCGATCAGTGGTTTCTGCCAGTGCATAAACAGTATCACGCATCACCATGGGTGGCTCAGCTGGATTGAGGATGATAATTGCCTTGCCTCTTTGAGCACCACCAACGGTTTCAATGGCCCGCGAAGTGGTTTCAGTAAATTCATCGATATTGGCGCGGGTGCCAGGACCGGCAGAACGCGACGCGATGGAAGCGACAATTTCCGCGTAAGGTACTGATGCTACTCGACTGATTGCGGCGACAATGGGAATCGTTGCCTGCCCACCGCAGGTGACCATGTTGATGTTTTTGGCATTTAGGTGGCTTTCAAGATTAACTGGGGGGATCACAAATGGACCCAGCGCCGCCGGCGTAAGGTCCACTACTTGTTTACCGTCCTGTTGCAGCACACGGTCATGCTGCACATGAGCCTTGGCTGATGTAGCGTCAAAGACAATATCAATCTCGGGATAAACAGGTAATTGACGCAGTCCCTCCAAGCCTAGATGAGTGGTGACAACGCCAAGGCTCCGCGCCCGTGCCAGACCTTCAGAGTCTGGATCGATACCGACCATCGCGCCCATTTCCAGCGTCTCTGACTTGCGAATAACCTTAATCATCAGATCAGTGCCAATATTTCCTGAGCCGATGATAGCTACCTTTTTTTTGTTCATAACAGCAGTACTCTTCGTATAAATTCAGTTTCAAACAGCGGAAAAGGAAGCGCGAACGCTACCTAATCCAGAAATTCTGGCGGTGTAGGTTTGACCGGCCTCAACTTTCACCATAGGTCCCAACGCGCCCGAGAGGATAATATCACCAGCCCGCAAATGGCGGTTACGCAACGCCATTTCACGGGCCAGCCAAGTCACTGCGTTGATCGGATTGCCCAGACATGCAGCGCCCGCCCCCGTCGAGACGACTTCACCTTGAACTTCCATGCTCATGCCACATAAGCGGCTATCAAAATCAGCTAATGAGCGCTTTTGATTACCGAGCACAAACAGCCCAGATGAAGCGTTGTCGGCGATGGTATCGACGATATTTATATCCCAATCCTTAATCCGCGAACCGACGATTTCAAGTGCGGGAAGGACGTAATCAATGGCGCTGATGACATCTGCAGTGGTAGGTTCGTCCATCAACAGATCGCGGCTGAGGATAAACGCTACTTCCGCCTCGATTTTTGGTTGCTGTACACGATCCATGCTAATCATCTCACCATCAGCTATGGCCATATCGGCAAACAGCATGCCGAAATCAGGCTGATCGACACCCAGCTGTGCTTGAACCACTTTAGAGGTCAGGCCAATCTTACGACCGACCAATCGGCGCCCGCTTTCAAGTGCCTTGATAGTATTGATTTCCTGCACTGCGTAGGCTGCATCTAGATCCAGCTCGGGAAGTTCATCCCTGACCGGCGAGCAGGGCTTGCGCTGCTCGGTTGCCACATACAGTTTACGTGCCGCCGACTCTACTGCGGTCTCATTTATAAAGGAGTCAGACATTGTTATACCTCATATTAATTGTGCGAAGATAATGGAGCCACCCGCCACTAGGGGACTGAACAGGGCGTAGGGCCAATTCAACTGCCAAGCCATCTTAAAAGGTGACAAATTGGCAGCACGGGCAAGGATACTGATCGGTACTGAGAATGGTGACGTCGCGGAATTGAGAGCCCAACCTGCCATAACAGCGCAGATTAGTGCATCCTGAGGAATCCCAGACGCCAACAGGGGGTTAATCAACGGCAAGAAAATCAGAAAACTCAGAGCGGGCTGCACACCGAGCTGCCCGAGTATTACAAACAGCGCCACCGTCGCTGTGGGTACTAGTATGTCTGGTATGGAAATGAGTTCCAGCAGTAGGAGTACCGCGCCTTCAGGCACCAGCATGACCAATAGTGTGCCAAGTACGATTGAAGAGGCAATCAGAGCGACCTCGTTGCGTGAACTCAGCACAGCTGCAGCGAGTTCAGGAAACAGCGGCTGGTTTTGTTTCGCCCTGCGCCGCAGACTTAGTTTCCAGGCAATCGAGAATAATGGAATGACCAGCAGAGCGGCATTAGACAACGGCTGCCCTGAAACCAGTGAGACCCCAACGATAGATAATACCAACAGTACGATTACCCCCGAGGAGCGTAATAATGACATAGCCGGAATGACACCCAACTGAATCACCACACCTGTATCTGTATCACGCCGGGCAGCCAATACTTCCAGAAACACAGAGAAAACCCACAGAGAAATGCCAATGCAGATCGCAGTAACGGCGATATCATTCCATTGCAGATCACTGATAGTGGACGACAAGACGATAAATGGAATAGCGATCGGGGAAATGATGGGCGTGATGACGAAGCCACGTAACACAGCGATCACAGCCCCTTCCCTGGAGGCATTGCCCTGTCCATTGCCAGCGGCACTTATCAGCCCCGCTAGTAGTTGCAGGGCACCTATCAACAACACTACCGTCAACAGGCTGGCGCCGATTGACAGCAGGAAAAAGCGCATTCTTCGGGGCAGAGCCACCAGAAACTTGCCACTTTCGCGGATGGCGGGCGATTGGCTCGCGGTTGCTCTTAGCATGCCCGAGGCGCAAATAAATGCCCCGATAAAGAGTGCAGCATTGAGCTGCTGTGGTTCCAACTTACCGATAATAAACGCCACTGCGCTACCTGCGGCTGCCAGCAGAGTCAGGATACGCGGCATTATTGCCAGCTGCATCGCCTGCAAACCAACCGCCAATAGCAGCGCACCGATCCCGACTTGTGTGGCTATATCATGCCCAGCGATGCGGCTTATCAGCGCGGCGATGATGGCAATGACTGCACACAAGGCCGCGATAGTCGGGCCCTGCAGGTCGCTAACCTGACTCCGGGATTGCAGTTCCTGCATTACAGATTTTTCTCTGCTTCGGCAACATTATTTTCTAGCTGCGCATCTTCAGAGTCTCGCGACTTTTGCTGATCTTGCTGGTGCTTCCAGATCGAGAAGGCCAGAAATAAAACCGCTGCGATTAAGAAGGCTAGGGAGATAGGTCGGGTAAAGAGCCCCCATGCATGTCCATCCACTTCGACCAGACGGCGGAAGTTATCTTCGATGATCGGACCCAGTAACATCCCGAGCACAAAGGGAGCCAGTGGGTAGCGCATCCGCTCGAACAAGTAACCTAACACACCGAAGCCAACCATCACCCCTACGTCAAACATACGATTGTTCATGGAGTAGACGCCGGTTGCCGCCACGATAAACAGAATCGGTAAGAAATACTCCTTGGGAAGGTCGACCAGTCGACATAAATAACGACTCAAGGTCAACATGGCAATCATCATCACGATGGATCCGAAGAACACCGCAAGGTAGATGGCGTAGACCACCTCAGGAGTTTGAGTGAACAATTGAGGTCCAGGTTGCAGGCCATGGATCATCAGCCCGCCAATTAAAATAGCCGTCGCAGGGTCACCGGGAATGCCCAAGGTGAGAGCGATAATCAACGCCCCGCCAATTGTCGCGTTGTTAGCTGTTTCAGAGGCGATAATACCCTCAACGGCCCCCTTGCCAAAACGCTCAGGTGTCTTAGAGGCATTTTTAGCTTGAGCGTAAGAAATCAACGCCGCTGGCGCTCCTCCCATTGCAGGCAGTACACCGATAAGGGTGCCGATCAGACTAGAGCGTATGTAGTTGCCAATGTTAGAGTAAATGTCGGAAAACGAGGGCAGCATCGGCCCAATCACCATCGACCCAGGCTTAAGTCGATCTCTATTGTCAGCCATTGACTCCTTCATAATCTGCGAGATGGCGAAGAAACCGATTAGCGCAGGGATCAAACTAAAACCTGCATTGAACTCAGAGATACCGAAGGTAAACCTGGGTAAACCATCAACTTCGGACATGCCGAAGGTAGCCGCCAGCATGCCCAAGGTCATGGTTACCAAGCCGCGCAGTAATGATTTTCCAGATACCGAGACCACTGCAGCCAGCGCAAACAAGCAGACAGCGACATATTCAGAGTAGAAAAACTGCACCGCGAATCTCGCTAGGGTTGGGGCGAAAGCCATCAAGAAACAGCCACTGACCACAGTACCGACAAAGGAGGCCACCACGGCATTGCCAATCGCTTTTCCGGCCTGACCGTTCTGTGTCATTGGATAACCATCGAGCACGGTGGCTACTGATGAAGGCGTACCGGGCATGCGAATTAAAATGGCGGTTAATGCCCCGCCAGAAATTCCGCCGACGTAGACCACCACCAGCAGCGCCATCGCCACCACCGGATCCATAGTGAAGGTGAAAGGTATCAGCAGTGCGATGGCCATGGTGGCACTCAGGCCGGGTATAATGCCGACGACAATGCCACAGAGGGTACCAAATACCATTATTGCCGCTGTTGATGGGTCGGAAATTAATTTCAAACCACCAAGAATTGAATCCAAAATATCCATTGTATTACTCCCAAAAGCCGCCTGGCAACTGTACATTCATAACCTGGCCAAACAGTGTGTAAATCACAACCGTCGCCAGCACCGCAATAATCATGCCCTTAACCAGGGCCTGGCGACTAAAATCTTGCTTAATAACGCTAAAACTGAGGGTCAGAAATACTATCGTCAGGGGGATAAACCCAAGCACGGGGATTAGTACGACATAAAACAGTCCCACCCCAGCCGTTAATAGCGACTTCCATGAAATGGGTTCGCGCACTTCATCGGTGAGTTTGCCGCGGATCACCAAAATGAGGCCGATAATGGCAAGAATGGCCAGTATAGTGCGGGGCCAGAAGGTGGTATTTAGCTCGACAAACAGTCGAGTTTTAAAACTGAAGGTATTCCAGTACAGCAGAGCACAAAATACCAGCAGGCATAACCCGACTGTTCGGTCGTAGGTACTATTCTTATTGACTTGAGACATAGGGATGCTCTCATTAATTGTTATTGTTTAGTCGTAATTACTCTTCAAATAGGTAGCTGTTACAAGCGTTGCGCCGAATAAAATCCCAGTTATAGGAGACGCCCAGGCCCAGACCTTTAGCGGGAGAGATACAGCCATCAGCTTCGAGTCCTGATACGTGGTCGTTGTAGCCACAGCTATATACCGGTGGCGCGTTGATATTGGTGCCATTGGGAGTTAACAAACCCATTTCATAAAAATTGGTATTGCGCATTGCGGCCATGCAAATCCGGTGAGCAGGGCCCGATCCATGTATTTCAACATCCATACCGAAAGCTTCCCCAAGACAGGCAATCTTCAGAGCGCCAGTAATGCCTAAGTCGAGTTCCGGGTCGGCGCGAAGAAAATCAGTAGCACCTGAGACAACCCAGTCTGCCTTGGCTTCAAGCCCACGCACATGCTCTGTCACCAACAGTGAAGTTCTCAGCTTTTCCCGCAGGCGTCGATTACCTGCCATAGACTTGCCGGTATCACGCAGCGGGTCTTCGAGCCAAAAAAAGTCAGCCTCATCACAGGCCCGACCAACGCTGAGAGCATCTGCGAAAGTGACTAGATCTCCACCGGGGTCGAGCATCAATTTCATCTCTGAGTGATTGACATTTTCTGCCATGCTAAATACCGCCGAGCGATGAGCATCAACACAACCATGAGACCAACCGCGAAACTTAAAGCCCTTAAATCCCTGATCCGCCATATAACGACCTGCCGCAACTAAGTCTTCTTGCGTGGCCAGTCCGCCATCTACATCACAGTGAATCAGGCTGGCATACACAGGCAGGCGATCACGGTAGCTGCCGACTAACTGCTGCACTGAAGTGTTTAGCTGCTTGGCAGTTAAATCCCAGAGACAGATATCCAAAGGGCCGACACCCAAAAAACCTAGTGTTTGCAGTTGCCTTTTACCGCGTTCGAAAAACTTAGGACGCTCACTGGAGAACATGCCGACTAGCGAAGGGGCCAACTGCAACACTTGCGCCAATACCGCCTTACGCCCACCCATATGGGGTACATACTCACCAACCCGACCGTCCCATGCTTCAATACGCAGTGCAAAACTGCTGATCGTGCAGCTCTGGCCCGGTTGATAAACCGGTTTAGCACTCCTCTTGACTCGAGCGACATCAGCTACCGGGTAATTAAACTCGATCACCTCAATACGGCGAATAGGAGCATCCACCGACTGCTTATAGATCGGCTCAACAATGCTCACTTGGCAGTCCTCTTAACGTTCTGGATAACTTGTTGTGCAGCCTGAGCCATCAGTTTTCCATCATTAAGCACAGTCACCAGACGAAAACCACGATCAATCATTCGGTTGGCGAATGCGCTGCTGCCACAGTGAATGCCGGCGATGATGCCTGCATTACGAGCCGCTTTAAGCACTGCATCGAAGGCTGCCACCATCTCCGGTTGATCTGGCTCGAACCCCGGTGGAAAACCCAAATTCAAGGACAGGTCAGCGGGTCCTATATAGAGAGCATCGATGCCGGGTGTGGAGGCGATCTCCTCAAGGTTGTCTAAAGCTTCGCGGGTTTCGATCATCGCAATCAGCACGCTTTCATCATTGGCATGTTGTGGGTAATCGGCACCGGCATACAGCATCTGCCGGTGCGGGCCAAAACTGCGCTCCCCCAGTGGCGGATATTTGGCATATTGGACCAGCGTCTCGGCGTCTTTGCGGTTGTTAATCAGCGGACAGATCAGTGCTGCGGCGCCTAAATCCAAGGTTTTCATGATAGACACCGGCTCTAACCAGGGGACACGAGCGACTGGTACGGTATCCGTGGTTGAAATTGCCTGAAATTGTAAAGCTGCATCTCCTATATCCTGAAGACCGTGCTGCAGATCGACGGTCAGACAGTCGAAACCTTGGTGAGCCATAAGCTCGGCACTGTAGGCATCCGCAATAGACAGGAAGCAGTTGAGTACCACTCCGCCTTCGGCCCAAATACGTTTGATATTATTTTTGCGCATAAAAAAACCTCATCAAGATCTATTGGATTTGTACATGGATCTACTGTATACCTGAAATGGTATGATTTAAAATGATAATATCTACACAGTTAATTCCAAAAAGGAATACCCATTTCTATGAAATTACGACAATTTGAAGCCTTGCGCGCAATAGTGCGTACCGGAACGACCAGTGAGGCGGCGGAGTATCTAAGCCTGACCCAGTCAGCTGTCAGCAAATTGCTTGGCCAACTCGAAGATGAACTCAATATCAAAATTTTTGACCGGCGCCATGGCCGCTTAATCATGACTCCGGAAGGGAAAATGATGTATGCCGATATTGAACTGGTCTTAAATACTGTCGATGCTATTAAGAATAAGTCCAAGGATACCGGTGCCCTCAAGGCCGGGGCGCTAAAAATAGGCGCAATGCCCGCATTGGGTCACGGCCTTATTCCCTCGGTACTGCGGCGATTCACAGAGATGTATCCGGGGGTGCAGTGTTCGGTGGATATCAAACCCAGAGAGCAAATTGAAGAATTAGTGACCATCGGTCATTACGACATCGGCCTCATCACTATGCCAGCGGAAACCCAGCGCCTGAAAGTGGAACATCTGGCGAATGTTGAAGCTGTCTGTATCTTGCCAGTAGATCATGAGCTGGCACGTTTAACAGAAATTTCAGCATTAGACTTGCAGGGTAAGTCCTATATATCGGTCGATACTGAGACGCTACTGCGCCATCGCGTCGATCTGCTGTTTAGCGAAATGGGGGTCAAACGCAACTTGAAAATACACTCCCAAACCTCCTTACTTGTTTGTCAGTTAGTGGCGGCCGGTGCCGGTATATCTATAGTACACCCGCTGATCGCCTCGGCTTTCGAGTCCCGCCTGGCCATACGCCCCTTTAATCCGGCCATAAACTTAGAATATGCGATGCTGTTACCACACGGAGAGCAATCCAGGTTAACCCAGACTTTTATGAGCTTTCTGGTTAAAGGGATGAAAGAACTTCAAGATCGGGCAAATCTCTAGGTATTCCTTTATGGAATTCACTCATCTTAAAATGGAATTTTTTTTCATAGCCTGAACGACTTATAGTAATGTCTATTGGCAGGTTAAAACGAATATCAACATTATTGAGTTTTCCGGCCATAGAGACAAAAAACATTCATAGAAAACAATAAAAAGATGAGGTTTACAAATGAGACCAATCAAGAAAACTCTAATCGGCGCATCCATTCTGGCATTTTCACTGGGCATGCTGGCCACGAATGCTCAGGCGGAATACCCTGAAGACAAAACCGTCAGAATTATTATTCCGTTTGGGCCAGGCGGGACCACTGATGTGGTTTTCCGTACTATTCTGCCTTACTTAGAAAAAACGTTAGGACAAACCGCTATTATCGTTAACATTAAAGGTGCCGGTGGTGCTGTCGGTACCCAGGCTGCTATTGATGCCAAGCCTGACGGTTATACAATAGGCACACTACAGACCAACACGCTAATTGCCCAAGCCGTTGGCTTAGGTAGTTATGCTAACGCTGATTATGTGCCAGCAGTAAGTATCGGATTTATGCCACTGACCTTAGCAGTTAAAGGTGATAGCCCCTACAAGAACCTCAGCGACTATCAAGCGGCTGCTAAAAAAGCCCCCGGTGAAATAGGTCTGTCCATGGGTGTGGGCACCTTAGCTCACTTCGTTGCCATCAAAACCGAACAGGCACTAGGTGTTGATCTTAAACTGATTAATGCCGGTGGTGGCGCTAAGAAAAAAGCATCGGTGTTAGGTGGACACTCTGCAGGTATGATCGATCCCCCTCCAGGAGTGCTAGGGCTACATCGCTCTGGTGATCTACGTGTATTAGCGGTATTTGGCCCCGATCGATTGAGCAGCATGCCCGATGTGCCGACTGCAACAGAGCAGGGAGTAGATCTCAATGCTTTCCAAATGAAAGGCTTCTTCCTACCTAAGGGAACACCGGCTGCGGTAATCGACACGTTAGCCAGTGCTGTCTGCGCCTTAGGTGATAATCAGGAAATGCGTAAGAAACTCGACGAACTGTCGGTTATCTGGCGCTGCGAATCTGGCGACAAACTTATGCAGTGGGTCGGCGAAGAGCGTGCTAACGTTAATGCGATAGCGAAGAGTTTAGGTTATTAAGCGAACCGTTTAACCGGCTTGGATAGCGGCAGCTACTCTCACCTAATAGCCTGATACCAGGCTATTAGGCATTTTTCAATTTAAAAATCTAATCGTGAAAATTGCTTTCGTTAGCACAGCAAAATGGCCCGGGTGGGGGTGTGGTGCAATATGGCACTCACTTTTTTAGGTCCTAAAGCTCAGGCGGGAATATATGTCTGTCCAATATTATTGCCAAGAGACCAACCGAGCATCAGTAAACTAGGATAGCTGAGATAGTTGTTATTCTTTTGGGGCTATAAAACGTGGTTAATCAACTGCTCAGTTGTATACGTTTATTTTGGGTAGTTTAAAAGTAGCTCGATCGAAGTCATTTAGTGTTAAGGAATAATTCTTTCAAATCCAAAACTAGAAGTCTACTTTAGGACAACCATAGAGTAATTTAATAGTAACGCGATAAGCGTAGAATATTTTTTACAAAATATTTAATTCAGAATTTATACTGAGCAGGAGGTGCTATGACTCGTGCCCGTGCGCAGCAAATCTGCTGTCAAGACACTCCTTACTTCCACTGTATATCCCGCGTAGTTAGAAGGGCTTTCCTCTGTGGTTTTGCCTACATGGAAGTAGGTAAGGGGCGCTAGCAGGACGCGGTAGCTTGGATAATGCCAGCCAGCAAGACTATGAACATCGTCGACAATGGATTTAACCCTTTTAGGACTAGCACTTTTCAAACCCATTAAAACCTATATTCTTAGTGGTTTTCACTGGAGAAAAGTGGCTCTCTGGACAAGTACATCAGACCCCTGCAGGTTACACTTATCTTCTTAGCCTAAAGTGTTGCATTGAAAGTTTGAAGCTACAGATCAAAAGAAATGAACTCGGCGCAGTCGAAACTGCACTTCAAACTATTGCTTTTAAACATTATAAGCGCTTTGGCATCCCTGTCATCGCTACATACCGTATTTTCCTATACATAAAAAAGAAGTCAGTGCATATCATTTAATGTTTAAATCATTAACAATTAGGATCGTTGCACTTAGTGAAATAAGCTGAATCCAACTATGCTTTTCTAATTATTAAATCGCCACACTTTTGCCAACCAATGCTGGTTACAACATCATTAAGCTGTACTATTATGCTCAGAAAATGCAGCAACAAGCGGAGTCATTGTGAGCCTTAAAAAACAGCAAAGCTTGAATGCCAATCAAACTGTCGATGTCATTGTCGTTGGCACAGGCCCTGGTGGGGCAACGGTGGCCAAAACATTGGCTGAGGCTGGGCAATCGGTGGTGATGTTGGAGTGGGGGAGTGCAGCACCGTTACGTGGTGAGTTGATACAGATGGCGGGAATCGCTGCGGTGCCGAGTAAAGGCGCTTTTGTCCATGGGGATTTGTCGTTGGTATTGCGTGGTATTACCGCTGGTGGGAGCTCGGCGATCAATTTTGCTACCATGATGGCTCCGCCTTTGGCGATGTTCGATAAATATGGCATTGACCTGCGCAGTGATATAACCGCGCTACGGGCACAATTACCCATCAACACGCTGCCGGATTATCTGATTGGCCCACTGGCGACGCGTATTGTTGCTGGTGCGCGCTCTGCTGGCCTAGACTGGCAAAAACTTGAAAAATTTATTCATATCGACAAGTGCCGGGTAGCCTGCCATCGTTGCACATATGGCTGCCCTTTTGACGCCAAATGGACTGCCCGTGAGTTTATTGATGCGGCTGTTAGTCATGGTGGCAGCATGTTCACCGGTGCCAAAGTCGAGCGGGTGCTTCATCAAGATGGGCGCGCGCAGGGGGTTGAATATAAACAAGACGGTGTCAGCCACAAGCTATATGCCGACAAGGTGGTGCTGGCTGCTGGTGGTATTGGTTCGCCACGTATTTTGCAAAAATCGGGTTTTGACCGAGCAGGACGCGATTATTTTGTTGATCCGGTGATTACAGTGATGGGCGCAGTGGATGACTTGAAAAGTGACAGTGCAGGTAAAGAGGTGCCCATGGCCGCAGGTGTGCATTTTCCTGAGCAGGGCATTACGCTAGCTGATTTAACGTTGCCGCAACCGATGTATCAAGCGTTCGCTGCACAAGTGGGACGTTTCGACAGGTTATTGGCACATCAAAAGACGCTCAGTGTGATGGTCAAAATCAAAGATGATTTGGGTGGGAATATCGGCCCTAACTGGATTAATAAGTCGCTCAGCAGCGATGATCGGGCGCGCTTGGATACAGGCACTGCCATGGCCAGAGATATTCTTGAGGCGGCAGGGGCCAGCAGAATTTTCAAGTCTCATCACTTTGCCGCTCATCCAGGTGGTGGTGCTAAGATTGGTGACTTGGTTGATGAGAACCTGCAAACTGCTGTACAAGGGCTTTATGTTTGTGATGGATCGGCGATCCCCGAGCCTTGGGGTATTGCGCCAAGTTTTACGCTGATGTGTCTTGGGCATCGATTGGGCGAGCATTTGGTTGAGTAGGCGAGGTATTTTTACCCGCTGTATATTGTGTGTGCCGCAGATTAACGCAAAAGGTGTACGATTACGGCTAATGTCTAAGTACCGTGCTTTTGTCGTGTTGACTGGGATGCGAGCGACTAAACACCTATAAGTTGTGACATTTCCCAGCTCAAAGCATAAAAGTATGCAGCTTTGTCTCCAGTAACATTATAAACCCACCGCTGTCGATGCAAAAAAATATCAGGTTCTGATTTAGTACACGTTGAGTTGGATGAAAACGATGGCGAAGAGAACCTTGCTGATAGCAGCTAGGTGAAATAATACCGAAACTGAGCACTTTAGTGACTGCACGTTTGAACGTTAAGGTTAATTTAGGAAAATTAGCGTCTATAAGGGAAGCAGTCGCACATCCCCCCGCTCAATTATTAACTAAATTGATAGAGGGGGTTTGGTTATTGGCCAATTATCCATAGGGTATATGTTGGCTGGTGTGTGGCTCCTCTCAATATTCGCTATCAATCGATAGCATGTTGCATGATCAAGGTTGATGATTGGCAATGGCTAATTTGTGCTCTTTCTCACGCCTTAGCTGCAGTAGCATAATCAGTCCCAACAATAATAACGCGGGTATATAAAACAGCTCTTTGGCCAGGCGTTGTTGAACGATCATTATCTGATCGATGATCACTGGATTATCTAACTCACCAAAGGTAAATACTTTGTTTAATTGGGTATGTTTAGAGTCCCAGGTAAGTGCATCGATAATGATCTTTCCGTCCTCCTCAATTATTTGCAGCCCCGCTTGCATGAGACGCGATTCTCCATCGCCACTGGGCCCTAAGTTGAGAATAATACTGGTATTGTTCATCTCTTCATAATCATCGAAATCAGGGCCAGTTACCAGAATGCGCAAGGTTGCATTGTCGGGTAATTGCTCGGCTACTTGCAGGGCATGGATGCCAGATTCTGCGACGAAAGGCGGAGATACTTGATCTAGCCAATAGCCGGGACGGAATAAGGTAAAAGCGATCAACAGCAGCGCCGCACTCTCCCATTTGCGACTCCTAAACATAAACCAGCCCTGGGTGGCGGCGGCAAATAGCATCATGGCGATGGTCGCTATGATAAAGACCAGCACCGCCTTCGCTGGGGTCACATTCATCAACAGAAGTTCGGTATTGAACAAGAATAAGAAGGGTAGCAGTGCTGTGCGAATGTCGTAGGCAAAGCCCTGTATGCCGGTTTTGATCGGATCCCCTCCTGAAATAGCCGCCGCCGCATAGGCGGCCAATCCCACCGGCGGTGTATCATCCGCCAGGATGCCAAAATAGAAGACAAATAAATGTACGGCCACTAGGGGCACTATCAAGCCTGATTTCGCCGCGAGTTCGACAATCACTGGCGCCATTAATCCCGCGACCACGAGATAATTGGCAGTGGTCGGTAAGCCCATGCCCAACAGCAAGCTCATGATGGCAACCAATATCAGCATAATCATTAAGTTCCCGCCAGAGAGGTACTCAACAAATTCACCGACGATACCGTGGGCACCGGTAATTGAAATTGAACCGACGATCACGCCTGCCGCCGCAGTGGCAATACCGATAGAGATCATATTGCGCGCCCCGCCTATAATGCCTTTAACGCATTCCTGTAGTCCTCTTCTGAACTGGTTAACCGGCTCTGACTCACCGCGAAAAGCCGCCTTGAGCGGATGCTGGGTGAGGGCGATAAAGATCATTGCCAGACAGGCGTAGTAAGCGGAAATATGAGCAGACAACCGCTCGGGAGTTGGCAAGATGCACCAGAGTAAAATAATGATAGGCAGTAAGAAATATAAGCCCGTCCAAGCGGTATCTGATGCGACCGGTAATTCGGTAATGGGTGCCTCTGGGTCATCCATTTCTAAATCTGGGCGTTGCGATGCAAGATAGACCAATACCAAGTACATGATTAGAGAAACACTCATCACCGTTAGTACCGAGAGCGCCGGGTAGCTCGCCTTGACCCAACCTAAGGTAAAATACACCAGTAAAAATAGCAGTGATATAATAATAAAACCGGTTAAAAAGCCAATCAGTTTATGCTTAAAGGTTTTATTGGACGGTGGTTTAGGCAGGCCCTTTAAATCCAATTTACAGGCCTCCAGATGCACGATATAAACCAGCGCTATGTAGGAGACAAGAGCCGGCAATAGTGCATGCTTGAGTAAGGTAGTGTATTCCACTCCGGTAAATTCAGCGATCAAGAAAGCGGCCGCCCCCATTACCGGTGGCATCAATTGACCGTTAGTCGATGATGCGACTTCCACGGCACCGGCCTTTTCAGCGGAAAACCCAGTGCGTTTCATTAAGGGGATGGTAAAGGTGCCAGTGGTCACGGTATTGGCGATAGATGAGCCAGAGTATAGCCCGCTGAGCGCAGAGGCGATCACGGCGGCTTTAGCCGGTCCCCCTTTATAATGCCCTAGCAGAGCGAAGGCAATTTTGATGAAATAACCCCCGGCACCGGCCTTTTCTAAAATGGCGCCAAACAATACAAACAAGAAAATGGTCTGAGTTGACACCGCCAATGGTTTGCCAAACACCCCTTCTTCCTGCATCCAGAAATGCCAGGTGCCCTTGACAAAAGAAGCTCCACCCCAGTTGCCACCACCGATAAATACATAGCCCGCTAACACCCCAGCGACTATCACCAGCGGAGTGCCCAGTGCCCGGTAGATAGACACTGTTAGCACTGCCATACCCAGCATGGCTACTGTCATGTCGAAGCGGATATTAGCGTGGCCAAAATCACCGGCGCGATTGGCGATATTGGTATTCATTAGTATCATATAGAGCATGGCAAAAATGCCCAACCCAATCAACACCCAGTCGTACCAGGGGATACTACGCTTAGAACTGGATTTGAACAGCGGGAAGGCAAGACACGCCAAGGTGATAGAAAACCCTAGGTGGATTTTGCGCGAAATGGTTAAATTACCAATGAATTGAAAAAAATCTATGCCCGTGTAAGTCGCCAGCAAAAAGGGTAGTTCAGAGGCAATATATAACTGGTACATCGCCCAGCTAAAACACACGATTGGAATAATATTTTTTTGCCAGCCTTCAGGCGCTCTTGCCCCCGAGTCTACTTTAGCCAACAGCTCTTCGGCGCTCGATGTAGATTGATTAGCAGCCATAGATTACCTCTAAATCAGTATCTTTGCGACTTATACAGATTGCACAAAAGCGCTAGGTTTAATAAATATTTTAGTCGCAGATAGTGAATGTCTTACTATAAAAAGCGGTGCGAGTGCAATCGAGTCAACGCTGATTAAACTGGGCTGTATCGATAGATAAAGGGTCTTGCGCCGCTCAATTAAAATGGGGAGGTGACTCCCCATGCAACCCTATAGTTAGATAATTACATCCAACCTTTTTCTTTGTAATAGCGGATCGCACCTTCGTGAAGAGGTGCTGACAGAGAATCCCTGATCATTTCTTCAGGTTTTAAGTTGGCGAATGCCGGGTGCAGCTTTTTGAATTGATCGAAGTTATCAAACACTGCCTGTACGATAATGTAGACCACATCTGCCGGTACGTCTGAACTAGTAACAAAGGTCGCGCCCACCCCAAAAGTGATGATGTCTTCTTCATTATTGTACATACCAGCGGGAATGATCGCCTTGCGATAATAAGGCTTATCCGCTACCAGCTTATCGATTTCTGGTGTGTTAACGTGTACTAGGTTGGCATTACAAGAGGCCAGTGATTCTTGAGTCAGAGCAGAGGGGTGCCCTACCAGCCAGAAGTAGGCATCTAATTTACCGTCACAGACTGCGGCGCCGGTCTCTGCCGATTTCATCTCAGCTGCCAGTGCTAGATCCGAGCGTTTCCAACCCATAGTCTCTTCAATGACGTCCCATGTGCCACGGGTTCCTGAACCTGGATTACCAATATTTAGCCGTTTGCCCTTTAAGTCGGTAATATTTTTTGCATTGGCGTCAGCGCGAGCAATGACTGTGACCGGCTCGGCATGCACCGAGAAAACTGAGCGCAATTTTTCAAATTTTCCCGCCTCGGAAAATTTTGACGTACCATAATAGGCGTGATGCTGCCAATCAGATTGGGCGACCCCAAATTCCAGTTCCCCTGCTCTGATGGTATTGATGTTGTAGATTGAGCCTCCGGTCGATTCTGCCGAACAGCGAATACCGTGCTCTTTGCGCTTTTTATTAACCAGTCGGCAAATCGCACCCCCGGTGGGGTAATATACACCTGTGACTCCGCCAGTGCCGATAGAGACAAATTTCTGCGCAGCATGAGCTGGGGATAATCCCAGCATGCCAATGGCGGCGATAGCGCCCACTAGAGCTGCCGTATTTATTTTAGACTTCATAGTGATACTTCTCCTTTAATAAAACGTAATTAGTTACGTATTTCCTTGTCATTCGAATCAGTATATAACCATTGGAGTGGAGTTATTGTCAAATCTGAGTCTTCTTCATTGAGAGATGAACCTGAAGTAAATACAAAAGCTGTTCATGATCATGAGTTTAATGAAATTACACAGAATGGATGATGTGGACCATTTTGTTGATGACACCCTGGCAGTCGCTTTTTGCGTTGCAGAAAAAGCTAGAGTGTTATCGCTGGGTGAAATAACCTTAATGAGAAATCGTTAGTATTTTCTGGGTAAGCTTGATAGAGGGTAGAAGGGTTAATGCCGCGTTAGCTAATCAAAGGCACCCACTCAACGGCTGGTATGCCAACCCATCAGAATAGCCAAAGTAACGGTTTCAAGGCGATCTATGCAAGTGCGACCGCGCTTAAAACCTTCCCGATTAGCCATCTAGTTAGGGAAGTAGCGAATAAGTCCCCTGATGTTCCCTGTGGATAACTAAGCGGTTAAATCCGCGGAAGAATGCGAAGTGAATGGCAAGTCCTTTATAAGCGTTCTGACAAAGGAGTTGACCGCTTAGAGATCCACCCTGCGGGGCGTACAGGATAGTCCGTGCTCTTTGTTAATGGCTTTCGCCGGGCAACCAGCCCGCCTGTAGCCATTGCCTCAATCACAAACAATCCTGTACGCCAGGGGCGTCTGGGACTTGTTCGCTGCTTCCTTAGGTTATTGATAAAAAACAGTGCTTTATGTCTATTCAGCTAGGGTGGGCAAGGCTTAGTGTCCATGGACAAAAGCTATTAACAACAAGATTGCAACAGGGGTTAGCCGGTTTAATATTTTTGAATATGTTGAGGTGTTGATCATCAGAGCAAACGATTCAACCATTGACTGGTAGTCTCTTGGAATATGCTGAAGCGGAAAGTATCCTGCCTGGAAGCATGTCTTGATAAGCCTTGCCAAATTTACCTTGGCTATATAGTCTCGGTATCTGACAGGTCAAAGAAGGTGTCGAAAAACTATTGCGCTGAATAATAGCGCGTTAAAAATAGATTCAATACCCAACAAACGGGGCACACTGACTGCGCTATCTGGTCGGTTTTCAGCTTGCCCTATTATCGCTCGCTACCTTTTATCATACCTTTCAAAGCTGTGTAAACACTAGTCACTAGTGGTACGTCCTAAGCATTAAAGGAGCAATTTAATGAGAGTCTTTTTATTAGGATTGACGATATTAATATCGTCAATTACCCATGCAGAAGTACAACATCTGGTTCGCTATGAATACCAGCAACAGATTAGTTATGGGCAAGTGATAGGTGAGCAGATCCAACCGCTCTCCGGTGAGTTATTTGCTACGCTGACGGCAACCGGTAAACCTATTCCCCTGAGCGGGGTTAAGCTAATGTTACCCATAACTCCGCAAAAGGTTTTTGCGGTAGGCATGAATTTTGCCAGTCATATGTCATCCCCCTCTAATGCCCCACCGCCGCTCTTTTTAAAATTACCTAGCGCTTTAATCCTCTCTGGCGAGGTGGTTCATTTACCCGCAGATGCAAGCAATGTACATTTTGAGGGAGAGTTGGTACTAGTGATCGGTAAGCGGGCCAAAAACGTGACCCAAGCACAAGCCAAAGACGTTATTTTTGGGGTGATGGTTGGTAATGATATAACGGAGCGTAATTGGCAAGGTAGCGACCTGCAGTGGATGCGAGCAAAAGCTAGTGATGGTTTTGGACCTCTTAGTGCAATGATTGCGATTGGTGTCGATTACAATAATGTAGTGCTGACGACCAAGCTCAACGGTAAAATAGTCCAGCGTGAAAACACCAAATTTATGATCCATAAGCCGGCGAAAGTGGTGAGTTATCTCAGTCAATATTTCACTTTACAGCCCGGGGATCTTATTTATATGGGCACACCGGGACGGACGCAGGCGATGCGTGCTGGAGATGAAGTTGCAGTGATGATTGAAAATGTGGGCAAGGTAGTGAACGTTATTGAGCACTAAAAAACCGGATACAAAGGTTCGATTTACGCTGATATGTGCCATATAGAGCGCATTGAACTGTTTGTTCGACGGCCGTTCCATGGAGCGGGAACAATAAAGCAAGCTAAAGAATCAGCAGAGTTGGCCTGTTGAGAAAACCACCGCTGTAGAAGGGCTAGCGGTCGACACTCAGCATCATACAATAGGTGAAGAATGCAGCAACGTGCAGGTTGGCGGGGTTGCAATTCTGGTCATTTAAACTCCTCTATTAAGTGTAAAGTCTGCAGCAAAATCCCACATTGTGTACAAATTGCTGCAGTAGATAATCTCACAGGTCGGCTGTAATGAATAATGTCTATTTCCATCGAGAACTAGGGGGTACAGTTGATTAAGATTAGGGCAGAATAAAATATGGATGTTCTGTATCATTCAATGGAAATCGTCTAAAATTAAACCACAAAAGTGGTAGCGGCTGGAAAAATCTAAAAAACATTATTTTTAATGGATAAAGAGTCATTAATAGAATTGTAATGTATTAACAATAATTATTTGATGCAATTTTTTTAAACTAAAGATTTAGAAATAATTGAATGAGTACCCTTGAGTTGGGTCGTTTTGATGAAATAGTACAGAAATTCTTATGCGTTATTATATTTATTCATTAAAGTTTTAATGTTTAGATCAGATGAGTAAAGTTAACATTATGTTTTGATAGGCTTGATGTCTACCAGTGAAAGCCATTCATAAAAACAGAGTTTTATTATCGTCGAGAATAAAGATGATAATATTAATAATATAGTAGTCGATTTTTTCAGGGTTCTAAAATTCAGATAAATTTTTTCACTTAGATATTGTTTGGCAAGATAAAAGATTAAAATTCCGTTGGATTAAACTTTTGTTGAATGTCTGTATGTCTTTAAAATAAGACGGTTTTTGGTACCTATATGGCTTAATTAAAGTTGTCTCGCGAAATAATAGATATATATTCAACAAATGATAGTTACCTAATCCCCTGGAAAATCATATGCACAAAATGGCATGTATTAGCTGTGATTTACTGATTGAACTGCCCGTGAATATTGAGAGTGATAAACAACTAGTTTGCCCTAGATGTAAACATACTATTACCAATGGACATAAAAACTCTCTAGATTTTGTTTTAGCCTTAGCCATGAGTAGTACCATTATGTTAATCGCATCCTACTGGTTCACCTTTATATCATTTAGAGTGAAAGGGCAGTTCAGGGATATAAGTTTAATTGATGCCTCTGCGGTACTCTTTGAGCAAAACTTTTATTTGTTATCGATATTAGTATTATTGTTTACATTATTGTTACCAGTTATTTATTTAACGTTTCTGTTATTATTATTAATACCGATAAAGTTGAATTTTAACTTTATCAATTTAATCTATTTTGCCCGTCTTATTAGTAAAATGCTGCCCTGGATTATGGTCGATGTTTTTTTGATGGGGGTAGTGGTTGCGCTGATAAAAATTTCCTCGATGGCTGAAATTTATCTGGGAGCATCTTTCTGGTGCTACTTATTATTTACCATTTCCTTTGCCTACCTAAGTACTTTAATCGACTCGCATAAAATTTGGTATTGGGTCGATAATGGGTAATAATTTTTCTAGGGAATCAGCTGCAGAACACGATCTTGCAACTTGTGGCGTCTGTCATCTACTCAATCCTATTAGTGAAGATCACTGTATGCGCTGTGGTGAACCACTTAGTTTAAGAATGAAGCATAGCGTGCAAAAGACCCTCGCGTTACTAATCACTGCAATGGTGTTTTATATACCCGCTAATTTATACCCTATTATGCAAACCACTTTATTAGGCCAAACTGATGGAAATACCATTATGTCTGGGGTACTACTGTTCGCTGCCGAGGGGGATTATTTCGTTGCGGGGGTTATTTTTATCGCCAGTGTGCTGATCCCTATAGGAAAAATGTTGGCTATTTATTGGCTCTGCTACAGCGTTAAGTACCGGGATAAACTGCATAAAAAAGAATTATCAAAATTATATGAATTAATTGAATTTATAGGTAAATGGTCAATGGTCGATGTGTTTGTGGTGGCGATTTTAGTGGCGTTGATACAACTTGGTGGCTTGGTCTCAATCCAGGCTGGTCCGGCCGCGGCAACTTTTGCGGTGATGGTTATCTTTACCATGTTGTCGGCCATGAGTTTTGATTCTCGACTAATCTGGGATAAATTGGAGCGATGAAATGAGTGATAAACTACGCTTTAGTCAGGTAGAGCAACGGCCTAAAGGTAATTTTTCGATTATTTGGATTATACCGTTATTGGCGTTATCGATTGGCGGTTGGATGCTCTACCAGCAGTGGCTAAATAAAGATATTGTCACCACGATCACCTTTAATCATGCCAATGGGCTTGAACCTGGGCGTACTAAAATTAAAAGTCGCGATGTGGATATAGGGGTTTTAACAGCAGTTCACTTTAACGATGATAGAACCAAAATTATTGCCCAGGTGGCTATAAAAAAAGAGATGGGTGACTTTTTACGACAAGATACCAAATTTTGGGTGGTCAAACCTCGCATTGGAGTCAGTGGTATCAGTGGTATTAGTACCATCTTTTCTGGTGCATATATCGAACTTTACCCTGGGGAATCAGAGCAATCGAGAAATGATTTTATTGGTCTAGATGATCCACCTATTACTCCACCGAATACCCCAGGCCTACACTTATCGCTGGTAACAGATAATCGCAACGGGCTCTCCGTTGGAAATCCGGTTATTTATCGAGGTTTTACCGTAGGCAGAGTCGAAAGTTATAAATTTGATACTAAGTCGGGCTTAGCGCACTACGAAGTATTTATCTCAACGCCCTATAATTCACTGGTGACAACCAATAGCCATTTTTGGAATGCAGGTGGGGTTTCTGTCTCTAGCTCAGCCGCTGGCATTAAACTTGATATAGCCAGCCTTGAAACGTTATTGGTGGGTGGCATTCAATTTGATAATCCCAGTGATTCACCCTTGGGCGAGCCAATTATAGCCAGTCATCAATTTACCTTGTATGACAGTAAAGAAGATATTAAAGCCTCGCGTCAATATGCTTCCTTTGAGTATTTGCTGTTATCGGATAGTTCTATTAGAGGGCTATCTCAGGGCGCACCTGTTGAATATCGAGGGGTTAGAATAGGGACTGTGGTTAATCCTTATTTAAGCTCGAGAGAGATACCCGCCTATAATCTTTTTTCGAAGCAGGGTATCGCTAGAAAAATACCTATTCTGATCCGGTTAGAGCCAGAGCGGATATTGGGTGTCAGCAGCGAGGCTGAAACAATAGCTTTTAATGAAAATTTCAAAAAGAGCATTCGCCTCGGCATGACCGCGAGTGTAGGCAGTGCCAATCTTATCACTGGCAGTTTATTAATTAATTTGGACTTCAATGGAGACACAGACAATGAAACTGATCTGCAATATTTGGGGGCTTACACGCTGATTCCAACCACCATTGAAGGCCTAGATAAGTTAAGTAAGCAATTAGAAAGCACGCTTGATAACATCAACCAACTTCCTCTCGAGGCTTTAATGAGTAGTACTAGCAATACAGTTGACAGTGCTAATCTCGCGTTAAAATCCCTTGATAAAACCATTTTGCAATTGCATAGATTGTTGCGAAAAAAGAGTACCCAAAAAATACCAGAAAACTTAAACAAGAGTTTAGAGGCTATGGTCAGTGCGTTGTCTGGGCTACAACCGAGTTCACCTGCCTATCGGGAAGTTCTAAAAACGTTACAAAAAGTTCAGCAGATGATGGATAATTTGCAGCCGATAATGAAACAACTTAACAACAACCCTAATATGTTAATATTCAGTGGCCCACGGGATAAAGATTTAGAACCCAGGAAAAAAAATAAATGAAACTAAGTCTACTTTTTATGGCCGCTTTGTTACTGCTCGGCGGTTGCAGTCTAGCGCCTCCCGAAAAACCTATCTCATACTACCTTTTAGATAGCGAGCCAAAAAAGCTGGGGCAGAAAGCTTCATCGCAGCGGTATTTGGTGAATCCAATCATGCTTCCTGATTATTTAAACCAAATGAACTTAGTGATACGTGATGCAGATCAACGTGTGCACGTGGCCTACTACCACAGCTGGGTGGATAGTTTAGCCAATTCGGTGCGCAGAGTATTGATTAGAGAACTAAACGAGACTAATCGAGACTATGGTTTTACCGCGAATTGTCAGGGATGTAAGAAAATTAACATTCAAATAAATCACTTTTACCCGACCACCGCTGGCGAAGTCATCTTGTCAGGTGAATATTCAATTCAGGGTGAAATACATAGAAATTTTTTAATAACCGTCAATTTAAACGTGGATGGTTATCCACATTCAGTTAAAAAAATGCAATCTGCGCTGAGAATTTTGGCCAAGCAGATCAGTAGCAATTTGCTCTATAGAGACATTGGGCAGACAAAATAAATATCCAGTGGTCACTGTATCGTTTACAACGTCATGTCATGATCGACTGCTAGTGTGATCAGCGCCGATTGATTAATTTCCAGGGAGGAATTTATGTCATCAAAGCACCGCCACCAACCTCATAATACCCAGGCAACTCCCCCTGAGCTGCCTGTTGGGATTGATCCCGTCTGCGGTATGCAAGTGAGCATTAAAAGCGCTACTCGCACCGAACCATATGCCGACCAAGATTGGTACTTCTGCTCAGATAAATGCCGGGGACGCTTTAATGAAGACCCATACTTTTATGCGTCGGGAAATGTCAAAAAAGCCACTAGCTCGGCTCCCAAGGCTAGTCAATATACCTGTCCTATGCATCCAGAGGTCATCAGTGATTCTCAGGTGCCCTGCCCAATTTGTGGTATGGCACTCGAGCCGATAAGCGGGGTGTCGGATGAGCCCAGTCATGAATTAGTCGATTTTACGCGCCGTTTAAAAATTAGTGCGATGGCCGCCATCCCGCTAATAATTTTGACTATGGGTGAGTTAGTTGGCTTGGGGGTCCGAGAGTGGCTGGGTGTAAAACTGGCAGGTTATCTCGAATTTGTATTAGCCACTCCAGTTATCTTGTGGGCGGCATGGCCATTCTATGCACGCGGCTGGTCCTCTGTCACCAACCGCGCTTTAAATATGTGGACACTGATTACCTTGGGGGTAGCAGCGGCCTATAGCTACTCTCTGGTTGCGGTATTTATGCCGCAGTTATTCCCGCAACAGTACTGGATGGGTGACAGTGTCGGCACCTATTTCGAAGCCGCCGTGGTGATAGTGACCTTGGTATTTTTGGGTCAGGTATTAGAGTTACGGGCGCGCGAGCGCACTGGAGATGCAATCAAAGCACTGTTGGATTTGGCGCCAAAAACCGCGCGCCGAATCTTGCCCGATGGCAGCGAATACGATGCGCCGCTGGCCAATATCATCGCAGGAGATCAACTGCGAGTGCGTCCAGGTGATAGCATCCCAGTCGATGGTAAGGTCGTTGCTGGCACCTCTTCCGTAGACGAGAGCATGCTCAGTGGTGAATCACTGCCGGTGGAAAAAGTCCCGGGAGATACGTTGACGGGTGGCACCCTCAATAAAAATGGCGCGCTGGTGATGGTCGCCGCCAAAGTGGGAGCCGACACGGTATTGAGTCAGATTGTGGAGATGGTTAGCAACGCGAAACGTTCACGTGCGCCAATTCAAGGCATGGCGGATCAAGTCGCCGCTATCTTCGTGCCAGTGGTGATACTCATTTCAATGTTAGCCTTTGTCGGGTGGTTAGTGTGGGGGCCACAGCCCTCTCTGATCTTCGCCATCGCCTCGGCGGTGTCAGTGTTAATTATTGCCTGTCCCTGCGCTTTAGGTTTGGCTACTCCCATTTCGATTACCACCGCAACCGGGCGCGGCGCACAGGCTGGTGTCTTAATTAAAGACGCCGAAGCCCTAGAACGTATGGCCGAGATAGATACTTTGATTGTCGATAAAACCGGCACTTTGACTGAAGGTAAGCCGGTGCTAACCGATACTGTGGTGTTAGCTGAAGATAGCGAGTGGGAAATATTATTTTTAGTGGCAAGTTTGGAGCGTGCCTCAGAGCACCCACTGGCCGAGGCCATTGTCAACGGTGCCAAAGCTGAAGGTATCAGCATGGTGTCGGTCGATGATTTTGTCGCCACTACTGGCAAAGGCGTAGCGGGCAGGGTGAAGCAGCGCCAAGTAGCGCTGGGCAACAGTGCGATGATGCGCTCTTTAAACTTGGATATAGAGGCGGCTGAAATAACCGCCGATGCGCTGCGTGCCGCCGGTAAAACAGCCATGTTTGTGGCCATAGATGGGGTGCTCTCTGGTATTGTCGCAGTCGCTGATCCGATCAAGAAGAGTAGCCAAGGCGCAATTAGTCATTTGCAGAGCATCGGTATCCGGGTGATTATGGCGACGGGCGATAATCAACGTACCGCCCAAGCTGTGGGAGCCAAATTGGGTATTGACGAAATTCGTGCGGGTGTGTTGCCTGAAGACAAAAAGGATCTAGTTGCAGAGCTGCGGGCACAGGGCCATAAAATTGCCATGGCGGGTGATGGTGTCAACGATGCACCCGCACTGGCGGCGGCTGATGTGGGTATCGCCATGGGAACCGGCGCCGATGTCGCGGTGGAAAGTGCCGGTATTACCCTACTGCGCGGTGATCTATCGGGCATTATTCGCGCCCGTATACTCGCTAGGTCAACTTTGATCAATATCAAGCAGAATCTATTTTTTGCCTTCGCTTATAACGCAATCGGTATCCCCATTGCCGCCGGCTTGTTATACCCGCTAACTGGCTCTTTGTTATCGCCGATGATTGCGGCGGTGGCAATGAGTTTATCCTCTGTTGCTGTGATTGCTAATGCGCTGCGTCTGCGTAACGTCGACCTGGGGTAGGTAGAGAACAACGCCGAATAATAATCACCACGTCTGTGGCTGGTTTTTTGCTGACTTAAACATTGTGTCTGCTAATCGGGTGCTTGGGTTTATCATTTAAAAGCAGCACCTGAGCTGGCAATTTTGTGCTGTTTTTAGTGCCAAAAGTGAAGAGATAATCGGCCTTCTTTTACCGTAAAAAACTACAGTAAAAGCGGTCTGATTCTGTTCTAATAGTAGCCTTCAATTTTAGTGATACAAGGTAAAAATAATGGCTTACGAACTAACCGGAAAGGTTAAATTAATTCAAGATCCTCAAACCTTCAACAGTGGTTTTACCAAGCGTGAAATGGTGGTTACCGTTGAAGAGGGCAAGTATCCGCAAGATATTAATATCGAGTTCGTGCAGGACAACGTCAGCTTGTTAGACACAGTGCAACCCGGACAGCAGATTACGGTCATATTTGATATTCGCGGGCGTGAATATAACGGTCGCTATTTTAATAACTTAGTGGGCTGGAAAATCCAAAGTAATACCGCTACAGAGCAATATGATCAAACCCCTGCTTATGATACCAATGTAGCTAATGATGATTTCGGTGATGATGTTCCTTTTTAAGAATTATCATCAGATCGGCTGATGCCAATCATAAAAATTGGCGAGAGTAGCATCACATTATATGATGGTGAATGAGGTCTGCTCTAGGCTAAACTAATTAAGCACCGACGTACCACCCTGGAGTTACCTATCAATGACAGTTAAATCAAACCTCAGTATCAGATCGGCGACGATTGCAGATGCTGCTACGTTGTTACATTTTATCCATGAACTGGCCAGTTATGAGAATGCGGAGCACGAAGTATTAGCGAGCATCGAGAGTATTGAAACCAGTATTTTTGCTGAGAATAGCCATGTACACGCACTGATCTGCGAGATAGATGGGCGGGCTATCGGCACGGCTATTTACTTTTTTAACTATTCAACCTGGTTATCCAAGCCTGGTCTATATCTTGAAGACCTCTATGTATCAGCGGAACAGCGGGGCTTAGGTGCGGGCAAATTATTACTGCAACGCATGGCCAACATCGCTCTCGATGCAGGCTGCGGACGCTTTGAATGGAGCTGTTTAGACTGGAATAAACCCTCTCGTGATTTCTATGAATCTATCGGCGCAATCGCCCAGAGTGAATGGGTGGGTTATCGCATGAGCGGTGAAACTTTAGTTGAGTTCGCCAAAGGATAGCGTTAGTTACCGATCGCAAAAGGTGCTGAATGGCGATCAACTCTGACCTTGCATGTTAGGTGTAAGGTGAGAGTTGAGCCGAGTTTTTAAAGGCGTCATTAGTGACTAGGTTTATGTTTAATCAGGGCTATTTTGGGCAGCACAATTAACTCTAATGCCAAAAACATGCCGCTGCAAACAAAGCCTAAGCCAATGTATTCAATTTGAGAAATGTCTTGTTTAAGTAGCAGGTAACCGAGCATCAGCGAGATTGGTGGTACTAGCGCTGAGAAGATAGACCCTTTACCGGAACCGAGTAAAGCCACCGCCTTTGAATAACAAAAAAGTGCCATAATGGCCACGATCACACCTTGGAACACGCCCTGCAAGAGCAGTGTTTTTAAGGGGATATCCAAAATGTTCAGATCGGAATTAAGTAGATAATAAGGTAGATAAATAAGCATAGATAATACCGAAACTGAGGCGGTTGCCGTCCAGGGGTTGATGCTCCAGTATTTGCATAATACTGTGTAACTTGCCCATAACATGCCGCAGCCAAGAAACATCAAGTCGCCTTTTAGATAAGTCGCACTGACGCTGTTAAGGCTATTGCCACCCACTGCAATAATACCGATAAGGATTAGAGTGACACCTGCGATACGCGCTGGGCTCATAGACTCTCGCAGCCAGTATGCGCTGGCCAGAGCGGTAAAAACCAGCATGGAACTTGGGGCGATGATGGCAAAATGTGAGCTCGGAGCAATACTCAGCCCGGTGGTTGCCAGTAACACATAAGGGACACCAGCACCCGCTGCTAGCAGCAAGCCCTTACTCAATAACATCTTCAATTTTACTCTCTGTATAATCAATACCGGGAGTAACAGACAACCTGCGATGGCGAAGCGCAATGCGGTTAGATCGCTAGCCGAAAACTGTTGATCGGCGGCGATGGTAGAAAATACTGGCCATGCTCCCCATATTAAAGAAGCAGCCAGCCCAAATAACATGCCTTTTACCACTGTGTTATTCATCACTTATATCATCCTTTTACTGACATTATTTGTATCACTATGTTAATTAAAACGGTGCAATGATACGCTGCAAATCAAACTTAAAATTGCATAATTTCGGTGATTTTTAGAGATAGACGAGGAAATACTGCGCATGGACGATTTTGACCGACAAATATTAATCATTTTACAAAATAATAGCCGGATCACTACTGAGGAGTTAGGCGGGCGGATTGGTTTATCGGCGACAGCTTGTCAGCGGCGTTTGAAGAAACTACGCCACAGTGGGGTGATTGAAAAAGAAATAGCGATTATCAATGGCGTCTCCCTCGGTGGTTACGTGACCGTGATTGTTAACGTGGAAATGAAACAAGGCGGGGTAAAAACAATGGATGATTTTAAGCGAAAAATGCGCTTACATCCGCAGGTGCAGCAGTGTTATTACACCACGGGTGACGTGGATTTTATCTGCATAATAATCGCTGAAACAATGCAGCAGTTCGAGCAAGTCACCCGTAAATTATTTTATTCGAATCAGCAAATTCTCAAGTATAAATCAACAGTGGTCATGGAAAATATCAAAGTGGGGCTGCAGATTCCACTCGCTGCACAGAGGTAAAAAATCTGTGTCGCTGTTGCTTGAGCGCCAATAACCTGCAGCTAAATAGCCCCGCGCTAATCGGTGGGGCGAAGTCTTAATCTGCAGGTTATTATGGCAATTTCATTTAAGAGCGGTGATGACAAGCAACATTAGCATGCTCATCGGGCGTTTTATGATAAGTTTCTCGATGCAACTCTGTGCTATGCGCCACTCAAAATTGTTGAATTGAAAATTTGATCACCTCTTTCAGTTCTGTAAATTTGGCGCCATTTTTGGCCATGACTGCCAAGCCAAATTGCAGAGAGATAAGATAATCGGCGATCACTTCTGCAGAGGATTCACTCGCTAGCTTACCCGCGGATATTTCGTTATTAAAAAACTCTGTCAATGAAGATTTAGTCACCGTATTAATCTGCAATATGCTCTGTAGAGCATCTGTTGGGATGCATGAACTGCCCACTTCACTAGTACTTAAACAAATCAAACAGCCATTGGGCAACGTCGCATCGGTGATCATTGCTGCAATGGAGGTTAAATAATTTTGAATCCGCTTTTTGAGGCACTTATCAACAGCGTGCAGATGTGTAGCGTGGATGGAGCCATGTATCTTCACATATTTGCTCAACGCACTTTTATACAATTGTTCTTTGTTGCCAAATGCTGAATATAAACTGGGTTTATTAATCCCCATCGCCTCGGTCAGATCTGACAGAGAAGTCCCCGCATAACCATTAGCCCAAAAAACATGCATCGCCTGTTCAAGGGCAGTGTCTTTATCGAAAGAGCGGTGTCGACCAGCCTTCATTTTATATCCTCTCGGCGGATTAATTATCTACTTGCAATTGTGTACCGATAGGTATAGATTGTCAATACTGTACCGATCGGTACAAATTAAATTTATAGGCTAATAAGGCAGAGGAGTTAAACACTATGAGTAATTTATCGGGAAAAACGGCGGTTATTACTGGGGGAAACAGTGGGATAGGTTATGCGACTGCGCAGAAATTTAAAGCTGAGGGGGCCAATGTGATCATTACTGGCAGATCGGCAGAAAGAGTGCAAGCGGCGGCCAGTGAACTGGGAGTGAAAGGCATTGTCGCTGACGTGACTAATCTGTCTGCGCTGGATGATCTGGTTAGGCAAGTTAAAAATGAGTTTACTAAACTTGATATCTTATTTGTCAACGCTGGCATTTTTGCACCCGCTGCAGTGGGCCAGACGACGGAAGAAATGTTTGATGCTCAGATAGGTATTAACTTCAAAGGGGCGGTATTCACCATTGAAAAGTTCTTGTCTATACTCAATGATGGTGCCTCTATCATTAATTTGTCATCTATCAATGCTTACACAGGCATGCCAAATACTGCTATTTATGCCGCGTCAAAGGCAGCTTTAAATGCTTATACTCGAACGGCAGCGACAGAGCTAGCACCAAGAAAGATCAGAGTTAATGCGGTTAATCCAGGGCCGGTTGAAACCCCTATTTTTGCTAAAACAGGCATGCCGGAAGATCAGCTAAATGATTTTGCGACGGCCATTTTAAACAGAATACCGCTGAAGCGCTTTGGCCAACCTGCAGATATTGCAAACCTAGTGGCTTTTTTAGCGTCAGATGATGCTTCGTTTATCACCGGTAGTGAATATAACATCGACGGTGGCATGAACGTGAACCCACTGTTAGCTTGAAGTCAATCGAGATGCTGTTACATGTCAGTGGAGGTTCGCAGTCGACATCTGTTTCTTGCGGCCTAACTGTTGAACTCAGGTGTGAGAACCTGTGGGATTTATTCCATAGGAGTTAAATTAGTCACATCTGATATACGTTAACGGTTTGAATATGAAAACTTTGTCTTTAATTCGTTATTTAAGGCTTTGATTTTACACTGCATGGTTGATCTTTTCCTGTATGGCGAGGTGTTTATAATTGATATGCCCATCTGTACTAAGAACCAGATCAGCAGCAAACTTAAGTAAAAAAGCAGGTTTGAATTCGCGACAGCTTAAAGCTAAATAATTCTTATATCCGACATGCCTACTTCGATCGATGCGATAATATTTTGCGGCAGCGCGCCGCATTTTTTAATCCACCGTTGTTTGACAGTATTGCTTCCACCGCTCAAGCTTATTTACTCCACTTAACTTTGAACCAGTAAGTGCATTAAAATGTTTTATTAGATGGTTTCAACGATACCGCTCACGCTCTTTAGCTGTGCCCCGTTGATAGGTATTATCATACTGGTAGTGAGGGAACTCACTTAATCTTTGCTCGAGTAACTAAAAACTTGGCTTCAGGAATGAGAATATATTTATCTAAATTTGTCTTTTGCATTGGAGAGAGATCGCTAATCGTTTGTTTTAGCAGATTAAAATCTGATGCTTTCATAATATACAGTCATGTTCATATAGCAGTACTGGTATATATACAGATTCAATAATCATCTCAAACAAAGCTCTGTTTAGAGCCCCGCTTTACGGGACGTACAGGATGATTCGTGCTCTTAGCCAATGATCTTCCGTGGGGCAACCATTGCCTCAATCACCAACAATCCTGTACGCGGGGGTACTTGGAACTTGTTCACTGCTTACTTGGTGTCAATATTTATTGCCTTGCTGTAATGATTTGATATTGTTCAGGGGTGAGTGTGGGTAATCTCTTTATGAATGCCACCATTGCCCAAATGCGTTCATCGTCGTGAGTGGGACCAAATGCAGCCATACCCGAAGCCATAATGCCGTGTTTTATGACCCAAAATTGCTGTTTCGCAGTAGCATCAATATCATTATGACTGTCGTCTTCATGTGCATGGCCATGTTTATCAGAACTTACCGTTAGGTTAGGTGGTGCGGGGTATAAACCGAGCGCCATGTCATTGTCTTCCTGTCCCGGCTTCAAATGGCATCCCGAGCACATGTCATTATAGTCGGCCCCGCCAGACAATAATAATTGGGGGCTATTTAAAGGCGGTACTTCAATATTACTTGCGGCACGCGCAATAGATTTTGTACGTAGGGTTTCCAATACCCAAAAAGTGAATGCGTTATGCTTATTATCAGCACCCATTGGAAATAGACCTGAGTAAAGAAAGCCGATGGAACTTAAAATAATAATAAGGAATCCAATACCGAGGTGTTTAGAGTGAATCATGATTTTTCTCTATAGAATAAATAATCATTTCGACAGTGACATGAATTACCCGTTGCCATTAGGATATTTGAAAATAATCATAATTCGTGTATTTGCCATCGAAAATCGACTAGTTAAATAAATTATAAAAGGTAACAATAGTAATTCGAGCATTATTGTCACCTTGTAAAACATAACAGCTACTAGGACTTCTTCATTGAACTGTGATCCATGACTTTTTTGCCAGTGTCAGTGGTGTGGCTTTTTTTCATGCATTGCGCCATTATCGCTAACATCACTGGATCTTCCATATCCATTTTTGAATGATCTGCATTGTTCATCGCAGCACATTTAGGTTTTTCAGCATTAGATTTTTTATGCATAGAAGCATCATGTGCATAGGCTATATTAGACAGTAAAACTACGCTGGTTATGGCTGTTAAGGAGCGTTTTATTAAAATTTTCATTCTCTGTTTTCCTTTGGATTTAACGGTAAATTAAAGTTTATTAATAATGGTTAGAACCAAGCTTGGAAACCCACAACAAATTGTACATTGTCAGTTTCTTCTCCATTTGATTCTGCAATTCTTTTACTACGTCCGTGTTTCGCTTCCCAGGTCACGCCAACATAAGGAGAAAACTCCCGCCGTACTTGATAAACCAAGCGTAAACTAAGTTCTGAACTGGCTAGCCCGGAACCAATATTTCTAGATAGATCTGTTTGGCCATGAAAATTCAATTCTATCTCGGGAATTAACACTAGCCGCTGAGTAAGCATTTGTTCATATTCAGCTTCAAAACGAAATGCACTCCGCCCTGATTTTCCGATAAATAATGCGGCATCAATATCAAAGAAATAAGGTGATATTCCCTGAACACCTAAGACAGCCCAACTTTGTTCAGGTTGAGGGTCAATATCATGGCGCACTCCTAGTTGGAGATCCCAAAAAGGGGCAATGGCTCTGCTATACAGCAATTGTAATTCGGCATTTTCATTGGTGCCTTTAACACGCTCTACTTCAACTTTTAAGCGGAGTTTATTTAGATCGTAACCGAGCCAAGCATCCGCTTCCAATGCGTATGAATCGTCATCGCCGTCACGCACTTCGAACTTATCAATATTGAGCATAAACAACAGCGGGTCATCCTTTGCCCCGGCAAGTACACCGTGGCTGGTAAAGATCAATGCAATTGAAAATAACCCAGAAGTTAGCCATTTTTTAGGTAAATCTATCATCATCATCTCCATTAGCTTATCCATACCTCACGCATCATTCCCGGCATGTGGAATAACAAATGACAGTGATAAGCCCATTTCCCCATCGCATCGGCAGTGACTAAATAACTAACACTGGAACCAGGCTGTACCATGATCGTATGCTTACGTGGAATATAATTGGGCTCTCCGGTCTCTAATTCACTCCATACGCCATGTAAGTGAATGGGGTGAGTCATCATCGTATCGTTGACTAAAACAATCCGCACACGCTCGCCATATTTAAGTGCTAAAGGTTTTGCGTCCGCGAAACTAATGCCGTTCATCGACCACATGTATCGTCCCATATTACCGGTTAAATGCAGTTGGATTTCTCGCTCTGGCTCACGTGTATCTATAGTGGGCGTGAGGTTTCTAATGTCCGCATAAGTTAATACTTTTCGTCCATAGCGTTGTTGATGATCTCGTAAGCCAACTCCAGGATCAGTAATACCGTTTTGCATAAGTTCTACCCGCATATCCACGTGCGGACCAAATTCTGTTTTAGCATGCACTACCCCAACATTGGTTCCATAACCTGCTTTACCTAGGTTACTGGCGGAGTTGTTGAGATTTTTTCCCATAGTACTGTGATCCATACCCTCCATCGGCATTTTCATCGCACTGTGATCCATGCCTTCCATCGGCATTTTCATGGCACTGTGATCCATGCCTCCCATTGGCATTTTCATGGCACTGTGGTCCATGCCTGCCATAGACATGCCCATATCTTGGTGGCCTAGAGTTGGGGCGTAATCCATGGCTGGAATCGCTGCTTCTAACGAGGCGTCTGCCGTTAATACACCACGAGTGAATCCTGTTCGACCGATGCTCTGAGCAAAAATTGTATAGGCACTATCGCTATCGGGTTCAACAATTACATCGTAAGTTTCGGCCACGCCAATCCGGAATTCATCGACACTCACGGGCTCTATGTTTTGCCCGTCACTGGCAACAACTGTCATTTTTAACCCGGGAATGCGCACATCAAAAATAGTCATTGCGGATGCGTTAATAATCCTTAAGCGAACTTTTTCTCCATTTCTGAATAAGGCTTTCCAGCCATCTTCAGGCGTCATACCATTCATTAAGTAGGTATATGTTTCACCTGTGACATCAGAAATATCTGTTTCACTCATGCGCATTTGGTTCCACATACGGCGTTCGTTCCAAGTATTACCGACTCCTTTTTCTTTAATGTCTCGCCATAAATCCCCTGTGGTTCTTTCACGGCGATTATAGTAATGGCTCATCTTTTTGAGTTTTGCGTAAATATTTTCAGGTATTTCATCCGTCCAGTCAGATAATAAAACCACATGATCACGATCATAAGCCACAGGATCTGGCTCTTTAGGCTCTATCACAATCGCACCATAAATTCCCGTTTGCTCTTGAAAACCTGAGTGACTGTGATACCAGTACGTACCACTTTGATTGACAGTAAACTGGTATTCGTAACTCTCCCCAGGTTTGATACCTGCGAAACTGAGCCCGGGAACACCATCCATATGCGTAGGTAAAATCATGCCATGCCAGTGGATCGAACTATCATGGGATAAGTTGTTCGTTACTTTTATGGTAACGGTATCACCTTCTTTCCAACGTAAAGTAGGCGCTGGTAGAGAGCCATTTACCGTTGTTGCAAGGCTATCTTTACCCGTTATGTTGACAGCTTGGTAGCCAATATTTAGATCGAATCTGTTTCCTCTTAATACTTGTGGTGGCATACGTTTAACTTTGCTATCAGCTAATGGGTCCGCAAAAGATAAGCTCGAATGTAGTCCAAAACCTAACACTGTTGAACTTGCCGCGGCACCCGTTATAAATCGACGTCGAGACATTGTAGAAGAGCTTAACAAGGTTAACGGAGGTTGTTTCTTCATGAATTATTATTCCAAATAAATCGTTATTTAGTGTTTATTCTTAGCATGTGTATACAAGCCTGGTAATTCGTGTTATTGACCGAAATACTTGATGGCAGTGACGTCACAAAACTATTTTTTTAGCGATTGCATAATAAATTCTTAAAAATCTGACAATTAGATTTCTTTATAAGAATTGAAAATAACGTTAGAAAAACTGGGAAAGCTGCTAATTTACTAAATAGCAGACGAATCTTTCCTATGTTAGGCAATAATCGGAGGGCGGTACGCTGTATCGAGGAAAGTGTTGATAGGGGTTTGGATGGAGCTAAGCATAGTTAGAAAATCAATTGGATTTATAAAAAACTGATAATCATTAACAAATAATGAAACCTGACATGCGGTGATGCAAAGGTCACAGTTCATTGAAGACTGATCATGGGGAGGTGCAGAATTACTAGAGGATTGAGCATCAGCTAGGGGGGGATTAATTAGGGCGGCCATGGGCATTTGGTGTCCCATTGGTTGGATACTATTAACCATGCAATTGGCTATGCCATCTTCAGAGCATCCCATGCCATCGTTAGGCGTTGCCCAAACTGCTGCAAGGAGCTGCTGACTAAAAAGCCAAACCAATAATGTGATAGTGAAGCATCGTTTTATCATGGATAAATATTATTTCTTTATATAATAATTAATAAAAATCATTCGCTTATTCTGTATTCTAAAAAATAAAGGTTAGCAGATTCAATAATAATCATATTTTTTATTACTAATGATATGGATGCTGTGAAAGCCAAAACACTAGGTATTAATGTTCTGCGAGTATTTGATCTGTTTCAGTTTATCCGAAAATTACAACGTCATCAGGGAGCAACTTAAACATAATCCACTACTAACCCGCTTTCAGATACGGATTTAAACAGAATATGCCCTTTATATCAAATTACAATTTTGTAATGTTGTTATTTTCATGTCATCAATCTCCAGCTCCGACCAACATTTAGAATTCAAGTCGCGTTAGCGCAAAATGGGTAACTATACAGATATATCCTTGCTTGTATTAAAAAGTTATTTTCTCTTTTAGTAAGCTCACAATTGGGCACCCGTCAATAAAGCTATCCCAGCATATCAAAATGACAAATATGTAACCTTCACGACACCTTCTAGTCATTTGCAAGGTCGTATTATGGCTACTTCTGAAACAGTTAAAACATAGGAAGTAGATGCATGAAAAAACATATTTTACTAGGTTCATTATTGTTGTTGATTTCCAATATGGCTATCGCAGGCGGCGCACATGTTATGGATGAACATAACAATGGGATGAAAAACATGTCTAAAATGGATCATAGCAGTCAGCAAACCCCTACCAGAACTATTAATGTTGCTGCATCTGACATGATGCGCTTTACCCCTGAAAACTGGAATATAAAATCTGACGAGGTGATTAAGTTTGTCGTGACTAATACCGGCAACATGGAGCATGAATTCGTGATTGGCAACTTATCAGAGATGCGTGAACACGCCCAGATGATGAAGGCAATGCCGAGTATGAAACACGATGAAGCAAATGCCGTTTCTCTCGCACCTGGAGAGGTTAAAAATGTGGTCTTTGCCTTTAATAGCTCTGGTAAATTCCAAGTGGCATGTAATGTTCCCGGGCATTTTGAAGCGGGAATGAAAGTTAACTTTATCATTTAACTCAACGAGGGTTAGCGAATGAATAGGATGAAAATCAACCGCCGCCAGTTTGTTACTGGGTTGGGCTTAGGTGGCGCTATGTTAGGTTTAGGTCTTGGCTCAAACAATGTCTTTTCCGCGCCTAAACACGGGCTGCAAACGACCTTGAGAGGAAGCAATTTTAACTTATCTATTGCACAACAGCTGGTGAATTTTACCGGTAAGTTGAGAACAGCAACGACGGTAAATGATTCTTTACCTGGCCCCATTTTGCGCTTTAAAGAAGGTGAAAACATCACTATTAATGTCGCAAATAAGCTGGCCGAATCAAGTTCTATTCATTGGCATGGTCTTATTCTGGATAGCAAGATGGACGGTGTGCCCGGCATTTCTTTTGACGGTATAGCGCCACAAAGCAGTTTTACCTACCAGTTTAAGGCTAAACAATCCGGTACTTATTGGTATCACAGTCACTCAGGTTACCAAGAGCAAACCGGGGTTTACGGTGCCATTATCATTGATCCTATTGCACCGGAACCCTTCGAGTACGATAGGGAATATGTGATTATGCTCTCTGATTGGAGCGATGAAAACCCTGATGATATTTATGCAAAGCTGAAGAAACGCAGCGATTATTACAATTTTAGTGAGAGAACTACTAGTACCTTATTAAAGGAAATTCAACGTGATGGCGTAAAGAAAACCTGGTCTGCCCGCAAGATGTGGAATCAAATGCGCATGAGTGAAACTGATATTTCTGATGTGAGCGGCTATACCTACACTTTTTTGATGAATGGTGAAACGCCCAATGAAGGGTGGAAAGGTCTATTTAAAAAAGGTGAAAAAGTTCGCCTGCGCTTTATCAATGGCTCGGCAATGACCTTTTTCGATATCCGTATTCCCGGTCTAAAAATGACCGTCGTTGCCGCAGATGGACAGAATATTGAGAAGGTATCGGTTGATGAATTCCGCATTGGTGTCGCTGAGACTTACGATGTCATCGTAGAGCCTAGTGATAATATTGCCTATTCGGTTTTTGCTCAGGCAATTGATCGTACCGGTTATGCCAGAGGCACCTTAACACCTGACCTAGCACTGGAAGCTCCGGTACCTCCGTTTGATCCTATGCCTATTCTGAGTTTTCAAGACATGGGTATGGGGGATATGAGTGGCATGGCTATGGGCGATATGAAGATGGGTGATATGTCTATGGATGGCATGTCTATGGGCAACATGGATCACTCGAAAATGGCGGGCATGGGTAGCATGTCCAAAACCATGCAGCCTAGTATCACGCATGCTAAAACAGAATATGGGCCGCATGTTGATGCGCGGGCCAGTAACCCACAATATCGGTTGGATGATCCCGGGGTGGGTTTGCGCAATAATGGCCGACGTGTGCTCACCTATGCAGATATTAAAAACATCACTAAGACGCAGGATCGCAGGGATCCGTCGCGCGAGATTGATTTACACCTCACCGGCAATATGAGCCGTTATATGTGGTCTATCAATGGCGTTAAATACAGTGATGCTGAGCCAATTGCATTGAAATACGGTGAGCGGGTTAGGATAAATCTCGTCAATGACACGATGATGAATCACCCTATGCACTTACACGGAATGTGGAGTGAACTGGAGACTGGCGATAATAATTATCTACCGAGAAAGCATACTATCGTGGTACAGCCTGGGGCAAAAATAAGTTATCAGGTGACTGCGGATGCGATGGGCAGTTGGGCATACCACTGTCATTTAATTTATCATATGGGAGGTATGTTTCGTGAAGTTAAAGTTAGCTAACCCCAGTGCTGGGAACCAATATTTATTTATAAAACAACTGACGCTCTGTGCGCTGCTAGCCAGTACAAGTGCATTTTCTGCGGTCAGTGATGATCCTCTACTCACCGCTATTACGATTGATGAGCTCGAACTGCGCCACGGCGATGGAGAAAAATCATTCAACTGGGATCTGCAAACTTGGACAGGCTATGATCTCAAAAAATTTGTCATCAAAGCCAAAGGCAGTCGCGCCAATGGGGAAATCGAAGACAGTGAAATCCAGTTTTTGTACAGTAAAGCGATTGCACCCTACTGGGATTTACAATTCGGTATACGCTACGATAGTAAGCCAAGCCCGAATCAAACCTGGGCGGTGGTTGGTGTGCAGGGACTTGCTCCCTATTTCTTTGAAACAGATATTAGCTTCTATCTCAGTGAAGAAGGAAATACCGCACTGCGTCTAGCATCAGAGTACGAATTTATGCTCAGCCAAAGGCTGGTGCTAACCCCTTCGATCAGTGCCGATATATACGCTAAAGATGATGCTGAAAGAGGGATAGGTAAAGGTCTGTCTGACATTGAAGTGGGGCTGCGGCTAAAGTATGAAGTAACCCGTGAGTTTGCCCCTTATATAGGGGTCAATTATGAGCGTTCCTTTGGCAAAACTGCCAGCCTTGCAGATGCTGCCAATGAAAGTAGCAAAACGCTACAGTTTGTTGCCGGTATTCAATTCCGCTTTTAGGAGTGAGGCCTAACTCGGATATTGCATACAATATCCGGGCTAAATACTCTTTAATCAATGGCAATAATCCCGTCGTTAATGGCGGCTTAGCGCTTAAATATCTTCCTAAATCACCCGGATTCTGCAAGTAATGGCGTGATGATGGTGCCGCTAGTTTTTTACCGATTTTTTTTGATTGAACGCCGTAGTGCCACGGCTGACCGAGAGAGAGAAATCTGTAAAAACAGCGGGCTTGAGCACCAGCTTTGGGTTAATTATTTGGCTTAGTTCAGTCTTTCACTGAGTCGAGCTTCCCGGTGCACAAACCCATACTAACAAAGTGAAAAATGCTAATGGGAAATTTACATTTATGGAGCAATAGTTTGACCATGGCTATTTTTGACCATGATCATTGGTGGTTGCATTTTATTACCCATATCATTTTAGTATTAATGCCTCTCATGCTATTGGCCATACTAATTAACAAACTGATTAGTTTGATGCGGCAAACTCTGCTGTTGCGCAGAGAATCCAGACAATCAGGTAATCCTCTGTATCATCCACGTATCCCGCAGAGTCTGAGCATATTTATAAAAAAGTACACACTGCGCAAACAACTGTTACTCGCCGGTGGTGCAATTTTGACCTTGCCTATTACCTTTGCCATTTTGGAACTGCCAAAACTGATTATTAACAACGCTATCGATAGTGATAATTATCTGCTCAACAAAACCGCTATGTCCCTTTCGCAAATTGAATATTTACTGGTTCTGTGTGGGTTTTATCTAATGGCATTGATCGCCAATGGCGTGCTGAAGTTCGTCTTAAATTATTATAAGGGCTGTGTTGCCGAAGGCTTGATTAAGCGACTGCGTTTGCTAATCTTTAGACGCCAGCGAGGTCAACGGGGCGTCAACAAAAGTGATTTTTTGGCCCCAGTGATATTGCAGGAAGTGGAGCCTATTTGTGCTTTTTCCGGTGACGCCGTCGCTGTTCCGGTGCTGCAAGGGGGGACAGCATTAACCATCATTGGCTTTATGTTGTTACAAAATGTCGCTTTAGGAGCCGCTGTCATCGCATTGCTGCCTGTTCAGATTATAATCATTCCTATCTTTCAACGACGTATCAATAAGTTGGTTCGCCACAGATTACGCAAAGTCAGGCGTTTGAGTAAGCTGCTAGCGAGTGAACAAAATAGACCCGCTCATCTCGCGCAAAAACCAATCAGAACAGCATTTCACGCTTTATATGTACTGCGGATACAGCTCTTTAAAACTAAATTCATCATGAAATCTCTGAATAATTTCATCATGAACCTAACCCCATTCTTTTTTTATACAGTGGGTGGCTATCTAGTGATTGAAGGAAAACTTTCACTGGGGGCGCTGGTCGCGTCCCTGGCATCGTATAAAGATTTAGCATCGGCAATCCGCGAGTTATTTACTTACTACCAATCGCTGCAAGATGCTCGAACACGTTACACTGAAATGCTAACCTACACTGAGCAACCTACTTATCCTCAGGTAATAAAAGCTCAATTTGAAATGCATCATTACCCATAACCGAGAAAATCGATGAAAATACTGATTATCGAAGATGAGCTTAAAACCGGAAATTATCTAAAACAGGGCTTATCTGAAGCGGGTTTTACGGTTGATTTGGCCCGAACTGGCCCCGATGGTTTACATTTAGCCCTGACCGGAGAAGAGCCTTACGATTTGATTGTATTAGATGTGATGTTACCTGGAATCAATGGCTGGAAAGTACTAGAAATGTTACGTTTAGCCGGTCAGCAAGTGTCGGTTATCTTCCTGACTGCCAATGACCAAATCGATGATCGGGTGAAAGGCTTAGAGCTTGGTGCCGATGATTACTTGATCAAACCTTTTGCCTTCTCGGAACTACTGGCAAGAATTCGCAGCTCGTTACGCCGCACTAACCAAGTCAGTGAGGTTACCTTGCTGCGTGTCGCCGATTTAGAATTGGACTTGCTGAGCAGACAAGTTACTCGCCAGGGGCAGCGTATTAAACTGACCGCGAAAGAATTTTCACTACTCGCCTTATTCATGCGCAGACAGGGGGAAGTGCTCTCTAGTGCGTTGATCGCCTCGCTGATCTGGGATATGAACTTTGATAGTGATACCAACGTGATAGCCGTTGCAATTAGACGCTTGCGCAGCAAAGTAGATGATCCATACGCTAACAAATTGATTCGTACCCTACGCGGTATGGGTTATGTTCTCGAAGCTCCAGAGAGGGAATTGCAGTCATCATGAGACGTAAATTATCCCTAACCGCACGTCTGACACTCTTTTATATTTCATCTTCCTGTCTGGTTTTGTTGGTTTTTAGCTGGGTCATTACCATTGCGGTACAACATCATTTTAGCCTTCAAGATCAACAAAATTTACAGGGAAAATTACAGCTGGTCAGTAATATTCTGAGTAAGGTGACGGCGCACAATAGTAAAGATCCTAAACTCGCTGAATATCTGCGAAGTGCCTTAGTGGGACACGAAGATTTACAAGTGTTGATCCTGACTCCCCAAAAATTTGTTATCTATCGCTCTGCAAAATTGTCTCTACCCTTAGATCTGGTGGATACTAAAATCAAGATGGGTATCGGTAAACCTATGCAATGGACGGTTGGCAGCCAACATTTTTTGGGTCTAATCGCGGCACTTGAGCATGGGGACCATGCAATCATCGTTATCTTGGCTTACAACCAAAACAACCATCGTCAGTTTAAGCTTTCATTTACCAAGACGCTGGTATTCTTCACCCTGATTGCAGCGTTGATCAGTGGTTTACTCGCTTGGTTTGTAACGCGAAGAGGACTGTTGCCACTCTATCTAATTAAGGATCAAGCGTTGAAAGTAACGGCTAACCAGTTAGACCAACGAATGCCAGATGAGGACGTGCCGATAGAGATTTCCGGGCTCGCGGTAGCGCTCAATCAAATGCTCGACAGATTGGAAGATGCGTTCACCCGCCTCACGCAATTTTCTAACGAAATCGCCCATGAGCTTAGAACGCCGGTGAGTAATTTAATGACCCAGACGCAAGTGGTGTTGAGTAAACCTAGAGATTTGGCCACTTACCGGGGTGTTTTAGAATCGAATGTAGAAGAGTATCAAAGAATGACCTCGATGCTGTCGGATATGCTATTTCTAGCCAAAACTGAGCAGACTACCAATGTGCTAAAAGGCGCTGTTATAAACTTACCAGATGAAGCGGCTAATTTGTTTGAATTTTATGACGCCTTAGCCGAGGAGCGAAAAATCAGTTTAAAACTGTCGGCCAACTGTAGTGATAAGGTCGAGATAATCGGGGACGTATCGATGATTCGTCGCGCCATGAGCAATCTATTATCCAATGCCATTAATCACACGCCAGCACAAGGTACTATTGAGATAGTTATCAACAAAACGTTACAGTACACGAGCTTATCGGTCATCAATTCAGGGCTTGAGATTGCTCCCTCTGTCCTTCCGCATCTATTCGAACGTTTTTATACCACGGCTAACGCAGACCGTAACAGCGCTCTAGAAGTGGGGACTGGCTTAGGGCTAGCTATTACAGAGGCGATAATCAAAGCCCATCAGGGTGAAATAGTGGTGACATCCAAGGCTGGCTTTACCTGCTTTCAATTAATATTTCGCGAGCGATCAGCATCTATTTAGGGTGCTGCTTAGCGTTGTTTAAATCTCATTTACCTTGATGGGTATCAAGCGTTGCTCGAGGAATGTTTAGGGTGTTTCGCTATAGGTATAAGGCGTATCTGCAATGCCCTGGTAGGGAGTTTCAAGGGCAAAAATATTGCCCGCTTGTGCGTTGGGATTTATATAGCGTTGAGTGGTGATATAGAGTGTCGATAGGCGAGATCCGCCAAAGCAAATATTGGTCACGTGGCGGGTGGGGACATTGACGATGGTATCAATCTTAGCGTTTGGAGATAATCGGATTATCTGTCCTGCATCACTAGCCGCTATCCAATAACAACCGTCGGTATCAACAGTGGCGCCGTCGGGTCGACCTGATAAAATTTTCTGATCTGCAAACAGTCTTCGATTGGATGGAATACCCGTCTCTAGGTCAAAATCAAACTGCCAAATGGCAGCAACCGATGGGTGGGAGTCAGAGACATACATGGTACGACCGTCGGGGCTCCAAGCCAGGCCATTTTGCGAGCGAAAACCATTTAAGACCGGCGTGATTTGGTTATTTTCAAGGGAGTAAAGCTGCCCGGTAGCCCCTTCATTATGAGGTTGGGCCTGAATGCTTCCCGACCAAAAACGCCCTTGCCGATCCAGTGCTGCATCATTCATGCGAAAGTTATCAACATCTTTTAAAAAAGGTTGAATACTCTGTTGCAGAACCATGCCTTGGGTAAGCTTTAAATGTGAAAAGCCGCTGGCTGTCGCCGCAATAAAGCCGCCATCAGTAGCGGGGGCGAAAGCACTGACAGGGTCAGATAAAGAAAAGGTCTGATGTCGGTTATCCTTTAATTTATGTAGGGTTGATTGAGTAATATCAATCCAGAACAAGGCTTGTTGCTCGGCACACCAAACCGGGGATTCTGCTAAGCTGTTTTGACTATTTAACAGAGATTCGGCATTGAGAATATTCACTTTACAGTCCTGATTTTTCAATGCCTAGTCGGTTGCCTTTTAAGCGGGACATGCAGAGTACTAGGCAAAAAAGTTTTTATGGTTCGCGATGATCTGTGGCAGTCTACTGATAGTACCAGCGAGATGTTCACGCATTTTTTGTACCGATTTTTCGATATCTTGCTGCTCAATTGCCTCTATAATGGCTTGATGTTCATGCAGAACGGTGAGCATTTTCTCCGGGCGTGGTAGATCTAAGGTGCGTAACCTCGCTGAGTGCCCGCTGTGGAGCGAGAGGTAACTGTATAATTCGGCTTGATTTACGCTGGAAAACAGCGCTTCATGGAAAGCTTCATCGAGTTGTTTATACAATTCCACTTGCTCAATATCGCCAACCAGAGCGCTTTGCAGTTTCACAAAACCTTTGGCTTTAGTAATAAACTTCAGGTCTGATTTTATAACGATCTGTCTGACCACCTCGCATTCAACCGCGATCCTTAAAAAGTGCTCGTCTCGAATGCGCACCGGATCTATTTTAGTGACCATAGTGCGTGATTGTGGATAGGAAATGACTAAACCGTCATTTTCTAAGCGAATGATCGCATCACGCAACGGTGCCTGGCTGATGTTGTATTTTTCTGAGAGTTCTCTGCGTACCAAGGTGGTGTCTGGCGGCATGTTTAGCGAGATAATTCTCTCCTTTATCTCTTCATACACACGCGCAGCTGCAGACATCTGTGTATTCGTTTTGTTCTTTTGCTGATTCAGATTTTCAAGCGGGTTTGAAAACAAGTTTCTGGCAGTCATTTGTCAATATTAACTCTAGTCTTAAACACTGCACTACATCATGGAGTTCGGTAGTAACAGAGTCAGTGATGGGAAGGCGGTCATTATGACAAAAAAGATTAGCATCGTCGCGATAAATGGCAATGACGCGAGCGTAAACTCACCGGTCTTCACCTTTAAAACCCCGCAGACGGTGAACATGATGACCCCAACAGGGGGGGTTAATCCGCCAAAATTAATCAATATGACAATCAAAATACCCATATGGATAGGGTCATAACCGGCACTGACTAATACTGGTAAAACAATGGGTGTGATTAACAAGATATTAGCGGCGCCCTCTAAAAACATGCCGCTGATCACTAATACAGTAACAATCAACATCAGAATTAGGATTGGATCACTGGTGAGAGTGGTGACAAATTCGGTGATTTGTTGCGGCGCACGTTCAATGGTAATTGCATAACCTAATACCCCAGCCATCATGATCAGTAGCATGACCATACCGACATCGCTAATAGTGTTGCGCATCGCTTCGTACAGTTTTTCCCAGTTAAGTTCTCTATAGATAAAAATCCCGATGAATAACGCGTAAAAGATTAAAAATGCACCAGCCTCAGTGGCCGTAAAAAAGCCAAATCTAAAACCGACAATTAAAATAATAGGAAATGCCAGGGCCCAGATGCTCTCTTTAAAGCTGGCCCATAACTCACCTCTGGTTGGGAAATGTGGCATTTGCGGGGCATAGCCATTTCTTTTAGCGATCAACCAAGTGGTAAACATCAAGCATAAGGTCAGTACTATCCCTGGAATAATACCCGCTAAAAATAACTTACCGATTGACACTTCATTGATAAAACCAAATAAAATTAGGCCAATACTCGGTGGAATGGTGGCGGTAATAATCGAGCCAAACGCGAGAACAACTGCGGTGGTCGCTTTTGAGTATCCCTGTTTAATCATACTTGGCCCCAGTAACCTTGCCTCCATCGAAGCGTCAGCAACTGCAGAGCCTGAAATGCCGCCCATCATCAGACTCAGCATAATGGAAACTTGTCCTAGGCCTCCCGCAATCCAACCGGTGAGTAATGTAGAAAAAGTGACTAGCCGTTGGGTGATGCCGGTAGCGTTCATTAAGTTACCGGCGAAGATAAAAAAGGGCACCGCTAATAACGGGAAGCTCTGGGTTGCTGTGACCATTTTTTGTACCGCGACGGTTGGCGGCATAGTCCCAGTGAACAGGAAAACCGGAATAGAAGCGAGGGACAAGGCAAAGGCTACGGGCATCCCAATGATGAGGAATACAGTGAATAATGCAGCAATCAGTAATAACATTAAGTGGTCCCTTGGTTGCGTAATAAAGAGAGAAGCTGAGTGCCCATCGTGCGGAACAATAAGGCTAAGCCCACCACCATAGAGCCGTGCACCAAGGATGCATGCATTTGTGTCGAGCCAATCAGGCGAGGATGCATTAATAAGGTATTCTTGATCGCGTAGCTAAACAGTAATATCAGTAAACTCATCAGTACGATGAGATTAAAAATTTCCATCAGTCGGCGTAACTTTGGATTGAGATTGTCCAGCAGAATCAACAGGCCAAAATGGCGCTTATCTTGTAGTGCGATGTCAGCAGCCAGCATGCAGAGCCAGGCAAATAACAATTGTGCTATCTCGACAGACCAGATAATGGGCGCACCTAATACGCGAGTTACCGCTGCAATACTAACTAACACGACAATGGCGACCAACAGCGTAATTGCCGCAGAAATTTCTAGTTTTTGGAACATATTTGTCAACCTGTCAATTTAAGTCATCAAACCTAGGTTCGATTGTCGAATCTAGGTTAAAGCTCCCAACAATGGCTCATCGCCACTGTCTGGGAGCTTAGTGGCAAATATATGCTTAATTTGCCAATACTCTTTTCACCACGGCCGCCTCTTCTTCAAGCTTTAGCAACGCGTAAACAGATTCTACTGCTGCTTTGAAAGGCGCTAGATCAACGTCGCTGACGATGACCCCAGCAGCAGCCACTTTATCCAGTGCTTCACTACCCAGTTTGATGGTTAAACCAGAGGCAAAACGACCATTTTCAACGGCTAGACGGCGCACAATTTTTTGGTTCTCTGGCGAGATTTGCTTCCAGCCCTCAGCACTGACCACGAGTGCCGTGACCAATTGAATGTGACCGGTTTTAGTGACATGTTTGATTACTTCGTAGAGCTTAGCTCCCCAAATAGCAGTAGGCTGCGCCTCTGCAGCGTCGATAGTGCCTAACTGTAGTGCGGAATACACTTCACCCCATGCAATCGGAGTAGGTTTTGCACCCATGGCACGGATAGTTTCAATCCACACTGGTGCCCCTATGGTGCGCATTCTCACCCCCGATAAATCACTGGGGCTGGCAATCGATTTTTGGGTTAAAGCGTGGCGTGCTCCCTGGTACCAATTGGAGGCGATCATTACTAGTCCGGCTTTTTCTTCAAGTTGTGAAGCCCAAGCTAAATACTCTTTAGATGACGCAAATTTATCGGCTTGTTGGTAGTTTTCAAACAGAAAAGGTGCCGAGAGTATGGCCAGAGAAGGTACAAAGCTGGAGAGGCGTGCCACATCAGTTATGGTGCCAACATGTGCGCCCGCTCTCGCCTGGTCTATCATCTCCGTTGTGTCACCTAACTGCGAATTGTGGAACACCTCTATATTCACTTCGCCCTTGGTGGCTGCTGCAACATCTGCTTTAAATTTATCAAGGCCCTGACCCATTGGATCGTTGGGTGATAAAACAGTACCTATTCTCAAAGTGGTTTCGGCTTGACTGGCGGTAGCGAGTACCATGGACGTCATCAGTATTGTTGCTATGCCAAGGCCTTTAATTAGATTTTTCATTTCATGCCCTTACGTTAAATTACACTATTAATATATCAATTGAACTAATATATTAGTTTGGCGAGTGTTTGTTTGTCAACTGTTTTTGTTATTTTATCTATGGGCGGGGGGGGAATAACCGCTGCAAAATAGCAGACACACAGCTCAAAACGACGCAGTGCCAGCGGGTTTGAGTAAGAGCAATGAATGAAGGTTTATTTGCGCTACATCTTGAATGAAACAGATGAAATTAATGGTAAAAAAGGAGTGAATGAAGGTTTATTTGCGCTACATCTTGAATAATACAGATGAAATTAACGGCAAAAGAGCAGTGAAAGAAGGTTTGTTTGTACTATATCTTTAATGATGCAGATGAAATTCATGGTAAAAGATGAGATGGGTCTACCGATCATCGCCCCCTGTTGGCTGCCCCAAAAGGTAGGTGTTAGAGGGCGTAGATCGAGTCCGTCACCATGATTTTTGCTTGGTGCTTAACAGTATCGTCACTGGGGAGGCGATCACGAGGGTAAAGCTAAATCTGCAATCATAATTTGCATAAACCTGGCGGCCTCGGCACCGGTTGCCGCGCGGTGATCAAAAGTCAGTGATAAAGGCAGCATCTGATGCTCGACTAGTTGGCCGTTATCCAGCGCTAGCTGGGTAAAGTTTCTGCCTGCGCCAATGATGGCAACAGTGGGTGGCACTACAATGGGGTTGGCGTACTTACCGCCAATAGAGCCAAAGTTAGAGAGGGTAATACTATTACCACGCAACTCGCTGGCGGGGATTTTTCGTTCGACCACTAAGTGTTTAATGGTGCGAATTTTTTCCCTTAGCTGGTCTGCTTGGTATTGCCCCACGTCTTTTAGCACCGGTACAAACAGGCCATCTTTAGTGTCAACTGCCAGCCCCAGATGTACCTGATCGATTAATCGCCGACCGATGGAGTGGCTGTCATACCAAGCATTGAGACAGGGCTCTGCCCGACAGGCGACAATGATGGCGCGGATTAATCTGACGGTGAAATCAGTGTGGCTGAGCCAAGCGCTGATATCGGCATCATCGATAATGGTCACGGCAACCACTTCGGCATGGGCTAGTGCCATGACTTTGGCCATCGCCCGCCGCACGCTTTTAAGGGGTTGTAGTTTGCCGACATCGGCATAGATTTTAACCACCCGTTCTATATCACTGGCTTTGAGGGTGCCATCGGGCCCGGATGGGGTCACCACGCTTAAATCGATATCGTGGCGTCTGGCCAGCGCGCGCACGGCCGGGGTGGCTTTAACCCCGATGTGGGCATGGCCACTCGCTGCTTGAGCTCGCTCTTGCAGGGGTTGTTGATTACTGGGAATATCGCCGACCACAGAAGCCGATGAGGTAGTGGCGGGCGTATGGGTGGCGGTTGCACAAGAGCTGAATTCTAGTAGTGGATCTCCAGTGTTGATGATGTCGCCGACCACGCCAAACAGTTTGGCTATTTGTCCGGATTGTGGGCTGGGTATCTCCACTATAGCCTTGGCAGTTTCCATGGCGACAATCAGTTGGTCGGTCTTCACTTGATCCCCTTCTTTAATAAACCACTCTACAATTTCTGCCTCGGGCAGGCCCTCTCCTAAATCGGGTAATTTAAATATATTCATCAGAACTCCATTACGTGTTGAGCAGCTTTCACTATTTTATCGACACTGGGTAAGTACTGCTGTTCTAGTTTAAATAGCGGCATAACAGTATCGTAACCAGACACCCGCAGAATCGGAGCCAGTAGTGAAGTTAACCCCTCCTCGGCGATGATAGCTGAAATTTCGGCGGCCACCGAACCGCTTTTAGGCGCTTCACTGATTATCACACAGCGGCCGGTTTTTTGGATTGATTCTAAAATTGTCACTTTGTCGATTGGCTTGATACTGGCTAGGTCTATGACCTCTGCATCTATCCCTATAGCGGCCAAATACTCGGCGGCCTCAAGGGTCTCCTTGAGCATTGCGCCCCAGCTGATTAGGGTTAGATCACAGCCAAGGCGCAAGGTGAAACAGACATCTAATGGCAGTGCCACCCCATTGTCCTCGACCATTTCCGATTGGGCGCGATAGATGCGCTTGGGTTCTAGGAAGACCACGGGATCCGGGTCGCGAATTGCCGCCAGTAATAAACCGTAGGCACGCGCCGGTGAGGAGGGGATAACGACACGAATGCCAGGCACATGGGCAAAAATCGCCTCGGTACTCTCGCTGTGGTGCTCAGGTGCGCGTATGCCACCGCCGTACGGGGCTCGCAATACCATAGGACAGCTAAGACGACCACGGGTGCGATTACGCATGCGGGACGCGTGGCAGATTAACTGGTCAAAGGCGGCGTAGATAAAACCCATGAACTGGATTTCTGCGATCGGCTTAAAGCCTTGTACCGCCAGGCCGATGCTCATGCCGCAGATCAGTGATTCAGCCAACGGGGTATCGATCACCCGCATCTCACCAAAATTGCGTTGTAAGTTGTCGGTGGCGCGAAATACGCCGCCGTTGACCCCGACATCTTCGCCGAGCACCAAGACATTCTTATCGGCCGACATCTCGAAGTTCATAGCGGCATTGACCGCCTCTATCAACGTTAAATTAGGCATAGATCACCTCTGCGTTTCAAGCTCGGATAATTGCTGTTTGAGTCCGCAGGGCATCTGTTGATACATGTATTCAAAGATGGCGGAATTAGGCTGGGGTGGGTAGGCTAAATACTCTGCGACGCATGCCTCGACCTCCTCATTGCACTGACTCTGGATGGCCTCGAGTTGTGATTCGCTAATCAGCTGGTGGTTGAGCAACAAATTGCGCAACCGCAGGAGTGGCTCTTCTCTCCAGGCTTGTTGCAAGTCATCGGCATCGCGATAGCGGCTGGCATCATCCGCTGTGGTGTGATCGGACAAGCGATAAGTGATGGCTTCTATCAGATGTGGCCCATTGCCGGCTCTGGCATTCTCGATGGCTTTAGTCAGCTGTAAGTGACAGCCGATAATGTCGTTGCCATCGACCTGTTCACCACTGAATCCTCCGGCAATGGCTTTTTGCGCTAACGTAGTGCAGCCCGATTGTTTGGATCTGGGTACTGAAATCGCCCACTGGTTGTTGATGACGACAAATACTACCGGTAACTGCCAAGTGCCAGCGGCGTTCAGCGATTCGTAGAAATCGCCTTCGGAGGTGCCGCCATCACCACAAACGACTACCGCCACCCGTGGTTCACGGCGCAATTTAAAAGCGTAGGCGATGCCAATGCTGTGACAGCATTGACTGGCGATAGGCACGTTGTAGGGCAGGTCTTGGTTATTCCCGGTAAAGTTCATGCCGCGCTCATCACCGCCCCAGTACAGCAGTATTTGTTGCATGGTGGTGCCGCGGCAAATCAAGGTGGCGGCATCTCGATAGCCGGGGATAAACACATCTTCAGCATGCATAGTTTTGCCAATGGCGGTGCTGATTGCCTCTTGGCCGAGGCATGAAGGGTAAGTACCGAGCCGGCCAGTGCGCTGCAGGGCGATAGCCTTAGTATCAAAAGTGCGAATTAACAGCATAGATTGATAAAAGTCGAGCAGGTCAGACGAGTGGATCCCCGCCGTGGCGAGTTGTTCTAAACTGGTATTGAGTTCGGCTGCAGGATTGAGTGATTGAGAGTATTTAACACTAAAGGTTGCGATTGTTTTCATCGTTAGCTCCTTGATAGATAGAAGTAACTCAGAGATATTTTTACAGACTCGAGGGCCTGATCTGTTATAGACAGCTAAATTGTTTTTGCATACCCAGTAGTCATAAGCAGGGGATTATTCAGCCGTTCCTAATCGGTAAATCATGAAATATTTGACTTAAAAATGCACGCATGATTCAGTAAAGCGTAGCATGCTTTCAATGAAAAGCGACAATTACGAATAATGATTAGTTAATAAAATTATCGTCAACGGTCTGGTCTTATTGGAAAAACCCAGCGATACCGGATAAATGTAAGAGTATCGTCGACATAATTATTAGTGGGGTGACGGGTTAGCTTAAATAGGTTAAGGCACTATGATGATGGGCTAACAGATTAGCCCGGAAGATTCAGTAACTGCAGTACTTGACCACGATTGGCATTGGCCTGTCCCAACATCGCGATTTCTACTTGCCTCGATAACAATAGCTTGGTCTGCTCAGAAATTGCCGCGGCGTAGTCTGTATCTTCGATTTGCGAGAGGCTGCTTGCCTGGTCAATGGTGGAGCGGGTTAAACTTGCCGCGGTACTGTCTAGTCTGTTTTGCGCGGCACCAAATGCGCTGTTAGCACTGTTGCTAATGTCTAGCGCGGTATCGATACTCGCTAATGTATCGCTGAGACTATCGGTACTGAAATCAATAGTAAACAAGCCGGCATTGGTGAAGTCTGCATTTAGGTCAAAACTGGGTAGAGCTTGTTGCTGCTCAGCGTCTGGCCCTGTCTGTAAACTTAGCGCAGTACTATCGTCAAGTAGAGATCGGTTATTAAATTGATTATTGCCTAAAATATCTGCAATGCCAGATAATAGCCCCTCAGCCTGTTTTTGAATGGCGGCTCGATCGCTATCATTCAGGGTGCCATTGGCACTTTGTAAGCCTAATTCTCTAAGTTGCTGCAAGCTATCGGTAACTTGGGATAGACCTCCCTGTGCGACTTGTAGTGCTGAAGTGCCATCGATGACGTTGCGGTGTGCGGCATTATTACCGAGAATTTGGCTATTAAATTGAGAAATTAATTGAATGCTAGCAGGGGAGTCGGAGGCGCTGTTTATTCTTTTTCCACTGGAAAGTTGCGTGGCAGTATTATCTATTTGACGGGTGAGGCCCATGTTGAGACTGGTTGAAGTGACATTCATTGCGCTCTCCTGTTAAATAGCGGTGGTACAGCCGGATACTAAGTTCAATGCAGTGATTATAGACTAAGTTATTTGAACCTAGTCTGAAAAACGATCATCTTTTCAAATTTAGCACATCGAGACGAAGTTGATCAAGTCGCTGTTTTGGACTTATCAGCCATTGCTCATGTTGAAAGATAACCAGCAATAATCGCAGATCAGCTCAATGTTCTGCCCGCAGAGTTAGCCTTGAGCCTGCCTCTGGATACACCTAATCCCCATGTTGTACCTAATAGCTCATCTCCTTGCTTGCTCCTGGTTTTTTGACAGACTCTTGTTGCTCAATCAGCTGAACAGAGCCTATTAATTTAATGGTTTTATTGGCAGTGCATTCATGACAGGCAAACCTATAAAGTATTGTTTGTCTCTCTGCTTGATGGGGATTTGGCTGGGTATGAAATGATTATTATAGGAAAAAATCTCCTCTAAAACCCAGTATAGTGTTTAACATTATCATCCCATGAGCAGCAATATTATGTTCATTTAGTCATATTTACGACACAGCGCTTGGCTTGATTGCATCTGACCTATCAATGACTCAGCACTGCTAGCTAGTTTATAAAGAATGCTGAATCCCTCTATTGTGATCAGATTAGAAGGGTTGAGAATGTGAGTACTACTCATCAATAATCACTCTTTAAGATAATCATCTGTGGAAGGGGGAGGTTATGAAAAAGTTGGTTTTATGCTGTTGGTCAGTGGTTATATTAAGCTGGCCGGTGATTACTCAAGCGGACATGTCTAGTGTAGCGGTTTGGTTATATCCTTTCGCTATTTGGTTGCTGTTGATTCTGAGTATCAAATCAACAAGTACCAGTAAGCAATCTGAGCTTGATCAGGGTAACCACTGAGATGAGTGGTACCGCTCTTTTGTCATTGTTGGCGATGTATTTTGCGATTTTATTCTGGCTGGCTAATTGGTCTGTCTCCAATACCAAACTGGCTAATAAAATCAAAAATTCTGGAATAACCTACTCCCTTAGTTTGGCTGTGTATTGTACGTCTTGGACTTATTACGGCAATGTGGGTCAGGCGAGCTCGCAAGGTATCAACCATGTGGCACTGTTTCTGGGTAGTACCTTGGTCTTTGTTTTTTTAAGCCCTTTATTAAAGCGTATGGTGCGGATTAAAAAACATTATCACTCAACCAGTATTGCCGACTTTATTTCTACCAGATACAGCTATTCTCGTGTCATTGCGGCGATGATCAGCCTATTTTGTCTGATTGGAATTATCCCCTATATTTCTATTCAGTTTAAAGCAGTCTTTATTACCGTTGGTTTATTAACCGCAGGTGAGGTGGGTGGTGCCGACTCTACTGATCTTATTAAATGGGTGATCGTACTGCTGATTATTCTATTCACTATTCTTTTTGGGGTGCGCAAGCTAGACCCTACAGAACGTCACCCAGGGATGATGGTAGCACTTGCAGCAGAGGGGATTTTTAAACTGTTTGCGTTTCTGGTGGCGGGTATTTTTATCTGCTTTGTCTTGTATAAAAGCCCAATAAATATCTTTGAAACAGCGAGTGCACTTCACAACAATGGCGAGTCATTAGTTATTATTCCCAGTACTTCAGCTTGGTTTACCTCAATGATCTTTGGTGTGGTAGGTATGTTTGTGCTGCCTCGCCAATTTCATGTAGGCACAGTAGAGTGTTCTGATGAAAAGTTAATTGATAGTGCAAGATGGCAATTCCCCCTCTATCTATTCATTATAAATATGTTGGTAATCCCGATTGCTGTCGCTGGGAAATTATATTTACCTGTCGATAGCCCCGCCGATCTAATGCTGTTGGCGATACCGATAAACGCGGGATATAGTTTGATCGCAATATTGGTTTTTTTAGGCGGGTTTGCAGCGGCGACAGGAATGATCATGGTGAGTGCTATGACCTTGTCGACGATGGTTACCAATCACCTGGTGGTGCCACTCTTAGAGTATAATCAACGCTTTCAATTTTTTAGCCGCTATTTATTATACGTGCGCTGGATGGTGGTTGTCGCCATTATCTTTTTGAGCCTAGGGTTTAATAGTATTATTGGCGAATCGGCCCTGCTGGTAAAAATAGGGGCGATATCATTCGTTGCTGTTGCCCAGTTAATGCCATTATTTTTAGGTGCCATGTTGTGGGCGCGAGCGAATTTACAGGGGGCTATTGCGGGCCTTTCAGGAGGTGCACTGCTGTGGGCCTATACTATGTTACTACCGGCTTTGGTAGCGAGTGGCTGGCTACAGGCGGATATTTTACACAGTGGACTGTTTGGGCAATCTTGGCTCAGGCCTGAAGCGCTATTTGGTCTAGATTTTGAGTCGTCAACTGCGCACAGTTTGTTTGCCAGCTTAGTGATTAATTGCTCTTTGTATGTCTTTGTTTCATCGATTTGTAAGACGAAATCCGAATCTAACTTGGATAATGCCCATGAGTTTATGCGTATCGGGCAAGGTCAAATACAAAAAAAATATCGGGCCAAGCTAGAGGCAGATATACCGCTGTTAGAAAAATATCAAATTTTATTGAGTATTCTCAATCGATACTTAACTGGGGAGGCGGCCGCTGCCAAGCTGGATAATTATTTCAATGAACATCAGCTCAATAAAGAGAGTAGCGTCGATATAATCCAGCTGTCTAAGTTATGTGCAGGTACGACTGGGCTATTGGCGGGTATTATCGGTATGGCCGGTGCCAGCCGGGTGATTAATTATCCGGTGTTACTCAGTGAGCGAGAGCGGGAGACACTGAAAAATTGTTATTCTCAACTACTTGCTGATTCCCAAGTCTCTCCTGACGAGCTGTTAGAAAAAGTGGATTATTACCAAGATAGGCAGACGATGTTGGAGGACCATGCGCGGCAACAGCGACAAATTATTGATCAGTTAACCGCTGAACAAGCATTAACCAATAGCGCTCGCCAGGCATTAAAATTACTGAATGAAGAATTGGAAAGTCGAGTTTTAGATAGAACTCAGAAATTGTCACTGGCGAATAAAGAAATATCTAAATCGTTAGATAAATTAAGATCGATGCAACATCAGTTGGTGCAGGCGGGCAGAATGGCTTCCCTGGGGAATTTGGTCGCTGGAGTGGCCCACGAAATAAATACCCCGGTGGGCACTATGATGACTGTTTTGTCTAAATTAATTGAGCAGTACGATTATATTGAACTGCGCTATACTGCCCAAAAAGCGACCAAAAAAGATATGGATTTGTTTTTAATGCAAGTGAAAACAGCCAGTATCATTGCCCTGGAAAATGTGCATAAAACAACTAGGCTGGTGGATAGTTTCAAACAAGTGGCGGTTGATTTAAGGTTTGAAGATTTGCGTACCTTCTCCTTGAACGAACTCATAATAAGTACCATTGTAACCCTCAAATCACAACACCCTGCACTAAATTTTAAGGTTACTGTTAACGCTAATAAAAGCATTACTCTGCATAGTTATCCGGATATTCTGGCTAAAGTATTTAGCTGTTTATTGCTCAATTCTGAGATACATGGTTATAAGGGTTTAGCCTTAGGTACTGCGGTGATTAATGTCCTGAAAACAGACTTAGGTTTGGTTATTGAATACGCTGATAATGGCGTAGGTTTATCGCAGGAGGGCAAAGAAAAATTCTTTGAGCCGTTTTATACGACGATCAGAGGAGAGGGAGGAAGTGGTTTAGGCGGCCATATTATCTATAACTTAGTGACCCAAACACTGCAGGGGGATGTTGAAATTGATAAAGATTACAGCGCAGGGTTTAAACTGGTGATTAAATTTCCCCTAGAGATACTGCATCCCTAGTATCACTTTTTTGTGAGAAGAAAAAATCGTCTATGTGCAATTGGCATTAATAGCAAAGTAGCGCCCAGTCGCACGCTTATAATCAAAATCCCGCAGATATGCTACAGAATATGTTAGGTAGCTCTCCCGTCAGTTTGTATGCACTTAGGTGCTACTATAAAAAATCAGTTTTAAAAATAGTGCTGAACGTCATGTCCTGCTATTCTTAGCTACCTATCATAACATCGCCTAAAAATATTTTAAGATGTTGCTTTGTATGGGAAACTTAGAAATCGCAGGGTCGTTTTTGGGCCGCGCCAAGAGGTGGCTTGGTAAGGTGAATGATCAGTTTATGCTGCAAAGAGATTGGTGCAAAGCTTGATGATACGACCACTTAAATAAGATTTATTAACCTGAATACAGCAAATTAACAGGGACTTTAAGATGCAAGACAACCGAGAGAGAGTATTAGGTTGGATACAAGATGGGTTAATCGAGGAGCAAAATATTGCCCAAGCGATGCAAATCAGCCAATCGCGACCCAGTGGCGAACAGTGGCATGCCTTTGCCAAGCAGACCCTACTTTGGCTAAGTGTGATCTGTCTCTGCAGCGGCGTTATCTTCTTTTTTGCCTACAATTGGCAGGCGCTAACGAGGATGATGCGCTTTGCCTTGGTTGAGAGTGCCCTGTTGATTCTAGGCTTTAGTTACTTGCGCTGCGCTGCGAATGCGCGGTTGAAAGTGGCGCTATTGATGGCCATGGTGTTATTAACCGGTGCACTGTTGGCACTGGTGGGGCAGACTTATCAAACAGGTGCTGACCCCTGGCAGCTATTTGTCACCTGGTGCCTATTAATGATCCCCTGGGCACTGATTGGGGGATCTAGTATTATCTGGGTTTTTTGGATTGTTTTATTCAATCTTAGTTATGCTCTCTACATCGATCTCTATCGAGAGTTTCTCTGGTTTGACAATATTGCAGATCAGGATCCACTGTGGCATTTAGCTTTGATTAATAGCTTATTGCTCGGTCTCTTCGAATTAGTTTTTTTACTCAATAGACGCTCGGTATTACCGGGATTAGGCTCTCTGGCTTTGTCTAATCGGTACACACAGCAGGTCTTGGTTTTTGTGATTTATTACTGCCTCACCGCCTGGGCTATCGCCTCGCTGTTTGATACTGAGCCCTTTCAATCACTGCCTTTTATTTGGTTGATAGTCGGTGCTGTAGTGTATCGATACCTGCTCCAAGATTTATTGGCTATAGCAATGATCAGCCTAAGTTTTCTGGTGATCTCCAGTGGTTTTGTGTTGCGTTTTCTCGCTGACTCGGAGGTGGGTTTTGAGGGCATGATGCTCTTGGGAGCATGTTATATTTTGGCAATGTCGAGTGTTATCGGGATGTATTTAAAGCGTTTAAATCTAACCTTTGCTCAGCGGGATCAAGCGTCGGATGACAGTGGAGCAGAGACATGCAATTAACCGATAAACAGCTTTGGCAGCTGTTAAAAGATAACGATGTTGTCTCACAGGATAATCACCCTGCGCCACAGCCGTCTTCCACTTGGTATATTCGTCTGCTATTAGGTTTTTCAGGGTGGGTTAGTGCCTGTTTCTTAATCGTGTTTTTAGGTATTCTATTTAGTTCTTTCCTCTTTGATGAGGGCAATATTAGCGCCTTAGTTTTTGGTGTAATTTTTTGCTCAATGGCTTTTGCAATCTTTAGATCCGCTCAAATCAAAGATTATGCGGCACAGGTGGCGTTAGCATTTAACCTCTGTGGTCAATTATTAGTGGGTTTAGGTCTGTTTAATCTTCTCAGTGATTATTCGAGTTCCTTTACGGCGATATTTGATAGTTTGTGTCTGATTTTTTTTACCGTCCAGTTATTGCTGGTATTTATCATGCCGAGTTTTATCAGCAGGGTACTGTCAAGCTGGTTTGCCCTGTTGGCGCTATGTTTCTTTTTGATAGTCAATGGCTTGGCCTACCTAACTCTGCCGCTGAGTATCATACTGTTTCTGGGGGTGTGGATGTACGACTTCGCCTGGAAAAAGCGCAAAGATTTATGGGAGCCAATCGGCTATGGTTTAGTGCTCACCTTGATGTTTTTTAGCATCGATGTTTTGCCATACTTTATCGTTGGTGAGCTGTTTGGCTTAAATAACGGCTCGACCGCAACGCTGCTTTATGGAGACTGGGTCAGTGCTGCAGTAGTTTTTCTAAGCTTTTGTTATTTAATAAATAACATCAGGGTTCAACAAGCTATTAGCGCGACATCAAAGACCGCAATAAGTCTGGTCTTGCTGGCGGTTTTATTCGCTGTGGTTAGTTTTCTAATTGCCGGTGCCAGTGCGGGATTGTTATTGGTGCTTGTCGGTTATTTAAAGCAGCGAAGGCTGCTAGTCAGCGTCGGTGTGTTGAGTTTATTGGGTTTTGTCTCTTGGTACTATTACTCATTAGAGTGGACACTGCTCTATAAGGCAATCGTGTTGATAGTGTTGGCAGTGGTGTTTGCACTCGCACTGCTCTGGCTAACTGTTGGCCACAGACTCAATCAACTCAGTAAGGTTAAGCTGCAGCATATCTATATTATTAACCGCTCAAATTTAATAGTGGTGACCACTTTGGCCATTATTCTGCTGGTGGTCAGTTTTAATATTTATAAAAAAGAAATCATTTTAGAGCAGGGTAGAATAGTACTTTTGCAGCTTGCCCCCGTTGATCCCCGCTCGTTAATGCAAGGCGATTACATGCGGTTGAGCTTCGCCATAGAAAGGCAGCTTTTGGAGCCTGCGCAACATTCAATGCAAGGGCTGTTCACCGTAGCATTAGACTCTCAACAAGTGGCCAGCTTCATCGGCCTGTATGAGGAGGGGCAAGTGCTTGCTGATAATCAAATCAAGATGCAGTTCAGAATTCGTAATAATAGACTGCGTTTGGCCACCCACGCGTTCTTTTTCCAAGAGGGCACAGCTGAGGAATATACAGCAGCCGTCTACGGAGAATTCAGAGTCGCAGACAATGGCGAGTTATTATTAAACGCCTTGCGGGATAAAGATTATCTAGTGGTGGGCTATAATCGCCCGAATAACTAACGACGTGTTAATCCCTACCGTTAGCGTCTAGGGATATTAGGCTATATGGCTTTCATCAGCAGAACAACGAGGACGGGATCAAAACCAAGCACTGCCTAGCTTGGGGGAGATCATCTTTGCCTCAGCTGAGGTTATAGAGGAGCAAAAATAACAAACTTCGGCCCCTGTGAACTGCTCTTTATTGGTTAGGGAGCACTTTTGAGCACTTATGAACTTTGTAGAGCACTTATGAACTTTGTAGAGCAATTTTTACAGTTTTTGATGATAGCTGTTGCTGGGTAAATACTCGATGTTAAATAGGTGTTTACTGTTGGCTTGCCCAGAAAGATGCCAATCCACTCAATACTTCTCTGGCGTAGCAATTATTTTGCCAGTTAGGCATCGATGGTAGTCGAGCTGGTTGTCCAGTGAAAATCGATAACAATCAAACCGTAAGGTTCGGTGCACCCCGAAGGGCGGACCTAAATCGGATAACTACGGTACCCACACAGTTAAGCTTGGTCAGACAGCTTGGAAAGGACTGGTAGTTCCACTGCGCTGTCCTTCGCGTACTTAGCCGTTTTTAAGCGCGTAATCTAAAAGTAGACTTATCCGCATGTTTCTTAACAGTAAAGTGTGCAGCAACAGTGATAATCTAGATAACCAGAATTTTCAAACAGATTTAAATTTATGAAATCTATTTCCATTTTTTTTAAACGCCATCATTTACCTTAGAAGTTATAGGCAGGCTGGTCGCTGTGGGTACTAATGTTATTAATAAAGTTGGGAGCCAAGTCTTTGACCTAGTGTCGATTAAAACATATGATAAGTGTATCAAGCCCTCTTTTATTACGTCCAGATTAGGAGCTGTTGACATTTTTTGTTTGGATGGTGGCAGCTGGTCAGATAAGTCAGTCACTGATTAAAGGGCGAGGTTAGGATAGATTTCCTTTTAGAGGTACTGGAGGCGGTCGACGTTTTTAAGCAAAACTGGGTTTTTGGAGCTTGCGGGTCAGCTTATATTTTGTCAGTGGATAACTATTTTTCAGCTTAATCTCTGCCGTTGGGTCACCTGCCTATTGGCCGTAGGGAAACCCAAATATTGGCTATATGAAAAGCTAAAAATTAGCTATTCATTAATATATTATAGTTAAAAGGATAGAACGATAGTGATACAAAGAACTCAATCAGAGATTGTCTTGCTTTTCTTGAGTGCTTTGGGAGCAATCACTATATATCTATTTGCTATTATGCGTTTAGCAAATGATGAGATTGTAGTTGCTATTATTGATGTGATAATAGCCAGTATTTTGTTCGCTTTTTTCTTGTTTGTCTTCATAACGCGTAAAGTAGATATTGCCAAGTTCGCCCTGTCTATTTTTTTAATGGTTGCAGTGGTGCTCCAGGTAAACCTACAAGGGGCATCTGCTATCCATTGGTTTTATCCTAGCATGTTAATCGTTTATTACCTGACGTCTCCAAAAAGTGCTGTGAAAATATGTTGCCTTTCAACACCTATAATATTTGCCTTGTTATTTCCACTCATCTCGCTAGTCGATTTCATCCTTATTTTGGTCACTACGCTACTCACCAACATATTCTCGTTCGTGATTTTTCACTCTTACCATAAAACTCAAATACAATTAAAATTACTCGCGACGACTGATCCATTGACACAGGTTGGAAATCGCCGTGCTTTAAATCGTGACTTGTCTGATTTAATTATTAGTCAGCAACGTGAAAAATATGTAATGTGTTTGATTTTGTTTGATTTAGATTTTTTTAAGAAAATAAACGACAACTATGGTCATGCTGTTGGAGATGAAATTCTTATCAGTGTCTGCAAACTCGTGGTTAAAAACACCCGTGTGTTTGATGCGCTGTATCGTTATGGGGGTGAAGAATTTATAATATTGCCGCTGAAAGTTGATTTACTGACAACTGCGACTCTGGCCGAAAAACTCCGATTTATGGTAGAAAGTCATCAATATCCATTGGATGTCCATGTGACTATTTCACTGGGAGTGGCTCAATATCAATCGGGAGAAACATCCCAAGAGTGGATAAGAAGAGCTGATTCAGCACTTTACTTGGCTAAATCCACTGGTCGAAATAAGGTCTGTTTAGCAGATCATTAATAATAGTGACAGCAGATCTCTGTAAGCTTACTTTTCTTAAACTACTTAGTTGTGTGTTTTAATGCCGAGTTGCATTGGCTCTGCACTTCAATACCATCAACGTCAGCCTGTCAGAACTTAGCAGCATGCTAATATTATTGCACTATAAGCTGTTGCTCAACACTTTAGGGGCGACAGAGTTGCACCAGTAATGTTTGATGGCTATCTCTGAATTTTCCAAGAGAAGAGGTTTTTATGGCGGAGCACTATCGATTAGTGGTTTTTTTATGTCCCTCTTACCGGGTATGATTGGGAGAAATACGCAGGCTGTGGGTTTGGTTGCTGCGGGTTTAAATCGATTCTTAACCGCGTAAGACAATTGCGATGATTATGCTCTTTGGGTAAGTTATAATGATTTCTCTGTTTAGTAAATGGTATTAATGAAGGTAGGTAATGATTAAAAAATACATAAAAATTGATTTGTCTAAAAATCAGAAACTGTTCTATTACCTAAGTAATGTATGTTATCTGTTTGCGCCAAAATTTATTTATAAGCATAAAAGAAATAGAATTTTAAAGGATATCAAACAGCTAGTTGATAGCGAGTATATCGACAGCAGAGTTAATTATTACAATAAAAAATCAGCGAAATTTGCGTTGAACGACAAATTTGTCAGTATCAGAAAATTTTTAAAATCCAAGAAAAAGACTTACTATTTCGATCTTTTTCAAGTGCTTAGTGTGTTTGATTACAGTAATAAAATTGCTTTTCGGTTTGGTGATAGAACAATAGTGCCGCCAGTCCCGACCTTTGTAAAAGCTAGGCCGATTGACGGTGACAATGAAAATTCAATTATCTTAAAACTTGATTTGGTTAGACATTTCATTTTTGTCGATGATCAGTTGGATTACCAGGATAAAAAGGACATGCTGGTTTGGCGAGGCAAGGTTTATCAAGATCATAGGCGTGTACTGATGAAGAATTTTATCGACAACGATCTATTAGATATAGGAGAGACCAATACCAAAGATATAACTGAGCACTGGCAGCGGCCAAAAATGAGTTTAAAGCAGCAGTTACAATATAAATTTATACTCTCAATTGAAGGCAATGATGTCGCCTCTAATTTAAAGTGGGCCATGTCATCAAACTCGTTAGTATTAATGACCAAACCAAAGTATGAAACTTGGTTTATGGAAGGCACCTTAATTGAAAATTATCACTATGTATTGCTCAAAGATGATTATTCAGATGTCGAAGAAAAAATACAATATTACATTAAAAACATCGACGCCGCTAAAAGCATCATAGCCAACGCGCATGCCTATATAAAGCCATTTAAAGATAGCGCACAAGAAGATTTGATCGCTCATTTAGTGGTTGAAAAATATTTTAAAAATCAAATTAGCAGCTAGCGTAATCCATGTAATAGGCTGAGGAAGTAGCGGATAGATGCAGATGTTGGCGGTGTTTTTTATCAGCTAAGTCTACGCGGTGAATCCCATGGAGAGGGGCCAATGATCCGCGTAAAATTGGCCGCGAATGGCGAGTCCCTTGCAAGTGTCTGACAGAACTACCGTGTCCTGCTATCGTCCCTTAGCAACATCCATGTCGGCAAAGCTACCGCGTCCTGCTATCGCCCCTTACCAACATCCATGTTGGCAACCAGGGCATTGTCTACCACTAATAATCCTGTACGCCAGGGGAGTCTGTGAGCTGTTCGCTGCTTTCCTCGTCTGATCAGCTACTAATTCCATTTTTCCATTGTATAGAGCAAGTATCGGGTCGAGATTAAACGGTAAAATACTTATCCTAAACGCTAATGATTAAATTAATGGAGCAGAGCATGCTGATGATCACGGTTATCGTAGGGAGATTTAATGATGTCTAAACAGCCCTCATCCTATTATAAAATTGCCGAGGCTATCGATTACCTCCACAATAATTTTAAACAGCAACCTTCTCTGGCTGAGATCGCCTCCAGTGTACACTTAAGCCCTTTTCATTTTCAGCGCATGTTCTCCGATTGGGCTGGCGTTAGTCCTAAAAAGTTTATGCAATTTTTGAGTGTCGAATACGCCAAAGATCGGCTGAAAAATCATCGAGAAAGTCTGTTGGAAACTGCGTTACAAACCGGTTTGTCCGGGCCTAGTCGACTCCATGATTTGTTTGTCACTATTGAGGGTATGACTCCAGGGCAATATAAACAAGCGGGTTTGCAGTTGGTCATAAACTATTATCTATATCCAACGGTGTTTGGTGAGGTTTTAATTGCGTCGACTTTAAGAGGAGTGTGTCATGTTGGATTTGTAGCAACGCTTGAAGAAGGCGTCGAGCTATTAGCGGCAAAATTTCAGCAGGCACAGTTACAACACGAATCAGATGCACTGCAGCAGGCTGCCTTAAAAGTTTTTCAACATGATTGGAGTGCGCCTTATACTCCTAACACTAAGGTTAAGCTGCATCTAAAGGGGACTGATTTTCAGTTAAAAGTGTGGCAGGCGTTACTCAGCATTCCCGTCGCTAGTTTAGCGACTTACGGACAGCTTGCAACATCGATTGGAACCCCTAAGGCCTCTCGAGCAGTAGGCACGGCAATATCAAATAACCCAGTGGCATTTTTGATCCCCTGCCATCGAGTGATCAGAGCGACCGGGCATTTTGGAGAATATCGTTGGGGGAGTACCAGAAAATCTGCCATGATTGGCTGGGAAGCGGCACAGCATTATGGCTGATGTGTTGAGAAGACACGCGCAATTAAGCGATCAGGATTTGATCAAGCTACTGCGCAACCGACAGGTTATTTTGGCTGGCAATGCGAACCTCAAAATTTATGGCAGGTTAGACTGTGCTGCTGGGAGGCGTCTGCACAAGCGCAACAGGGTATTCTTTAGTTCGACTTCAGAGGCTGTAAAGCAGGGTTACAGGCCCTGTGGTCGGTGCTTGAAACCGGACTATTTAAAATGGAAAAATGGTAGTGAGAATTATAGCGTTTTTAGCCGTTGCCAAGGAGTGAGTTGATAGCGGCGCAGACCAAAAGCACCACCTTATTAAAGATGCATAGAAGTGGGTTGCTGGGATTGAGAGGCTGACAATAATTTATTTTTAAGCCAGTGGGTACCTTCTTCCCGGTTATAAAAAAACTGGTAGGGGATTTTTAAGCCCTGATAAAAGTCGGATATTTTATCTTGGACAATTAACATGGCGTTTTTATCGATAAAAACTAAGGCGATTGCCACTAGCCCCAATTCTCGACGGAGTTTTGCAAAGTGATACATTGCCTGTGCAGCCTGTGGTGTATAGAGGCAGTTTTCGTGCATTAGTATTAGCTGTCCCCAGGGCTCGTCCAAATATTTAATTGCATCCACCACGTCTTCTTGATAATTCTCGACAGCTTCATGATTGAAGGGACCCGTTGCATCTACTTTTAAGATATTTCCCTGTCGACAGACGATAAACCTGCCATGAGATTCAAACATAAACACCCCTTGCTAAGTTATAAAGGTAGTTGTTTTATACCAAGTTGCCCAGCAGAAAAATATAGCACTGTGTCCTATTTTTTACCTTTATTGAGATTTACTTGTTAGCTTGCCACAGAAACGATGATTTAATAGGCGAGGCAATGGCGGTGAGTTGATTCAACAGGTGTGGGTGATTAATGCTCTTAAATTAGGTGGGATGACGTTGCAGAATCTTGAACGAGTTATCGAACAGTTATATAAACAGCAGTCAGCTAAATTGCTGGCGGTATTGACCCGTCTATTTGGTCCTCAACACTTCTCGCTGGCAGAAGATGTCCTACAGGAGGCGTTTACTAAAGCGTTGTCTGTTTGGAAAAAGCAGGGTATACCTGATAAACCAGAGGCGTGGCTGTTTAGCACTGCAAAAAATGCCGCATTAGATGTGATTAGACAGCACAAGAACAAATGGGTATTTGCCGAAGACTTAAAGGTGTTTTTAGAGAGTGAGTGGTCGTTAAACAGCACCGTTGAACAGCAATTTAGTGAACCAAAAATAAAAGATGATCAACTGAGAATGATCTTTGCCTGTTGTAATATGCAGCTAAAGGCAGAATATTGTCTCCCTTTTATCCTCAAAGTTTTGTGCGGCTTATCGGTTAAAGCGGTGGCCCGTGCGCTGTTACAGCCAGAGTCGGTAATAAAGAAGCGTCTGTACCGTACCAAACAAAAATTAAAGTTACAATCGTATCAATTCCCCGAGCCTGAACAACTGAGTTCAGTGCTAGATGAAGTTCACAAGGTTCTCTACTTACTGTTTAATGAAGGGTTTCACTCCAGCGGTAAACAGCCCTTAAATCTAATGTTTTGTCACGAGGCGATAGGTTTAACTAAGCTATTGGTGGATGGGCCTAATATCGCCAATAAAGAGACCTATAGTCTGTTGGCGCTGATGTATTTTCATCTGGGCAGGGTGAGCTCACGAGTCGATGCCCAAGGATTTAATATTCCGATAGATTTACAGGATAGAAAGCAGTGGGCAGGCGCCGATTTTGCGCGGGCAAAGCAGTGTCTTGAATTGGCCAAACATCATCAAAGCGGCGGCGCAGGGCGATTTTTTCTAGAGGCGTTAATCGCACAACAGCACTGTGCTGTGGCAAACTTCAACTTGACTAATTGGCTGATGATTGTCGAGTTATATCGACATTTGGTCTTCATTACAGGCTCGCCCGTCGCCGAGCTGAATTTATGCATAGCAATAGCCTATAGCGGTGAGATAGAAAGTGCTATTACTCAAGTAGAGCAGTTATTAACGGATAAATATCTGCGGAAATCGCATATGCCACTGGCAATTTTAGCGCATTTTAACGCCATGGCAGGGCGCGCTGATTTAGCCTATGCTCAAGCGGGCGAATCAATGCGCTTAGGTGGCACTTCACATGAGCATCGTTTATTAATGCAGCAAATAAAGCGCCAACTGGAAAATCCTTAACCCATCTGTTGTATTTCGCGGACTTGAACTGTCACACCGGGGAAGTTAAAGATAGGGCATTGTTTGGCAATTTCGACCGCTTCATCGATAGTGGCAGTTTTGACAATAGAATAACCACTGACTAACTCTTTGAGCTCTGAGGCGGCTATATCGGTCACTAGTTTATCGGCGCTAATATTTTTGCCACTGTAGTGCAGTGGTGATCCCCCAGTGACAAGTTTATCCTGCTGTTGCAACTCTCCCATCCATGTCCCCCACTTTTCCATCGCAGCAGCCATTTCTGCTGGGGTTGAGTTGGCGGCCCACTCTGGATTACCACCTTGGTATATCAACATATATTCGTTCATTTTATTACTCCATTATTGCCCAGACTTGCTGTGCAAGGTTCGGGCTAAGTTAACCAGCGCAGTTGCGATGGATCTACTCTATGACGTATGAGTGGCTAAAAAGGGGACAAAATATGATCTTTATTTTTGCTTGATCATGTCAATGCGTCTCAGTGATCGCTCTAACCGACTATGCTCTTTACTCTGTTCTAATAGAACTTCTTCAACATAGGCAAAGTGGGCGTGAGAAGCGGCCTGTGCCGCCTGTGGCTCACCGGCAACAATGGCAGCCATGATGTCTTGATGTTGATCTTGAATATTATTCATTAACTTACTTTGTGGAGAGACGTCTTGCAGTGTTTCTTGGATGTGTTGGCGCACCAGCTCAAACAGGGCGCGCATCATATGTAATAACACCATATTATGCGAGGCCTCGGCAATCGCCAAATGGAACTCTACATCGGCAATCGCCGCTGCCTTATAATCTTGTTTGGCATAACAACCCTGCAGTACTATGTGTCTGCTGGCAATGTGCTCTCGATCGACAGCGGTACTGCGCAGAGCAGCATAATACGCGCACAATCCATCCAGGGCATGCCTGAACTCGAGTAAATCGTACTGGGCCTCTGGATGACTAGCCAATAATTTTAACAGAGGATCAGAAAATCCCCGGGAGAGATCTTTAGTGACATAAGTACCACCTCCTTGGCGGCTCTCTAATACGCCGGTTGCCGCGAGTTTTTGAATAGCCTCACGGATCGTCGGTCGAGAGACCGAAAATTGCTCCGCCAGTGCCCGTTCAGCGGGTAATTTTTGGCCCGGCTTTAGGCTACCTTCAACAATCATGTTTTCTAACTGCAAGACGATAGCATCAGATTTTTTAGGGGTTGTTACGCTTTTGAACATTTCATGCTCGCTAAATGGCTGATTGGGTTTTGGTGATGCAAGGGTAATAGTGCTATTGACTTGAATAAACAGCCAAGACCTTTTACAGTAGGTTAATATTATTGGTAAATTGGTAAGACCAATTATAAATCATGTGATGTAAATAGCAATACTCTGTGGGGTTGTCTATCTCTGCAGAAAACATCTATTTTGCATTAAAGTAATAAATTATGAGGTTTTTATGACCAAGATCGTTGAAATTGCTGATTTTAAGCGTATTGCGAAACGCAAAGTACCTAAACTATTTTTTGACTATGCGGACTCAGGTTCCTGGACAGAGGGGACTTATCGCGCCAATGAAAGCGATTTTCAAAAAATATTATTGCGTCAGAAAATTGCAGTGGATATGACCAATCGCAGTTTAAAAAGTAGCATGATTGGGCAGGAGGTAAGTATGCCCTTCGCGATGGCGCCCACGGGTCTGACGGGTATGCAGTGCGCCGATGGTGAGATAAAAGCGGCCAAGGCCTGTGAGGAAGCGGGTATCCCCTTTACTTTATCAACCATGAGTATCTGCTCGATTGAAGATGTGGCGGAGAACACCAACAAGCCGTTTTGGTTTCAACTGTATGTGATGAAAGATCGTGATTTTATCGCCAGATTAATCGCGCGGGCTAAAGCTGCTGGTTGCTCAGCACTAGTGCTGACCTTCGATTTACAAATCCTTGGGCAGCGGCATAAAGATTTGCGCAATGGCCTGTCGGCCCCCCCGAAACTGACCCCGAAACATTTGTGGTATATGGCGCAATGCCCGCAGTGGTGTTTGGGCATGGCCATGACCAAGCGCCATGATTTTGGCAACATCGTCGGCCACGTCAGTGGAGTCGCCGATATGTCATCGCTGTCGATGTGGGCCGCCGAGCAATTTGATCCCCAGCTCTCCTGGGATGATATCGCCTGGGTCAAAGAGCTGTGGGGTGGGCCGTTGATTCTCAAGGGCATACTCGATCCAGAGGACGCATTAAAAGCGGCTGAAAGTGGTGCCGATGCCATTATCGTGTCAAACCACGGTGGCCGTCAGTTAGATGGTGCTAGATCATCGATTGCGGCACTGGCTGAGATCGTCGATTTAGTCGGCGATAAAATCGAAGTGCATATGGACGGTGGAATTAGATCTGGCCAAGATGTACTCAAAGCATTGAGTTTAGGGGCGAAAGGGGTCTATATGGGTCGTCCGTTTTTATATGGTTTAGGTGCTGATGGACAAGCTGGTGTCGCCAAAGTGATTGATATCGTGCGCAACGAGTTAGACATTACGATGGCGCTGTGTGGCGAGCGCAATGTTACCGACCTAGGCCGACACAATATCGACAGGCACAGTGAACTTGTGACTCAGTATCAGATTGATTTGAGTAAAAGGTAGCAAGCTAGCAGCTAAAAAAATGTGGTTGAGTCACTGTTTTGCTGGCTCAATCGCACCTCTTTATGTTGTTTCGCGTAAAATTCCTCTTGGTTAATACAGGTTTATAAATTGAGATAACACCTACTATTTGTAAAAAACTGTCGTTCAACTATCTTTAAAACCTTATTATAGCGAGTTGTTATGGTCGAAAGTTCAGTTGATTGTCTCATTGAAAATTGATTGGTTAATATTGAAGCTAAGGTATATTTTTTGAAAACTAACCGCTATCGTGATGAATTAGAATCCTTGGTAATTAGAGAATTTGTGCCTGCGGGTTATCAAATAACCAAAGGTATTGAATTAGACCCAGTCCCCGAGAGCTCGAAGTATGCAGCGCTAGTTTTTTCTCTGAATGAAAAAAGTATCGTCTATCGAAAAGGTAAAGTCACTGCGGATCGACCGGGCGCATTTTTAGCCATTTGGCAACGGCCCTCGCCAGTTAATCTCAACGATAATAAACCTATGCCATTAACATCCAGGCAACTCGATTATTTAATAATCCAGGTTGAAAGTCATGCTGGCGTCACAGCAGCAGAAGCAGGGGTGCAGGGTACTAGGCATGGGCTGTTTATCTTCCCTGTTGCACTATTGGTGGAAAGAGGTATCGTCTGCTCGACAAAAAGTAAGGGTAAAACTGGCTTTCGAGTGTTTCCGCCCTGGAGTCAAGATCGAGGTGTGGTGGGTACTAAGCTGTTTTCGGCATCGGGTAAAAAAACGCAGCGCTGGCAATTGCCTTATTTCTTAGAGATTGATCAACATGGCTCTATCGATGCCGGCGAATTAAAGAAACTGATTCCTCAGAACAATAGCCCAGTTGTCGCCAGTAAAAATTAGAAAACGCCATCGATAGCTGCAGTTCCAAGATTTTGCTTCTTGAAATGCCCACAAGCTAGCAGCGGGCTTTAATCAACACTAGCTACTGGATTGCTTTATCAGTGTTCACCACTGATCCCAACTTGGATTGTCTCTGTCAAAATGTTCAATCAGGTAGTCTATGAACACACGCACTTTTTTAGGCATATACTGTCGCTCGGGAAAAACAGCATAAAGTAATTTGTTCGGCATCTTGTAGTTATTGAGTACCGGCACCAAATCACCATTTTTAATATCATTACCTGCGATAAAGGTCGGTAACCGCCCTATACCTAGTCCCTGTACCAGCGATTTTCGCAGTGCCTCGCTGTTATTTACCTGATAATTACCTGTTACCCGTATCACCTCTTCATCTGCATCTTTGATAAATCCCCATTCATTTACAACAGTATGATAAGTATACAATATGCAATTATGCTTGATTAAATCAATCGGTTCTTTTGGTGTACCTTGGCGCGCTAAATATTCACTAGAAGCGCATAGCACACTATTAAGAGTGGTGATCTGTCTGGCGACCAGCGATGAATCTTGCAAGCTACCTGCTTGTAATGATAAATCTAGCCCTTCCTTAATAATATCAGAGCGTATATCACTCATATCCAGGTGTAGTTCTATGTGCGGATACTGTTGCAAAAACTTTGGGATCAAAGGTGCAATATGCAGATGACCAAAGGAGACTGGGCAGCTGATGCGCAATGTGCCTTTAGGCACTTGTTGCAATTTAGTGGCGGCATATTCAGCTTCCTGTGCAAAGCGTAATGCTTGAATGGCATGCTTATAATAATTATTGCCAGCTTCGGTCAAGCTCAACTTACGGGTTGTTCTGTGCAGTAACTTCACGCCCAGCTCTGCTTCCAGTGCAGAGATACGTTTACTCACTGCGGATTTGGAGACGCCCAGATATTCAGCAGCTTTCGAAAAACTACCGTATTCAATCACCGCAGTAAAGATAGGGATGGCACTTATTTGCGTCATATTAGGCTTTTTTGTTGAGTTTAATTCAACAGTTATATTCTCATATTGAATATTATCAATCAATAAGAAACAAAATATACTTCAACTACCAACATTATTAAGTAGCAGGAGAGCAAAATGGTCAAGCTAGAGCACGTAAATTTGGTCGTCAGTGATATTGATAAAACCGTTGATTTTATCCAGACAGCCTTTCCCGATTGGGTGGTACGAGGCCGAGGAGAAAGTGAGTGGTATGGTAATAAACGTAACTGGGTACATGTGGGTAACGATGACTATTACATTACTCTAAATGATAAAGCCGAGGGTAATAATCGTAATCTAAAGAGCCAGACAGCGGGGCTCGCACATATTGGTTTTGCTGTCGATGATGTGGCGGCAATTTCTGCTCGCCTACAAAATAAAGGGTATCAGATAGCGACTATTGGGGCAGATCATCCCTATCGCAAAACCATCTACTTTATTGATCCAGCAGGGTTTGAATTCGAGTTTATCCAGTATTTAAGTGAGATTCCAGAACAAAAAAATATGTATGGTGGTGAAACATCGGCAATACAACGCCTTGCTAGTGCATAAAAATAGTCACCAATCAGTATCATTAAGCAGAGAATATACAGAGGAATTATCATGAATAATACAACCTTAACCACAGCGCTTTACGCAGCTGTTGATAACAAGAATATAGAGGGCTTGGCTGTATTTATCGCTAAAGATGTCCATTTTTGTTTAGGTAACTTCGCACCTATTACCGGTAGAGATGCAGTGTTAGAAGCTAACCGTGCCTTCTTTTCTAGCATCAACAGCATGCGGCATCGCTTAGATAATATTTGGCAGTGCGGTGAACAGGTGATTTGTAACGGAACTGTTGAATATGTAAGAATCGATAATAGTGAATATTCAGTTCCTTTTGCCACTGTTTTAAAATTTAGCCAGGGTAAAATTATTGAATATTTTGTTTATGTGGATATATCCAAACTTTAGTTCATATACATTAAAGCCTTAACAGCAGTTGTAAGTTCATGATGTGAATGGTTCGATGGTTGGAGCATGCTGCACTATTTTAAGTGCGGCATGCTCCGCTAGCTGATTATTATCAAAGTGATTGTTTAGCGGTTAACGCCCATAGTCCGGCAGAAGACAGTAAGGATCCTCCACAAATATTAAATATCCGTTGAGTTTTGGCTGAGGCTAACACCTGCTGAGCTCTGCCGGCAAAGACTGCATATAAGGTTGCATTTAACGTGGCCAAAGCAACAAATGTCATGGCAAGCAGCCAAAGTTGGCTGGTGATTTCTGCCTCTATATTGATAAACTGCGGCAGAAAGGCGACAAAGAAAATAATACCTTTAGGGTTTAAGGCCGTCACCATGTAGGTGTTTAAAAACAGCTTCCAACTCGATGCTCGATTTTCATCCGTACTGATAACGGGTGGTTTAACGCCGGCCATTAATAGCTTGAAACCTAAAAATAATAAATAGAGTCCCCCTGCCCACTTTATTGCCTGGAACCAAAAAGCGGATTCGGCCAGTAAGGTACCTAAACCCAGCAAAGACAGTGCCAGTGCTGTGGAATCCCCCAGAGCTACAGCCAAAATTAGCGGAATTTTGGCCTTATAACCATGTGAGATAGAATAGCTTATCACCGTGAGAATCGTGGGGCCCGGTATAATCAACAATACGATTGACGCCGCTACAAATGTTAGCCAAATTTCTATGCTCATGAATACTCCGATTAAACGCTAACATGTTGTCAGCTGCTTTATTGCTGAAGTGGGGTGTTGTGTTAACGTTGCCCAGCCAGCTCAAAATGAAACTAAGACAAATACCACAGCTGCACAATTTTAGGTACGCCCAGTATGGGCATGAGCGATAGAGGCAATAGTCTAAGTAGGAAAATTAAGCTTATTAAGCGTTAATTATCAGCGAACCGCAAGGGCCTGAGCCAGAAGTTTGTCTGCAGGCAATCGTTTTTTATATCGTCTTAAAAAAGTGCATGGATGAAAGATCAAAACGGTTGGAGCTGGTGGGCAAGTTAGCAGCCTCAATGGTTCGACTGTCGTGCATTTTTGAGCAGTTGCTCTTCCAAACTCTTCAAATCGCCAAGCACCCATATATCGACGATCATTTTTTGCTTGAAGGAGAACAGAGCACAACCCGTCCAAGTCACTCGCTTTTGCGTGGCACAATAGCCCATAAAATCGTCTCGGTGAATACCGGTGAAGGTCATCTTGGCAAATACCTTGTCTCCCTCGGCTACCAGTTCTTCAATAATACAGTGGTAATCACCCAGCGCCTTATGCACCATATCGACGTATGCTGCGAAACCTGCGTGTCCGCGCTTCTCCTGGCCCAGAGAGCCTCGAAAGGTAACGCTAGGATCGAGTAAGGTCGAAATAGCCGCTGTATTGTGGTTATCCCAAATGAGCTCATAGAATTTTCGCACTTGTTCTTTATTCACCTAAAGTCCCCTTGAAGTCCAACGCTGCGTACCATTGGTCATTGTATTGGCGAGTCTGTCTCTAAAAAGAGACAGTCGTGTCTGTCAGATTGACTGGCCGCAAGTTAGAGCTGAGGTCGGTGCAAAATAGCCGCTATTTAACTGACAGGCAGTGATGTTTGGCTTAAAACGCTTCATCTTCACTAAAAACCCGCACTATTAGCTCAGCATGCTCATTTTCAGAGACTACGAATACAATCGGCTTGCAACAAACTTGGCAATCTTCGATATACTGCTGATCTAAGTCCGTTATATCAATCAGCACATCGATGATTTCGCCACAATACGGACAGCCAATAGTTTTTTCAGTTAATTGATTCATGGTCTACGCTCCGGCTCTTGTTCATGTAACTATACGCCATATTCATCAATAGAGTGTGAAGCTGATGTCAAATCTAGTGCATAGGCAATATTGCCTCGATGATAAGAGCCGTGGTTAATAATGTGCAAAAGTATTTCTGCTACAGTCATTCTCCATTCGCCAGCAGTGCAGTAATACCCAGAGAATACGCGCTCCTAAGCGGCATATCAATACGACTAATCCAAAAAAAGCCCAGTACAAGACCGGGCAAAAAGCTATGATAGCTTACAGGTTTGAATCGTTCACTCGCTCAACGTGATACCGGCATCGGCACACAAATTGCGCAAGTTTTTAGCCCCTAACGTCGCATATTCTAACGGGTTGGCAATCGCCGGATCCTGCTCGGCCTCCACCACCAACCAACCCGCGTAGTTATCTTTTTTCAGGCCATTAAACAAGGTGTCGTAGTCAATACAACCATCTCCCGGTACTGTGAATACTCCGTTCAATACCGCGTCTAAAAAGCTTAAGTTGCGATTTTGCGAGTCCTCTAAAACCTCGAGGCGAATATCTTTGCAGTGTACATGGTTGATGCGACTTGCATGGCGACGCTGCACTGCTATAGGATCGCCGCCGGCATACATCAGGTGGCCCGTATCTAAGAGCAGCCCCAGTGCTGGGTCAGTATCTTGCATCAGTTTGTCGATATCCGCCTCGCTTTGCACTACCGTGCCCATATGATGGTGGTAGGCCAGTTGTACGCCTTGTGCTTGGCAGTACTGGGCCAGCGCGCTTAATTTTTCGGTAAAGCTCTGCCACTGATCATCGGGCAGCACTGGGCGCTGTGACAGTGGGGTGTCTTGAGCGCCGTGAATGCAATGGGTCACTTCACAGTAGACCATCACGCTCGCGCCAAGGGTTTTGAGTAAGGTCAAGTGATCTTGTATGGCGGCAATCTCCTCCTCGACACTGCGGCTTAATAATTGACCGCTAAACCAGCCGGAAATTAATTTAAGCTGGTGTGAATCTAAAATTGGGCCTAAAATTTCGGCCTTACGGGGAAACTTATTGCCGAGCTCGAAACCGGCAAAACCGGCTTGTTTACCCTCGGATAAACAGGTTTCTAAAGAGGTATCTGCGCCGAGAGACGGCAAGTCGTCGTTGGTCCAGGTCAGAGGATTGATGCCGATGCGTATAGTCATATTTTTCTCGATAAGCTGGTTTGAATGCAACCCTTTAGTCGCACTCAAGCGTTGATTAGTAAGGTTGTTTTTGCTTGGCCTTGAGATAGTTGCGATGTGCCTCTTGGGTGGTATCGCGGGTTGATACCTGCGGGATTGCCACATCCCACCAGGTGCCTCCATCGCTGGTGAACCAAGGATCGGTATCTAAGGTAATCACGTAGGAGCGCATCGCCGCTCTGGCCCGAATCATGGCCTGTTCAAGCTCTTGAATGCTTTCCACTTTTTCGCTGATAGCCCCCATTGCAGCACTGTGCGCGGCAAAATCCAATTTAGGTGCGCCGCCCTCGATGGTTTGACAGTTCTCGAGCAGGTTGTTGAAGGGCGCGCCACCGGTGCCTGCTTGCAGTCGATTAATACAGCCGTAACCACGGTTATCCAGCACCACCAATATAATTTTATAGCCGAGCATCACGGAGGTGGCGAGCTCGGAATTGAGCATCATATAGGAGCCATCGCCGACGACTACAATCACCTCTGAATCTGGTGTGGCCATCTTGACCCCCAATCCTCCGGCTATCTCATAGCCCATACAGGAATAACCGTACTCGACGTGATAACCATTGGGCTGATCGGTCCGCCACAGTTTATGTAGCTCGCCGGGCAAACCGCCCGCTGCGCAGACGATTACATCTGCTGGGTCGGCGCTGCGTTTAATCGCGCCGAGCACTTGGGCATCACTGGGTAGGCCGGTTTTAGTATTGAGAGGTGCGGCCGCGGTGACTTGATCGTAGTAGTGGTTCCACTTGGCGATGGCGACTGCGCCCAGATCTTGCCAAGCGGGGTCAACCTGCCAGTCAGCCAATGCAGTGTGCAGTGCCTGCAGTCCTACCTGGGCATCGACCACCAGTGGGATTGCACCGTGTTTGATGCTGTCGAAACTGGCGATGTTTAATTGTATGATACGGCTCTCGGCGCGCTCGAATAAGGTGCGAGAGCCAGTGGTGAAATCCTGTAAGCGACTGCCCACGGCGAGTACTAGATCGGCTTGTTGTGCCAGTAGATTAGCGGCATCTGAGCCGGTGACACCGATTGATCCGACATAATTGGGATGATCCCAGCGCATTGCGCCCTTGCCCGCCTGGGTTTCGGCCACGGGGATGCCGCTGGCTTGGGCAAAGTCGAGTAATTGTTGTACCGCGTCGGCGTAATGTACACCGCCGCCGGCGATTAATAGTGGTTTTTTCGCCTTGCGCAGTAAGTCGATCGCGCGGTCTAATTCAAAGGGGTCTGCGCTCTGGCGGCGTTGACGATGAACTTTCTCGGCAAAAAAATCTTCGGGGTAGTCATAGGCCTCGGCCTGCACATCTTGGCATAAGGCGATCGTGACTGGGCCACAATTGACCGGGTCGAGCAAGGTCTGTATTGCCACCGGCAGAGAGTTGATAATCTGTTCGGGGCGAGTAATGCGATCAAAATAGCGGCTCACGGGGCGAAAACAATCATTGGTGCTGATCGTCGGGTCGCCGAAGTGTTCGAGTTGCTGTAACACGGGATCGGGAGTGCGACTGGCGAAATTATCGCCCGGCAGTAATAATACCGGTAAGCGGTTGGCGTGGGCGAGGGCGGCAGCGGTGACCATGTTGGCGGCACCCGGGCCGATAGAGCTAGTGCAGACCATCATTCGACGCCGGTTGTTAGCCTTGGCGTAGGCGATTGCCGCGTGTGCCATGCCCTGCTCATTGTGGGCGCGCAAGGTGGGTAACTGCTCGCGATATTGATACAGTGCCTCGCCGATACCCGCCACATTACCGTGGCCAAAAATGGCAAAGACGCCAGCAAACATTGGCATTGCCTCACCTTCAATCAACACTTTTTGCGCGCACAAATATTTCACCAGTGCCTGCGCCATCGTTAATTTAATCGTTTTCATCCGATACTTCCCTAAGCGTGGCGATTGCGCCACAAACCAATAAGTTCTATATAATTGTCGGCGACCGCGCTAATAAATTGTCTATCATCGATCATGTTGCTCAACCACTGCTTGCTTGGCTCTGTAAATATAGTACGCCCCACGGTAAAGCCTTTGCAAATAGCGAAGCCACTGCTCTGCTTGAAGCTCTCCTGCAAGTCCTCGACGGGGGCATCTAATCCCAGCATCACCACACCGCGACAATGGGGTGCACGTGTCTCGATGATGTCACTGATTTGCTGCCAGCTGTTACGACTCATGCCCGGTAGTTTCCACCAGTCGGGGCGCACCCCGAGATTGTAGATACGACTCAGCGCACGACCCAGAGTATCATCTGCTACGATAGAGCCCTGCGGGGGGATGATTTCGAGCAGTAGTTCGTGGCCTGAGTGGCAACAGGCGCGATACAGCTCTTGTATCTGCCGCTCTTGTTGCAGTAGCAGCTTTTGTGCATCGTCTGGGTGGTAGTAGACCAGGCATTTAACCACGTGCTCCAAAGGCCAACTCCTGAGTCGGTCGCCGATGGAGCGTCCACCTTCGAGTTCCAGTGGACGTGATGCAGGTAACTCCACGGGTCGCCCTATCCACCAACCTTTGCCGGTGACATCATTGAGTGCGTCCTGACCGTAGGTATCATCGATAAGTACCCCGATGTTACCCTCTAATCCCGCTTGATGTGCCCCTTGCTCTGCCGCTTTTACCAAGAGTTGTTTGAGCTTTTTGATTCTTGAAGGATCGGCATTACAGTCGTTGGCCATCTCGAAAAATTGTTTGCGGTGATCAAATGCTAAACCGTAAATTTCATGCCACTGTTTGGGTGGGCGGGTGGTTACTCGGTGCAGATAATTGAGTTCTTCATCGAGATCTGGACGGGGGATAGTCGCGGCGTTGGCAATGTAATAATCGAGTTCTTCCGCAGAGGGAATCGCCGGTGCGCAAGCGTGTCGTGATACGACGATAGCGCCACAGGCATTGGCATACATAGCGCTGGTACGGTGATCTTTACCGGTTAGCCAGCCGCGTAGAAAGCCAGATAAAAAAGCATCACCGGCGCCGAGCACGTTCAGTACCGCTACGTTGACCCCGCTAAAGGGCACGATGTCTTGCATGTGCTTAGGGATCTCATCATCAATTACCGTACAGCCAAGCGGTCCTAACTTGAGCACGATACTGGCGGTGGTTAAAGAGCGGATTTTATTGAGTGCGGTGATAGTATCAGTACTGCCCCCGGCGATATGTATCTCCTCCTCGGTGCCAACGATTAAATCACAGTCGGCTAATATACTCTGCAAGTGAGCGGAGACACTGTCGTTAGAGATAAAGCGGGTCTCACCATCGCCTAAACTGGTCAGTCCCCAAAGTACCGGTCGATAGTCAATATCGACAATAACTTTAGTGCCGGCAGCTTTCGCATAGGCGATAGCTTTCGTGCTGGCGGCATAAGTCTCTGTGGTAGAAAAATGGGTGCCAGTAATTAACAAGGCTTGGCTAGAGGCGATGTAATCGGCGTCAATATCCGCTTCACACAGCGCCATGTCGGCACAATCTTTGCGGTAAAAAATTAACGGGAAGGTATCCTGATCTTTGATGCCCAAAATCACTAGCGCGGTGAGTCTCTCGTAGTCAGTGACTATCCGGGATGTGTCGACCCCCGCTCTGCTTAGTTCCTCTCGGACAAAGGTGCCCATCTGCTCATTGCCAACTCGGGTTAACATGGCAGACTTAAGTCCGAGTCTGGCGGTGCCAAAGGCAATGTTGGCCGATGACCCTCCCAAATATTTGGCAAAACTGGCAACGTCTTGTAAAGGGCTGCCGATTTGTTCGCCGTACAAATCGACGGCGGCGCGGCCCAGACAAATGATATCGAGTGCTCGTTGCTTGCTCACTACATAACTCCTTATTTACCGCTAAATATAATCACTGCTGCAGGTAATTTAACGCAGGTTTTAAGATAAAAAATTCAAGTTTGGTCTACAAAGTGATCCAGCTACCCTGGCGATGGGATAATTCAACAGCATCCATCACCTTATTGACTTCGTAGGCGGCTCTGAAATCTGGCCAGATTGGGGTCTGATTAAAGATGCCTTCAACTAAGTCGCGCACTTCAACCGCCTTCATATCGTTGTAGCCGATGCCGTGACCCGCAGATACACAGAAATGCTGGTAATCTGGATGCTCTGGTCCGGTTAAAATGGTCCGAAATCCCTGGCGGTTACTGGCGTCAGTAGCCGTGTAAAGTTGTAGTTCAGAGAGGCGTTGCTGGTCGAATATTAAGGTGCCGCGGGTGCCGTTGATCTCAAACCAGAGTCCGTTTTTCCGTCCCCAGGCGATGCGCGATGACTCAAGTGTGCCGATGGCACCGTTGTTAAAGCGCACCATCATATGTACCTGATCATCGTTTTCTACCCGACCCGTTTCTCCATCAGTGTCGGCAATCGGACGCTGCTTATGCACTGTCTGTAAATCTGCACAGAGCTGTTCGATAGGTGCCACCAAGTGCTGAGCGATGTTGATAATATGTGAACCCATATCCCCGAGAGTGCCAGCGCCGGAGAACTCTCGCTTTAAGCGCCAGCTAAAAGGGGTTTGGCTATCCGCCAGATAGTCTTCGTTGAAGGTGCCGCGAAAATGCACTACTTCACCTATCTCGCCGCGCTCGATGATCTGTTTGGCCAGCTGAATGGTGGGATTCTTGGTGTAGTTGAAGCCCACCAAAGTTTTAACGCCGGCGCGTTCAGCAGCTTCGGTCATCTCCAGGGCATCGCTGGCGTTGAGGGCCAGGGGTTTTTCAGAGTAAACATGTTTTCCCGCCGCGATGGCCGCTAGCGCCATTTCCCGGTGCAAGTAGTTGGGCGCGCATATGTCGACCAGATCAATGTTGGGATCATTGACCAGTTCACGCCAGTCTCCGGTCGAGCGCTTAAAACCGAATTCGGTGGCTTTTTGCGCCGCCAGTTCGGCATTGATATCCGCCACCATCTCGCAGACGATAGTGCCGCTCAATGGAAATACAGCACTGGCGGTCTGAAAGGCGATACAGTGAGCTTTACCCATATAACCGGTGCCAATTAGGCCAATTCTTAACTCAGGTTTCATTAAACGATGCTCTTTACTTTTGTTGTTGTGGATTAATGAGTGTTGATCCAGAAACGGGGCCTTTGCAGTAGCCATCTGTTTCTGGATGGGCACTAATTAGTATCAATTCGATTGAACTCAGCGAGCTCTGCCTCTAAGTCGGCCAGTTCTTGACCACCGGCCATCATTTCTAATATCTCTTCACGGCTAACATCCTTTTTCAGCCAAGTTCCCAAACTCTTACCGCGATTGAGTAAAGTGAATCTATCGGCGACTGGGTAGGCGTGATGCACGTTATGGGTAATTAAAATCACGGCTAATCCCCGGGCGCGGGCTTTCGCCACGACTTTGAGAACATTTGCCGATTGTTTTACGCCTAGGGCGGCTGTCGGTTCATCTAATATAAGTACCTTTGCCCCGAAATGGATGGCTCTGGCAATCGCTAAGCACTGACGCTCACCACCGGACATAGTACCGATGGGGTGTTCGGGATCTCGGACATCGATGCCTATTTCAGAGAGTCCCTTGCGGGCAATCTCGTTAGCTCTCTCAAGATCAAATACTGTGAAAGGTCCCCACTTTTTAGTGATTTCGCGACCCATGAAAAAATTGCGGGTCACGCTCATTAAATTAACCAGTGCTAAATCTTGATAGACGGTAGCGATACCCGCATCCAGGGCATCTTTCGGCGATTTGAAGCCAGTGGGTTGACCGTCTAAGAGAAATTCTCCTTCAGAGGGTGGGTGTACTCCCGCCAGGATTTTGATTAAGGTTGATTTGCCGGCACCATTATCACCGAGTAAACAGTGGACTTCACCGAGCTTGATTTGCATGTTGATGTCTTTTAGCGCAATCACCGGTCCGAAGTAGCGGCTGGCATTTTTTAATTCTAAAATAAATTCACTCATTTTTGTCGCTCCTAATTATACTGATAATCGACTTAAACTGATCCAGTCACACGTTTGCGAATGAAGTTGTTAAACAACACGGCCGCCAACAACATGATCCCCAAGAAGACTCTAAACCAGTCGGAGTCGGCACCGGTGAAAAATATACCCATCTGTACGACGCCAAAGATCAGTGCGCCAAAGCAGGCCCCCACCACAGACCCATAACCTCCCGTTAACAGTGCACCCCCGATAACTACCGCTATAATGGCTTCAAATTCTTTGAGTAGGCCTCGATCGGCAGCGGCGGAGCCAAATTCAAATACTTGGCAGGCGGCGAAAACCGTGGCGCAAAAAGCGGTAAACATGAACAGTGAAATTTTAACCATGTCAGTGGGCACACCGACGTTTTTGGCTGCCTTAGCATCGCCACCTGAGGCGAAAATCCAGTTGCCGTAAGGCGTGCGTAACAAAACGAATGAGGCGATAGTCGCCAGTAATAGGAACCAGACAATCACCATCGGGATGCCCGAGACAATCGGACTGCCATCGGTATAGGTTTCTATCCAGCCCATTGTCGCCAGCCAGTTAAAGAAAGACGAACCAATTTCACCGCCAAAGGCGGCGGCGAATATATCCCCTTCGGCGACCTCTGCGACTCCGGAGACAATGGTTTTATTGGTAAATAATATCGACAGGGCGATGGTTAAACCACGCAAGATAAACAGGAAGGCCAACGATACGATAAAGGAGGGTAATCCGGTTCTCACCACGATGAAACCGTTGAGAAAGCCAATCGACATGGCGCCGCTAAAGGCAAATAAGATACAGGCCCATATCGGCCAGCCCCAGTAGAGGGCGGGTATGGCAATCATCATTCCGGCGAAGCCAATCATAGAGCCAATAGAGAGGTCAAACTCTCCAGAAATCATGAGTAAGCAGGCTCCGATCGCCAATATACCAAGTTGTGCGGATACTGTGCTCCAGTTCAAGATGCCATCGGCATTGAACATACCAGAATCACCAGCGACGATCGCAAAAAAAGCAAATACCAACAAGGCACCTGATATTGAACCCAGCTCTGGTCGAGTCAATAATTTTTTAACCAGTGATACACTGCGTACTCTTTCATCATCGGGTGACTGAGCATGAGCGGCTTCGTCTGTTTTAAGTGATGTCGACATGGGAACTCCTCTTTATTTTTGTATGATCAGCGAAACATTTTTGAGAGGTTGCCTCTCGATGTTTATTCCAGCCGTAGCACAAGATAGAACATAAATTCTATTTTTACAATAGATAGAACAAAAATATTATTAACAATTATCAATGTAAATCCATTGTGTATTTAAGCACCGATTAAGGCTTGACAATTTAATGAATCTAGCACATCTTAATAATAGAACAATTATTCTATATGTATTTATATTGGAAAATTAAATTTAAATACTGAGTGGTCGTTCTGTATATTCTTCTTTCTAGGCCTGATAGCGACAGCACTTTTGGTTACTAGGGATACACAATAATAAAAATGGAAACAAGCTTTAAAGAGAAGCTTATTCCTTGAATACTGGAGTAAATGATGAAAAATCTTTTTAAAACTACAAGTAGTTTGCTATTAGCCGGTGTGGTGGCGGCGGGGGTAATGTTAGCCCCGGTGACAGTACAGGCGGAAGGCGAGCGCTTTGTACTGATCAGTCATGCAGATGATGCGGACTCTTGGTGGAATACGATTAAAAACGCGATTAAAGAGGCGGGTACTGCTGTGGGTGCCAAGGTCGAGTATCGCAATCCACCCACCGGTGACCTTGCTGATATGGCGAGAATCGTCGAGCAGGCAGTGGCTTCAAATCCGGATGGAATTATCGTTACCATTGCTGACTTCGATGTATTACGTGGCCCTATTAACAAGGCGATTAAAAAAGGCATCCCGGTTATTACCATTAACTCAGGTACCGCTGAGCAGAGTAAAAAGTTGGGTGCGTTAATGCACATCGGTCAACCAGAATATGATGCGGGATACGGCGCGGGTGAAAGAGCCAAGGCGGCAGGCGTCAAGAATTTCGTCTGTGTAAATCACTATATCGAGAATCCAGCATCTGTTGAGCGCTGTCAGGGATTTGCCGATGCTCTGGGTACAAAACTGAAAGGAAATATGATTGATGTGGGTAAAGATCCACTGGATATTGAGAAAAAAGTACAGGCGTATTTACGTCGCAATAGCGATGTAGATGCAGTACTGACACTGGGGCCAACTTCCGCTCACCCAACTATCCGTGCACTTACCAAGACTCATCAGGCTGGGAAAATATTCTTTGGCACCTTTGATTTAAGTGCGGAAATTGCCAAGGCTATCAAAGATGACGTGATCGCCTTTGCCATTGATCAACAACCGTACTTACAAGGTTACATGCCAGTGGTTATCCTCTCTCTGTATAGTCGTTATGGCATTGCGCCCTCTAATAACATTAACTCAGGACCTGGTTTTATCACCAAAGCTAATATTTCCCAAGTTGAAAAACTTGCCGGTGAAATTCGCTAACTGACGCCGTTAGGTTCCAAGTCACTGGCTATTGAACGATGGTGGCTTGGAATATAAAGGCTGGAGTTATCGCAGTAAAGAACCCCACAGCCAGCTTTCTCGTTACCTCGAATGCGCTTCGCGAAGCGGGTTATGCTGAGCATTTCTCATCGAGCAAAACCTTTACGCAGCACGCTGCGGATAATTTAACCCCTAATGAGTTAGGTTCTGCCTAATTCAGCTCTATCAAAGGGCAGCAATAAAAAGAGAGGCAGGCAGATCATTAGCTACTTTTATTCTCAGTCGGTACTGAGTCTCACCACCAATGGACATACGCCTGGCTATTAGGGATGCGAATGAGTACTAGGGTGATGACAGATAGACTGAATTAATGTCTGACCAAATGATAGGTAATACAGTTTTAGAGTCTGATAACGGGGCAAGTTTGACCTGATATTGGTAATAAATGTGGTATGCCGGGTGTATAATTTATAGAATAAACGTTCTAAATTTACTCTCAACAAGAGTCGTATTATGCAAAATCCCCCAAAGACGTTACCAGAACTAAAAGCTATTGTGGCCGAGCGATATAGCAGTCTCAGTAAAAGGCTGGCTCAGGTTGCTCAGTACTTACTTGATAACCCAGATGAAATAGCCTTTGGTACTGTGGCCGTGATATCTAAAGATGCGGGAGTTCATCCTTCAACTCTGGTGAGGTTCGCCAATACTTTTGGCTATAGTGGTTTCAGTGAAATGCAGGGGCTGTTCCAGCAAGAATTACTGCAGGATACCCCCAGTTATCAAGAGCGGATACGCTTGGCGCAACAGGAAATGCACGATGAGGGTACCGTGCAAGAACCGCATCTACTCAACCAGTTTGTCAGCGCTAATACCAAGGCACTTGAACACCTTGCGCAGAGTGTACCTCTACGTGATATGGAGAGGGCGATAGACATATTAGTGAATGCCAAGGCCACTTATATTGTGGGAGTGCGTCGCGCCTTCGTCGTCTCCACCTATTTTTCTTACGCACTGCAACATATCGATAGACGCGCCTATTTAATAGATGGTGTCGGGGGCATGTACAAAGAACAGGCCAGCACCATGATGGCAGAGGATGCCTTAATAGCGATTAGTTTTTACCCCTACGCTGATGAGACGCAAAATGTGGTCGTCAGTGCGATCGACAAGAAAGTCCCGTTAATTCTGATTACGGATAGCTCTCTTAGCCCACTGGCTAGTATTGCAGAGGTCTGCTTTGTAGTGAAAGAGGCCGAGGTACATACCTTTCGTTCGCTATCTACTTTACTGTGTCTGGCACAGTCTCTGGCCATAGGTCTAGCTTATCGGTTGGAAAACCAACAGAAAAATTAATATTAACAATGAGTGTATTGAATACGCTCTGATGGAGATAAGGATTAATGATCAATTTGTGTCTTTTTGGGGCGGGCCGTATCGGTTCGATTCACGCCGCTAATGTCGCTAGGCACGCGGAGGTAAATATTCTCTATGTTGTGGATGCCAATCCCGACGCCGCCGAAAAGCTTGCCGCTCTGTACGGTGCGCGAGTAGTTTCGGCACAGCAGGCACTGGCGGACCCCTCGCTAGATGGCGTGATTATCGCTAGCTCTACTAATACCCATGCAAATTTAATGGAGTTATCTGCCCAGGCAGGTAAAGCTATTTTCTGTGAGAAACCAGTCGATTTAAGTGTCGATAGAGTACGAGAGTGCCTGGCGATCGTTGCAGATAGCAAAGTGGTTTGTTCTATCGGTTTCAACCGTCGTTATGATCCACAATTTAGTGCCTTAAAACAGGCGGTTGAGGAGGGTAAAGTGGGTAAATTAGAAATGCTCACCATTACCAGTCGCGATCCTTCGCCACCTCCAGTGGACTATATTAAAGTCTCTGGTGGCTTATTTCGCGACATGATGATTCATGATTTTGATATGGCGCGCTGGCTTCTCAATGAAGAGGTGGTGGAAGTGCTTGCCACCGCCAGCTGTCAAATTGATCCGGCGATAGGGGAGGCTGGGGATGTGGATAGCGCTTTAGTTATTCTCAAAACCGCCAGTGGAAAGTTGTGCCAAATCAGCAATAGCCGCCGCGCCTGTTACGGTTATGATCAGAGGGTGGAAGCGTTTGGCTCGCTGGGGATGATCCAAGTGGCTAATCAGCTGGATTCCTCACTGGTCATTACCAATGATCAAGGTAGTACGAGTGCCAAGCCACAGTACTTTTTCTTAGAGCGCTACGAAAAGGCTTATCGCCTAGAGTTAGATAATTTTATTGCCTGTATCCGCGATGGTGCTGAGCCTATTGCCAGTGGTGTTGATGGGCTGCAGTCGCTGTTGCTTGCTGAGGCGGCGCTCGAATCAAGTCGCACTGGCAAGGCCGTTATGCTGTCACTATAAATAGTATTATATCGTCATTTTACGTTTCAGAGGACTGTGTATACAGTGCTTTTGAGGGAGAACCAGATGTCACACTTATTATCAAAAGCCAGTGCACCCGATGCGCAGGGCTGTATCCAAAAAATCACTGCAGAATCTGCTAACTGGAAATACGTAGGCTTTGAACTCTATCAATTAGCCGCCGGTGAAACGCTGACCCAGCCCAGTGGCAATAACGAGCTCTGCCTGGTTTTAGTGACGGGTTTAGCGGATGTCACTGCGGGGGATGAGTCTTGGAAAAGCCTGGGCGAGCGGATGAGTTTGTTTGAAGGTAAAGCGCCATACGCGGTTTATGTACCGCCAAACCATGACTTTAGTGTCACCGCCGTTACCGATTTAGAACTGGCGATATGTAAGGCACCGGCCGTCGGTAAATATCCGGTGCGGTTAATTACGCCGGATATGTGCAGTAGACAAACACGCGGCGTGGCGACCAATACTCGCCATGTGTGTAATATTTTGTTTGATAATTTAGAGGCCGAGAGTTTACTGGTCTGTGAGGTATCCACCCCGAGTGGCAACTGGTCTAGTTACCCGCCGCATAAACACGACAGTGATAACTCACCCACTGAAACACTCTTAGAGGAGACCTATTATCATCGTATCAACCCTGAGCAGGGCTTTATCTTTCAGCGGGTGTATACCGATGATCGCAGCTTAGATGAAACCATGAGTGTCGAAAACCATGGGGTAGTAATGGTGCCTGAAGGATATCACCCTGTGGGTGTCCCGCACGGTTATCAATCTTATTATTTAAATGTGATGGCTGGGCCTAGTCGCAATTGGATTTTTCATAATGACCCAGATCATGAATGGATAATAGCCGCCGATAAGTTAAACCTTTAGTCTCTATCTATGGCTTAAATTGCAGCGCTTAAGCGTGAGTAATTTGCTCGGTGGTAACGGACTGTCGCTTCTGTTTTAAACGGGTTTTAATGGTCAGTATCAACACTGAAATCGCCAGTAGCAAAGTGACTGAATTTGCCAGCAGCATTGGTAGATCTTGCATTAAGATGCCATAACCTAACCAGAGAGCAACACCCACGGTAAAAATGGAGTACATGCTCAGTGAAATTCCATCGACGTTACCGGTGCGAATGATGGCCACGACTTGAGGGACGAAGGCGGCGGTGGTGAACAGGGCGGCGAAAACGCCAATAGCGGTAATTTGATCCATAAAAATAATCCTCTTTAATCGGTAGTTGCGTGAATGTTATCAGCGCGGTATTAAGCTTTAATGACGGAGTATTATTTTTTTTGGATGCGCATTTTAAATAAACTGCTAACCGAGATCAAGTAAAAGCGCGATGAATAACAAGAACTTGCTGATTAACTTCATACAGTTGTTTAGACCTCATCGCCAGACACTGCTACTTTGTCTCGCCTTTCACCACCCCACCTCAATAATCCGCTATGGATTGGCTACTCTGGTGCCGCCTAGGTTGGAAATTGGCAGAGTCAAAATCTATTATCTCTCTCTTTACAATGGTACATTCACTCTCAGCATATAAGGGGGATGAATTGAATGGGCGATGCAAGGTCTTTAAAGGTTACTGTAATAGGCGCGGGTATTATCGGCGTACTCAGCGCGTTGCAATTGCAACGCGAGGGACATCAAGTGACTCTGATCGATGCAAATAAGCCCGGCAGTGGCTGTTCAGCTGGTAATGCCGGTATTCTCGCCCGCTCCTCTTTTGCGCCTCTCTCAAGTCCTCACTCCTTATTACAGGCCCCCGGGTGGTTATTAAAAGCCAATGGTCCGCTGAGTATCAACTGGCGGTATTTGTTGAGAATACTGCCTTGGTTGTTAAGCTACTTTAACGCGGGATTGCGCGGTGATCTGCGCGTCAGAGGTGAGGCACTTTGGCAGTTAACTGATCAATCGGTCGAGATGTATCAGTCTCTGACAGCGTTTGCCAACTGCAGTGAATTGATTGCAAGAACTGACTACTTGCAAGTTTATCGCAATAAAAAAGGATGGCGAAAAGCAGCGGGCGATATGCAGTGGCGTCGTGATTTGGGTTTTAAAATTGATGATCTAGATGCCCCAGCGTTAAGGCTATTAGAACCAGCACTGTCAAACGCCTATCAGTATGCCCATTTACTGCGAGACCACGGTTATGTGAAAGACCCCCAGGCACTGGTCAGTGCGCTGTTCAATAAATTCTGTGCCATCGGTGGCAAATATGTCCAAGGGGAGGTGCTTGATATTGGCCAGTTGCATCATCGATGTCAGGTAACAATTGACTCAGAGATACTTAATAGTGACAAATTGGTGATCGCAGCGGGGGCTTTTTCCGCCAAACTGATTAAATTGACTGGCGTGGATATCCCGCTTGAGACAGAGCGTGGTTATCATGTTCACTGTCCAGAGCCACAGTTAAACATTTCCCGACCCATCATGGATGGTGATTTAAAATTTTTTGTCACTCCGATGCGCAGCGGTTATCGCTTTGCCGGAGTGGTAGAGTTTGCCGGGTTAGATGCGCCGTTAAACCTGCGTCGGGTTGCCGCTTTAGAAAAGAATGCCCGGCAGATGCTGCCTGGAGTGAACACCAAAAATGCCAGTTACTGGTTGGGGTTTAGGCCCACTTTAGCGGACAGTTTACCGGTTATTTGTACCGCACCTGACAACCCCAATCTAGTGTATGCCTTTGGCCATCAGCATTTAGGTTTAACCTGTGCGCCAATGACCGCTGAGTTGGTAGCTGACTTGATTAGCGGACGTACCCCGCAGTTAGATATTTCGCGCTTTGCCGTACAGCGCCTTTTGTAGAGTAAATTATTTATGTTAAAGCCAGTGCCCTTTTATTTTCTACGTCACGGACAAACCGATTGGAATCTTGCCAAGCGCTTGCAAGGGCAGGCGGATATCCCGCTCAATGCCACCGGCCGTACACAGGCCCATACCGCCCGAGCGTTAGTGACTGGGCGAAATATCACAAAAATATACAGCAGTGATTTAAGCCGAGCACTGGAGACCGCAGAAATTGTCACTGCAAAATTATCTCTGCCAATTACCACTGCCGCAGGTATTAGGGAGGTGACACTCGGTGAGGCCGATGGTCGACATAGAGGACCTTGGTACCAGCAGTGGAAAGATGGAGAGCTGAGCATAGCCGGTGCAGAAACTAGGGCTGATTTCAGTCATAGGATTGTGATGGGGATAAACCATATTTTACAGGATGCTGAGTTGGCGCTGATTGTCTCCCACGGTGGGGTGTACAGTGCCTTGACCGATTTGTTGCAAGTTTATCCACAGCAGAGAATTGAAAATTGCATGTTGATATATTTTCAACCCCCTGCGGGTGGTGAGACTAAGTGGTCGATTCAGGTCGTCTCTGAAGAGAGGCGCCACTTGTCACCCCAGTGATGAGAGAGTCCATCAATTGTGGGAATAACCATGCCAATAATTCATGCTGAGCCTGTGGGCTCTTGCGCTTAGAGGAGTGTAGAGATGGTCAATCGGGGCATATCAATGCAGCAGGCTCTGGAGCTATTGCAGCAGGCGATAAAGCTGGCTAAGCAGTTCACCACTGCGCCGCTATGTATTGCGATCTTAGACAATGGCGGGCACCTGAAAGCTTTTGCCAGTGCTGACGGCAGTGGTACGGCGCGCGGGCAAATAGCGCAAGGTAAAGCCAATGCTGCACTGGCAATGGGCTTTAACAGCAGTGAAATGCAGGCGTTGGTGATGCAGGAGGTCTTGCCGCCTATGTTTGCGACTTGTATTAGCACTGGCATCAATGGCGGATTTATTCCGCTGGCGGGTGGGGTGCTGATTTATAGCGATGGACAGCTGCTGGGTGCCATTGGCATATCAGGGGCATCGTCAAGTATCGATGAGCAAGTGGCAATAGCCGCTATTCAAGCGGCTAAATTACAGGTTGAACCGAATCAATAGGATGCGAGGATCGCATAAATAGGGTGCGAGGATCGCATAAATAGGATGCGAGGATCGCATAAATAGGGTGCGAGGATCGCATAAATAGGGTGTGGGGATGCCATCACAGCAGTTCAAATTATTGATAATGATAGGCATAATGTTCATTAATTCCCTAATTCCCAATACGACGAGTAAACTGATGCAGTGGTTAATTACCGTTATACTATTATTTACGATCAATCAAAACGCAACGGCTGAAGCACTTAACGCGCAGGAATTGAGGTTTATCAAGGACCTCTTTAACCGTATTCAACCGGCAACCTTCAAAAATAACCGGGAATACTGTGGTTATATAGGTTATGCAGACAATGGCGAATTAATTGCCACTGCGGCGCATCAGGGGCAAGAAAACTCTTGTATGGGGCAAGCGCCAGCCGCAGATTTTGATGTTATCGCTTCGTATCATACTCATGGGGCTTTTTCTGTAGAGGCCGATGCCGAATTACCGTCCACGGATGACATGGAGGCAGATATTGCGGAGGATTTAGACGGTTTTATCGCTACACCCGGTGGTCGTCTTTGGCATATTGATACAATCGAGGGCATAGCGCGTATGGTCTGCGGGAGAAACTGCGTATTATCAGATCCTAATTTTGACCCAGAGCAAGTGGATGCTATGCAAGAAAGTTACAATTTATCAGAGTTGCGGGCGCGTGATTTAGAGCCACTCTGACTGTGTTTTCGCCTAGAATTTTAGTCAGTTTTTAGTTTTCACTGGGTTGATATGGATACTGTGTCAGTTGATGTTAAGAGGTAACAATCATCGATGGATATAGCAGATTTTTTTCAGAGTGTCAGGTTAACCCTGAATCGCTGGTTTACGGGTGATGAAATAATTGAATCCGCCGCTCGCAGTGAATTGTTGATCTTGGCGGTTATTATTTTTTTATTAGGACTGTGTATCGGCTTGCTGTGTCGAAAGAAACAGCCGCTGCTGATCTCTTCATTGGTGGCCCCATCTGCGGCGATAACCACAAATACCAAATCCGAGGTATTTGCCCAATTATTACTGATTGAAACTAAACTGGTGTTACAAAGCTATCAGCAGGCATATGGTGAGGCCATAGAAAAGCCGGCTACCGATAATGCGCTGCGGCTGGACTTTTCAATGAAAAGTGATTGCCTGCAAATTTACGCGACGGGTATCGAAGATTTAAAACAGCTTAATAATAACAGTTTAAGATTGAAAATAGTCAAGGCGAACACGCTGTTCAAACTTCAGATCAACAGCATTCAACACTACCAAAAAAAATATCGTGAGTACCAATCTCTATTGTCTACCGTCTTGGCCTCAGATAAACCAATCGACAATAATCGCGTAGCGAAAGCCCGGCTGCAACTCAAATCACAATCCAGTCAATTACAACAACAGCACTGGTTGATGTGTGAGCAAATGCAACAGATGTTGTCTATGCTTAGGTCCTATCAAAAAGATCGAAATTAATTGAATCTGAATATATTTGAGCGGTTACTGTTGAGTAATGGTTAAACGGGGTGTTGCTCTGTCTGTAATCGTCAAAACCTATCATTGATATTGTTTTAAAAGCGAAATTTCATCAATTGATTGTTGAATTATTGAAGACTAAAAATATCGCTGCTATATTGTAGTGAGGAATTATCCAATATTTTTCACATTGAAAAATTATCGGATTCAACAGTCTCAAATGAGGAGGATTATATGGTTGATGGTAATGTTGATTATACATTTTTAGCCGTTGATGATACATCGGTTGATGATCAACAGGCAGAACCATGGATCATAGGCATCATCGATGATGAACCTCTCGTGCATCAGGCCACTCGCTTTGCCTTGCAAGATGTTGAAATCGATGGACGTCCATTGTTATTTCTCAGTGCCTATAGTGGCGAGCAAGGCTACGAGCTAATCAGACAACAGCCAGAGATGGCGCTGGTCTTTATCGATGTCATTATGGAGCGAGAGGACAGTGGTTTAGTGTTGGTTGATCGGATTCGCAATGAGTTAGGTAATAAACTCATTCAGATCGTTATCCGTACGGGTCGGCCAGGTGATGTGCCCGAAGAAGATGTTATTACCCGCTATGCAATCAATTCTTATAGAACCAAAAATGAGCTGACTCGCAATAGATTATTTATTGTGATTGCCACTGGCTTGCGTAATTTCAGTTTACTACAATCTATCAATAGCAGTAGAAATAGCTTAAGAAGCTTAATTACCGCAGCCGGTAATATTTTACAGCACCGCTCGGTGAAGGACTTTTCAAACGCCGTATTATTGCAATTTTGCAGCTTGTTTGACCTATCCTATGGCTGTGTTTTTTGTGTGTCAAAATTCCCCTCAGATGGCCCTTTTATCTATACAAAAATGGATAAAAGTGTGACGGTTTTCGCAGCATCTCACTCCTTTACTCAATATCAAGATAAAGATCTTGAAAGCTTGGATTTACCCATTTTTCAAGTGGCAAAACAAGCCCTGGCGGCCAAGCGGCATGTGTTTGAAGACGACTTCGGCTGCTTGTACTTGTCGACCTCATCAGGTTGGGAGGGGGTGATAGTTGCTGAACAAGGGCAGCATTTGCAGCACCTAGATCGAGAAATATTGCAAATATTTTGCCTGAATGTCGCCACCGGGCTGGAGAATTCTGAATATTATACGCATTTGAGCCATGCAGTATTTAAAGATAAATTGACTGGGCTAAATAATCGCACGGGATTTATAAACCAAGCGGGGATTAAAATGAGGTCACAAAGGCAAGTTTTGTGCCTCTATTTATTAGATATAGACTATTTTCATCAAGTGATAACCTCCCTAGGTTATGAGTTTGGTAATTTGATCCTAAAAAAGATGGCTTCAGTGCTAGTAGAGTTGTTTGGCGAGGGCGCTATTACCGGCAGGTTGCACTCGGATGTCTTTGCGATACTGGTCGCTGACTCAAAGCTCTCTGCTGCTGAGGTTGCCACAAAATGCGCACAGGCGATGAATATTGAGGGTCAATCGATAAGAATGGGGCTGACGGTTGGTATGTCGGTCAGCGGGGATAAGACAGAGTATGTCGATGATATAGATATTATGATGCGGCGTGCCGAAATGGCACTGCACGTGGCTAAAGATCACTGGCGCGGCTCTGGAGAAGTGTTTAATGAGTCTTATGAGCAAGAGTCATACCAAAATATGCAGCTGCTCAGTGATTTTAGAGAGGGATTGACCAGCGAACAGTTATTTTTGGTCTTACAGCCTAAGGTGGATATCAGAAATAGTCAGGTGATTGGTTTTGAGGCACTGATTCGCTGGCAACATCCCAAGCGAGGATTAGTTCCCCCAGGTGGGTTTATTCCCGCGGTAGAAAAGTCTGGAATATATTATGAGTTAGATCTCTATGTTGCCAGAGCACTGTGTCGCATGCTCAATAGCTATCCTCAGTTGCAGGCGCCAGTATCGTTTAATATCTCCGCTAAATCACTCAATCACGAGACTTTTGTCGCCGAGTTAATGGCGGTTTTTAGTGAGCATAAGATCGAATTTTCTAGGGTTGAAATCGAAGTGACGGAGAATGCCTTAATTCATTCTGAACAATCGATTGCGCGAATACATGCCCTGTATAATGCTGGATTTAAGATTGGGCTAGATGATTTCGGTGCCGGCTTTTCCTCTCTCGCCTATTTGCTGCGTCTACCGCTGCACACCATTAAAATAGATCGAGGTTTTGTCGGAGAGATTGTCGAAAATGCCAAATCCCTAACCTTACTGGAGGGAATGTTGGCCATTATCAATAAATTGGATAAAGAGATAATAGTCGAGGGGGTTGAAACCATAAAACAGCGCGATTTGCTGATAGCACTAGGGGTGACTCAAGCCCAGGGATTCTTGTTTTATAAACCGCTGAGTATTGAAAAAGCACTGGCTTTATTAGACGATCAGTAATTTTATGATAGTGAGTTTAACGGCGACAAATAGTAAATGCTCTGATCAATATGGCCAGTATTTTTAGCAATTTGGATACACCAACCCATAGCTCTCAATCGTTCATTGATTGGGCTGTTAAACAGTTTTTTGCGAAAGGTAAGGTAATCTACAGAGAGTAAAGGATAATAATACTGATAACAAATGTGCAGTTCGTCGAGGCGAAAGTGCCACTGGTTATCTTGTATAGCCACTGGATTGTGACTGCGTAGATGTGCCAGCAGCTTTTCATCTTCTTGCTGGAAGAGGATGAAAAGCTGAATAAGGTTATCTGCAAATAACACCTAAGCTGAGTTAATCTGCCCGATCGACAAATTTAGTCAGGCTAAAGCTGGCCAGCGCACCCATCGAGATAAATAAGATTAACATGCCGATGGCAGTCATCAGATAAAACTGGCTACTGAGCTCAGTCAGTGCCTGTATAGCGATGGGATCAGTATTGGCGAAACCATGTTCAGTCGGCATCGGGGCGCCAATTAAATGAGGTAATGCAGCCAGTATTAGTCCAGCTATCTTGAATTTTATAGGTGCATAATAAACCACGGCAATGCCGATGGCGCTGGTGATGGAACAAAATAGCCACCAGAGTTGACGGTTCTCTAATGCCGCGGCATTGGTGCCCGGTATTTCTGGATGCAAACCTAATAATGAGGGTGCGCCAAACAGACAAAACATGGCGGCGAGTCCCCAGACAATGCCTGTGTAAATATTGACTTTTGGTTTGCGCGACTTTTGATTGTGCAGCGCCATTAATGAAATCATGATCAGGGCAAAGGCAAAAGAAATACTTATGTTGGCCGCTAAGGTCGAGAGTATCCGGGGCAAACCGTCATCTGGGGCCCAAGCCTCTGAGTGAGCGTGGCTGTGAGCTGCTTGTGCATCACCGGTATGGTGATCAGCAGCAGGCTCTGCGACTTCAAATACTTCCGCAGCATAAATTATAGGATTTACTTGTAACTGTTGAAACAGGCCGTAACCCAGGCCCGAAATGACGCCGACCAGCAGCGCCGACAAAATTAGATTGCGCAGAGTCATTACTCCACCTCTTTAAAGTCAGTATAGGATAGGTTGTATAGCGTTAGAATCGCAATGTTTTAGGGTTGCGAATTATGAAAACACTAGTTCATGCCGCGCCAGGTTAATGGCAGGGAAAGGCAAACGCATGACGGGCATCATGTGCCGCGTTATGCACAACTTCCATGGGGACGAAACCGACAAACAGGACGAGGGAAACGCCCAGGGTGAGAGCAATTAATATTTGCTTGGTAACTGATACTGAAACGTCAGAGCTGTGAAGGGTAGTAACTTGTTGTGCGTTTTGCATAAAAATCTCCAGTACACATCCCCGTGTACAGATAAAGTAGTTGATTTGGTCAAGCCGTGTTTTTTTCTGTGGCTGGTTCCGGGCTCTTGTTCGCAATCTTTAACAGTGTTGACGAACCATACCGTTGCGGGGGCAGCGAAGGCGTAATTGCATGCACAATTGTCTCACTTCCCATTTAACCTTTTGTGTCTTCCCATACATTGGAAATGACAAAAAACTACACTAGGTTGGTCTGAGCATAGTCAGGTAGTTATTCCTGGCACCACAGCTACAGAGTAGCAGAACTATGCGCCTAGGTGAATGTAATTAGAGAGAAATTGTTATTGGCTAGAATCTTGGCCGGTACTTGCTTGGTGCATAGGGAGTATTCAGCCAGACACGGGACCTACGCAGTAGACCGCTGTTGCTGGATAGGCGCTAGCTAAGCGCCAACCAACACCCGACCGCAATCATTAAGGTACCCGAGATACGATTGAGTAACTTTACATTGTTTTTGTTGAGAAGTAGGTGACGCAGCGCTTGACCGCCGGATGCGTAGAGCATCAAACAGCTAAACTCTAAACATAGAATGATGGCAATCATCACCGATAATTGGGCGGCTAAAGGTTGCTCGGTAATGAGGAAAGATGGCAGTAAGGTTATAAAAAAAGCCCAGGCTTTAGGATTGGCAATCGCGGTGACAAAGCCATTAATAGCCAGTTGTTTGGGGGCCGTAGGTGGTCTTTGGCCGGTGCTGTCGCTGAGTACTAGTTTCCCTCTGGAGCACCACATTTGGTACCCCAGCCAGATCAAATAAGAGCCACCCACCAACTTGAGCACAATAAATGCCTGTGGTAGTTGCAACATTAAAGCCGCCACGCCGAGGGCCGCGGAAATTGCCACTATCGCAACACCTATTAATTCGCCGAGCATCATATACATCGTTTGACGCACGCCAATTGACATGCCTAAGGTCAGCGCCAAAATCATGCCCATCCCAGGAGTGATAGAGACAAAAAAGAAAGTGGGGATAAACAGCGACATCAACGTCAGAGACATAATATTATCAACTACAAAATGAATGGGTGTGTCTAAGCTTAGGCTCTACTTACAGTGGGTTTTGTAGTGCGCTTAACAAAGAGTCAAAGCTGGGGAAAGGTTGTTTGTCCTCTCGCTGTAACCAATTGAACTCTGGGTAATGAGCACTGCCTTCGATAATGTGCAAGGTGTAGGCGTGACGAGTTTTATCGGAACGGTTGGCTTTGGAAAAGTGTGGGAAGCGACCGTCAAACATAATCAAAGTGCCTGCTTTTACCGGCAGGGGAGTAAAGTCATCAGCAAGATATCGATTGTCTTTTAAATTTTCGAATTCGATACCCATATCATCTGACTTGCGTTTCATTATTTTTTCAAGAGGAGTTTTGTGTCCGCCAGCTAATCCCCAGAGACAACCATTCTCCAGGGTTGCATCTTCCAGGGCAAACCAAAAGCCTACAACGCTTAATGGGTCGGTGTAGAGAAAGGTCGAGTCTTGATGAATATTGACCTCTCCACCAATACGCGGCTGCTTAAAAATATACATACTCTGCAGTAAACGCGGATCAGTAAAACCTATTTGTCGGCAAATTTGCTGCAGTTTTAGATCACAGCTAAAGCGACTGAAAACCGGATCATACTGATGCATGGCATGCCCGAGTTTATTGATCGCCAACTTTTTATCAATTTTCAATTTTCTCTGGTCATCGATGGCCTCCTCTTCGAAGAAGCAGCGAATCTTGTCGCCAGAGCTTAAGAAGTAGTCATCAGCATTTCGCTGCTGCTCAGTGGTGGTGAAAATGGAGATATCTTCGACGGCTGCATCGGCGACGATTTGCTCGGCGCGGTACTGTAGATCTTGGCACTGTTGCAGGTCTTTAAAATTTGGGATCACGCAAAAACCATCCTGGTGATAACTGGCTAGCTGGTGCTCATTTAACATCTACCACTCCATCGTCTCTATTTACCTAATACCTTGCCAGTGCATTGTCTGCCAAGGTAAAACGTATTAAACAGTTTGTTGAAAGCCAAGCCTATCAATTTCGTCTGAAATTGTCGCGCATGGGGTTATTTAAAGGTATTGCTAAGCTCTTTGATCATCAGTGTTTTGCTCTCAATGGCGTCACCATTGTCTTTAACCACCAGAGATAGCTGTGAGTTTTGCTTGGAAATTTCATCTATTTCATTGAGCGTCAGGGTAAATTGGTTGGCCACTTCCTGTTGTTGCTCCGTAGCCGAACTTATTTCCAACGTCATGCTACTGACTTGACTCATCAGGTTGGTGATGTTGTCGATTGATTCACGAGTCAGCTGGCTGGCATCGGCACAGTGTTGAGTTTGAGTTTTGCTCTGTTCCATGCTGATACTAAAACCACCGAGTACTTCTTGCAGCTGTTGTATCGATTCTTGAATGTTACTGGCGGCATGTTGGGTACGTTTAGACAAATTACGAACTTCGTCAGCAACTACCGCAAAACCTCGACCTTGTTCCCCGGCCCTCGCAGCCTCGATAGCAGCGTTAAGTGCCAGTAAGTTTGTTTGCGAGGCAATGCCATTGATCTCCTCCATCGTCTGATCAATATCGTTGGCGTTTTTTATCATGACTTGGGCTGTTTTAGACGCATCGCCGACGTTCTCTGATAAGTTTTGAATTTGTTGTTGGGTGGTCTGTATTATTTCAGTGGCCTTTTGGCACTCAGTGTAGACGTTTTCCACTTGCTCATGGGTCACCGCAGTATTGCTATTGACGCTATGGATACTTTGGTTTAATTCAGTAATGGACCCCAGTAGATCGCTGATGTTTTGTTTTTCTTGTTCTATTCCTGCAAGGGATTGGCCTGCGGAGCTATTTAACTGCTGAGAGATGGAGGCTAATTGAACCCCTATATCAAGCCCTCTGCCGAGCACGGTGGTAATTCTAGACTGCAGTAGTTCCACTTGATAGCGGGCGATAGCCGTATAACCTCTACCACAGATGATCAATCTGGAGGGGCTGTCGATTCGACTGGCGAGTTCTTTAACATAGCGGGGAAAGGTAAATAGTTCTTCACTAAAAATAGCGAAGATACTAAGGATAAACAGCAATTGAATAACGATAGCTATAAAATCGCTACCAAGATACAGTTGAGAACCGATTGATAGTACGAGTAAAAAGCTAAACAGCGTATATTTTAAGCTGGAATTCGCGTGAAAGTCAGTACTGCTCTTTTGGTTGTTTAAATCGGTGTATAATGCGCTGGCATTTTGACAATGTGCCCGGTCGGGATTCACTCTGACCGATTGATAACCCGTGATACGACCCTTTTCATACAGTGGGGTAACGTAGGCATCAACCCAATAATAATCACCATTTTTACAGCGGTTTTTAATCAACCCACGCCACGCTTGTCCCTGACCAAGCTTACTCCATAAATCCATAAAGGCTGCTTTTGGCATGTCTTGATGGCGCACGATGTTATGGTTTTGGCCGAGCAGTTCCTCGCGGGTAAAGCCGCTTATTAGGCAAAAGTCATCATTGACATAAATAATTTTACCCTTTAAATCTGTCATGGAAACTAATTGTTGATCACTAGAAAACTTTACTTCTCGGTTTTGGGACAAATGGTTCATCTGCTTGGCAGCCTCTTGGAAAGTGCATAAATCAATATCAGCTGAAATCAGCAGTATTACTGAAATTTAAAAAATACTGGGACAGTCGTTTTAGCAGCACATTAGTACCTGTTTTATAGGTTAAAATCTACAATGATTGAAGAATTATGTACTTTTAAAGAGACAGAGTTAAATTTTCCACGATGACTAGAGAATGAGCTGTAATGCCTGTTCGCTCTGATGTTTGGCAAAGTGTAGGCTGCTGGCATTGTCATGCACGCGCAATTGAAGCGGCAAACCGTAATGTGGGTCTTATAAAGCCTGATGAAGGTTTGCTTGAAGCGAAGGTTTGCCGTGACCAGCAGTGCTAACCTGGGCGTATATAGCAAGGATAAAAAATTGGATAATAGGTACACAGAGACAGAATTTCTGTACTCTGTTGCAAAATAGCCGCAGCGTATTGCAAAATACCTTGCACTGATTTGATAATTAATAAAATCGCTGGAGTGATATATGCAAGATTTACAAAATAAAGTGGTGGTCGTCATTGGCGGGACGTCGGGTATAGGCCTCGCGGTTGTGCAAGCTGCATCCGAGATGGGAGCGACAGTATATGCAGCCGGCAGGAGTTCAGAGAACATCGAGAAAGCTAAACTTCAGTGTGCTGATCAGGTCAATTTTCGCCTCGCTGATACTCATGATGATGCCAGCTTACTGGCGCTGTTTGCAGAGGCGGGCGAAATAGACTATCTAGTATCGGCAGCGACAGGTGCCGAGCGCACGATCGCGCCTTTTACTGAGCAGACAGAGGAGCAGTTTGCCGCCGCTTTCCAAAAATTTTGGGGCTACACTAAAGTGGTTAGAAACGGCGAGTCCTTTGTCAAAGCAACGGGTTCTATTACCTTAGTCACAGGTACTCCAGCCCGTAAGTATAAGCCGGGCATGTCATCGCTGAGTTGTACCGGCGGAGCGGTAGAGGCTTTTATTAAAGCACTTTCCGTAGAAATAGCGCCCAAGCGCATCAATGGTGTCTCGCCTGGTCTGATTAATACCGCCATGTGGGATGTGATGGGTGAAGAAAAGCAGCAAAAACTGGCTGATATGACGGCTCATATTCCCATGGCTCGTGCCGGTCAAGCTGCAGAGGTGGCACACGGCGTTATATTTGCCATGACGAACACTTATACCACCGGCACTATTGTCGATGTGGAAGGTGGCACTTTACTCACCTAAGCCATTATTTGACTAAAGTGACAAGCCCGTCTGGGATGGCGAGCTTGTCACTGGTACATTTAAAGCAATGTTTGTGCAGGTTTACTAAAAAATGCATAGCAGCGCTGGCAGTTAACTTATGATACAGCTCTTAAAGCTGTGGCTAAAACGAGTCTGCTACTATCCAGTTACAACTATCGCTGGCAATCAGTAGCAGTATCCGCTGGCTGATTGGACTTTGCTCAAGCACTGGGTATTGAACTGAATAATCTAATGGCGCAGTTGGCCTTAAGCTCAGTCTGAGAAAAAGATAAAATTATAGTGGTTTAGTAGTAAAAAAGCTTGAACAGTTAATTGATCAATGATTAAATACAAATCATTATCATTTAGATTAACGGAATTTTTTATGTCGATCATAACTACTACAAATATCGTCGAAGCTAAAAGCATCAGCGTTGTAGATTTGATGCAAGGTAAAAATGAATTAATCCTTATCCACAGTAAACAGCGTTATGTGCTGCGTATCACCCGCAACGGGAAATTAATTTTAACTAAATAATAGCTCTGGGGGTGACGGCTCGGGGCTTAATATTGCGAGCGTTGGTACTCTGATCAACAAAGTGATCATGATCTTTTCTGCCGATCAGCAATACCATAATATCATGCTTGATCACACAGGGCCCTCTATCCGCTTAATGCGTCGGCTGACTGGCTCTCAACTGGGATTTAACATAGAGTTGGACCCAGCATCACAACTCGACTTGGTGGTTACCGATGGCGAAGAAACAGCGCTTGATACAAATGCGAGCTATTGCGCTGGAACTGCAAGCAGCGCATTAACCCAGCTCAAAAAATTATTCTCTGCTGATTGCCGCAGCAAAATTACCGATTTTAACCGTATATTTTCAATCTCTAATGCAGCCACTTCTGTTAAGCAGGGCAGGGTGATTGGCTAGTCATGGGTAATAATGTTGGTTTAGATATTGATGGTGCGATCATTGAGCGGCAATATTTGAGTACCGCTACGGTAGTCGCTCAAGGGTCTGTGCGTGAAATATTAAGCCAGCACCGCATTGGCGAACTTTATGGGATTGATGGCACAGTGATTGCACACCCGAGTCATAACCATCCACTCATAATAACGAATTAGCGCTCGCTCGGTCCCTGAGATAGATGATTAGTTAGGGCTAGAATCAGCTGCCTAGTGCACAGGCCCCGCTAACTCGACCTACTCGCTACCAGCTGTGATTATTTTGCATGATCAAATACCCAGCTCGAGTATCGTGCATCTCAAACCATTGAGCCTTCTCGCGACGATCTCGTATCTGTTGGGCAGGCATTAGCTGGCAGCTAGTTCTCCTGATCAAGCATAGGCTACCAGCTGTTGCCAAAAAATCATTAAGTCAGCACTTTCGCCACAGATTGATGCCAGAGTTGCTGATGCTTGAGGCGTTGTTCGTCACTCCAGTTGGGGCTGAACTCGGCCTGACACTGCCAGCGCTGACTAATGTCGTCTAAGGATTGGAAAATACCCACTTGTAGTCCCGCTAAATAGGCTGCGCCAAGTGCCGTCGTTTCAACCAATTTGGGCCGTTGCACTTTGACCGCGGTTAAATCGCTCAAAAATTGCAACATCCAATTATTGTTCGCCATACCCCCGTCAACACAAAGTGTATCGAGTTTTATATTATCCTCTTCTATCGCACTAATTAAATCTTGGGTTTGGTAGCAGACCGCTTTTAAGGCTGCTGCAACGATGTCGGCAATGCCGGTGTCTCTGGTTAGACCGAAAATAGCCCCCCGGGCATTAGGATCCCAGTGCGGGGCACCTAAACCAGTAAATGCCGGGACCATGACTACTTGAGAATCACTGTTAGCTTGACGGGCGAGGTCTTCTACTTCCCCGGCATCAGTGATGATTTTCAAACCATCACGCAGCCATTGAATAGCCGCACCTGCAATAAAAATACTGCCCTCCAGTGCATAACTTACCTCACCATTGAGGCGATAACCGACCGTGGTGAGTAGCCGGTGCTTAGATTTAATTGCCTGATCTCCGGTATTAATAATTAAGAAACAACCGGTGCCGTAAGTACTTTTAGCCATGCCAATACCGAAACAGGCCTGGCCAAAGAGTGCTGCCTGTTGGTCTCCAGCGATACCAGCGATAGGAATCGATTCGCCAAAAATTTCGCGGGCGGTAGTGCCGAAATCAGCGGCACAATCTTTGACTTCGGGTAGCATAGCGGGCGGGATATTAAAAAGAGTTAACAACTCCTTGTCCCACTCTTGGCTGTGGATATTAAATAACATAGTGCGCGAGGCGTTAGTAGCGTCTGTTGCATGACTGGCCCCCGCTGTGAGGTGCCAGAGTAAAAAACAGTCTACCGTGCCAAAGAGCAGTTCTCCCGCTTCGGCGCGGGCCCTTGCTCCCTCGACATTATCCAATATCCAATTGATTTTGCTGGCGGAAAAGTAGGCGTCGAGCAACAAACCGGTCTTCTCAGTGATCATTTCCCCATGCCCTTGCTCCGCTAAAGTTGAGCAGTACTGGTGGGTGCGTCTGTCTTGCCAGACAATGGCATTATAGATGGATTCGCCGGTTTCTTTATCCCATACGATGGTCGTTTCGCGCTGATTGGTAATGCCGATAGCGCTGATATTCGCCGCGCTTAGGTTGGCGCTTTTAAGCACGGCTCTACAGGTGGCCAGAGTCGAATCTAAAATGTCTTGCGGGCGATGTTCCACCCATCCATCACTGGGAAAAATTTGTTCAAATTCTTGCTGTTGCCGACTGATGAGTTGAGCATCTTGATCAAATATAATTGCCCTTGAGCTGGTGGTTCCCTGATCGATTGAAAGAATGTACGATTTCATTATATGACGCCTTGCTATTGTGATGATTGGGCAATAACCTAAAGGGAAATCCTCAAAAGGATATGCTCTGTATGCCTATAGTCGTAAACAACACCTAATTAGGCTGTGCTAGATGCTCGTATGCTGCCATTTTTTTACTAAAAAGAGATTTCATGACCAGTCAACAGCGACAAAATAAAATTCTAACCCTGATCAATGATAGTGGTTTTGTCAGTATTGATGAACTCGTGGAACGCTTTCAAGTGACCCCTCAAACAATCCGCCGGGATTTAAATTGCATGGCTGATGCAGGGAAAATACGTCGCCATCACGGCGGTGCTGAAAGAGAATCTAGCACAGAGAATGAAGATTATCAAAGCAGAAAAATCAATCATTTAGCGGCTAAAAAGGCGATGGCCATGCAAGTGGCGAAAATGGTACCTAATGGCGCTTCACTATTTATTAATATCGGCACCAGCACCGAAATGGTGGCGCGAGCACTGTTGCAGCATCGAGGACTGCGGGTGGTGACTAATAATATTCATGTGGCTTCAATTTTATCAGCCAATGAGGACTTTCAAGTGATTATTGCCGCCGGTGAAGTACGTCATAGGGATGGGGGTATTGTCGGTGAAGCGACTTGTGATTTTATCAGTCAATTTAACATGGACATTGGGATCATTGGTATTAGTGGCATAGGCAGTGATGGATCGTTACTTGATTTTGACTTTCGTGAAGTAAAAGTCGCCCAGGCCATTATTGCCAATTCCAGTAAAATCATACTCAGCGCAGACCATTCAAAATTCGGTCGCAGCGCGATGGTGAAACAGGCCAATATCTCACAAATAGATGCGCTGGTGACCGATAAACCAGTGCCCGATGAGATAGATCAATTATTACAACCACTGGGAATTGATGTTTTTGTCTGTTCTTGATGGGTGCACAAAGCGCTGCTGAAAATGGGCCGACAGATAGTTAAAATTTAAGGTAAAATTGAAGCGATCATAATTACTGTTATTATGTGCAAAGTCATGAGTTTTAAAGAAAATTGCGTACTAACGGTTAGTTTTATTCTATATCCTCTAATCAGAAATTGAATGCAACCTGCTTCAGGCTACAGTTTTTGAGGATAAACGTTATATAGGTGGAGTGAGCAGTGCTAAGTCAAACAATTGTGCCCAGTGATGAACAGGGAACGGATATTCTTTTTGCCAGACAATCTATTTACACTAAAAATAGAGACGTTGCCTACTATGAATTATTATTTAGAAATGCCGATAATGCTTATGACCCTAAAATAAAAGATGAAGCTGCTACTTTTGAAGTCATTGCCAATAATTATTCAAATGTGTTGATCGATGGCGTGGTAAAAACGGTGCCCTGTTTTATAAAAGTGACTGACGAATTGTTACTTAGTGATAAACTGCCAGCACTGCCAAAAGGTCGCTTTGTGCTCGAGATATTGGGCCGTTCACATATATCTGCTGAATTGATTGATAAATTAAGAGAGTTGGGTAAGCAAGGTGTGAGATTGGCTCTGGCAGATTACGATCCTAATGATCGACGCTTAGATGTGTTGTTAAATATAGTACACATTCTTAAATTGGATGTCCGACGTATCGGCATGGATAAACTCCCCAGTCTTATCCGTCACTTAAAGCCCTTTCACCTAGAGTTGCTGGCCGATAAAGTAGAATCTAAAGAACAGTATATAAACTGTGTAGACATGGGTTTTTCCCTTTACCAAGGTTTTTTTCTCAGTCAGCCTGCCACGGCAAAAGGGCGCAAAATCACCGCTAATAAAATGGTTTTACTACAGCTATTAGCTGAAATAGATAAACCTCACGCCACCGCTAAAAGTATTGAAGAGCTGGCTTTAAACGATCCTGGTTTAACCTTTAAAATTCTCAAGGTAGTCAATTCTGCCGCGTTTAGTTCCCCGAAAGAAATCACCTCCCTGTCACATGCAATCGGTATCTTGGGCATGAATCAAATTAAACGCTGGATTGTCATTTTCATGACCACCAGTGATGGCAAGGCCCCTGTGGACTTGATCAACAATATGTTAGTGCGAGGTCGAATGTGCGAGTTACTCTCCGAAATTCTCGGGGAGGCAGATTCGATTAGTTATTTTATGGTGGGTCTACTCTCGCAACTAGATGCATTGTTGAATATAGAAATGGAGGAACTACTTGGCCAAATGCCGCTGACAGAACAAATATCGGACGCTATTCTAGAACACAAAGGGCAGATGGGTGAAGTTTTGTCAGACGTAAAACATTACCAGCTCGGTGAATTTAATGCCGTGCGTGGCTCTTTGGGGAGTGCTTTTTATCAGATGGCTTATCGACACAGCATTAACTGGGCTGATCAAGTAATGAAAGCCATATAATTGAAAATCATAGAAATTACAGTTTTTAAATATGTCACTCTGCGGTCGTATGCATCCAGATAAAAACGGTGAATAATTCTATAAATGATATGAAATGTGGGTGTTTTTTTTTCCTCAATGTTAGACTGTATTTAGCGAAATAGTTTAATTTAGCAGTTTGGGTGATTGTTTGAGTACTAAGGTTCAAGAAGGGGATGTCGGCAAGAGAATAGGGAAATTTGCATTAACTTTTATCTTTCAGGTCTGGCTGATAGTGGTCGTGTTAGTCATTTCATTAATGGAGTTTATTTGGCTGCCTAATATATTAGAAGCGACATTGAATAATAAAATCAATCAGTTTCAGTATGTATTACAGGTATCCAGTCGGCTGGCGGACACACTGCCCTCGGACCAACAGAGAACTGCATTGTTAGAGAAAATGAACGTGCAGGCACACCAGCAATCTCAGGGCTGGCAGAACATCGTTTTTGCTCCCGAACAAGATTTGCGGCACAAAGCTCAGAGTGACATGCAATTACAATTATTGTTGCAGCGTCTCCCCCTGTCTAATTACGCCTATGGTTTGTGGTTTAGTCCGACACAAGTGCTTAGTGAGCAGCGCACCATTTATCGAGTTTTCGAGTTGCTAATAATTACTTTTTTTAGTCTGGTGATGTTCTTTATTTGGCGACGTCGCGCTATTTCTCTCGACTGTTTAGAGCAGCTAACGGCAGCGGCTAGAGCGCTGGAAAAGGGAGATCTTGCGCAACCTTTTCCCCGTTTTTTTCCTAGGTCGCGTTTGGCCGAATTAATTGATAGCCTCGAAATAACCCGACACTCTCTGCAGGCGCTACAGAGTAAAATAGACGATAAAGTAGCCGCTAAAAAAATAATTGAACACAATTTCCAAGTACTACTAGCTACCAAAAAAGTGCTAGAACAACGCTTACATAATTCCCATAAAGTGGCGAATGTAGGCAGTTGGGAGTGGTCCGTGGCAGAAAACCGCATGTGGTATTCAGTCAGCTTAATCGAAATTCTGGGCCTCAAAGAAGAGAATCAAAACGACAGCGTTGAGACATTTTTACAACAGGTACATTCTTCAGATAAAAAAATATTATTGACCCAATTTCGCAGCCAGTTACAAGTGGGCGCTGAAATTTGTAGTAAATTTAGGATTTCTCTGGAAGGTAACATTAAGCATTTATGTTTAACTGCCAAAGTGCACCGAAAAAAAGATGGCGGATTGAAACTGGTGGGCACTTGCCAAGATGTTTCCGCGCTCAAAGAAGTAGAATCTTTACTCAAAAAATTCACCAGTGCGATCACTGCGAGTAATTATGGGGTGATGATCACGGATGTGATAGGCACTGTCGAATACATTAATCCAAAGTATACGCAGAGCAGCGGGTTCGAAAAGATGGCGTTAGTGGGTGCGCCAGCGGTGATGTTGTCCAGGGACTGCCTAACCGAAAAGCAATATGACAGTATGTGGAAAGATATTCTCGCGGGTAAAAGCTGGCGAGGAGATTTAGAAAATATTCGCAAAGATGGCAGTTTTTATTGGTCTAACGTGGTTATTTCTCCTATTTATAATGACTACGATGAACTGACCCACTTTGTGATTTTGGTAGAAGATATTTCAGAATTGAAAGACGCCAAAGAAAAAGTGAAGCAATTGGCGCTCTATGATGGATTAACTGGACTGCCTAACCGCCGCTTATTTTATAGCGAGTTAAAGCGGCTCTTTCGCGCCGATGTTATTGACGCACCCGCAGTCGTAATGCTGTTTGATTTGGATAATTTTAAGAGTATTAATGACGCTCAAGGTCATTCTGTCGGTGATAAATTGCTCATCGCGGTGGCTAGTCGCCTCACGCAAAACCTACCCGAGGGCGCTATTATAGCCAGATTGGGCGGCGATGAATTTGCCATGCTGATCAATCCGGTTAAAAATGTCATGGAAGTAGAGCGTATTGCCAAACATTTGTTAGGCATTATTGCCCAGCCTTATATTATAGAAGGTTATGCGATTCAAATTAATACCAGTATCGGACTCGCCTGGCTACCTAAGGACGGAAATTTACCGGATGTCATTTTAAAAAATGCGGATTTGGCAATGTATCAAGCCAAGGAGATGGGGCGCAACCAATATCGACACTTTACCGAGCAGCTCAATGAGCAAGTGCAGCGCTATATTCGCTTTTCCAAAGAGATGCCCGAGGCACTGCGTCAAGGTCAATTTATTCTTAATTTCCAGCCTAAAGTGGATTTGCAAGCACAGAAAATTATCGGGGTGGAGGCATTGGTTCGCTGGGAGCATCCTGAGTTAGGAATTGTACCTCCCGTTGATTTCATTTCAATTGCCGAAGATACCGGTTTTATAGTGCCGCTGGGTAACTGGGTATTTGCCGAGGCATGTCGCAATATGAAAAAATTGCGAGAATTGGGTTATGCAGATATTTCCTGTGCTATTAATATTTCGCTACGTCAATTTCGCGACCCCTCGCTACTGGGAGTGATGGCTAAATCTATGCGTGATAATGATATAGAGCCTAATCTATTAGAAGTGGAAATCACGGAATCGCTACTGATGGAAGATGTTGATACTGCTATCCACACTCTCAATAAAATCCAGCAACTGGGGCTGAGTGTCGCCATTGATGATTTTGGTACGGGTTTCTCCTCCTTTGCCTATTTGAAAAATTTACCGATCGACGTCCTTAAAGTAGATAGAACTTTTATTAAAGATATCCCAGAGAGTGAGGGAGATATGAAGATAACATCTGCTATTATTTCTATGGCGCATAGTCTCAATTTAAAAGTAGTGGCCGAGGGAATAGAAACTAATAGTCAGCGCCAATTTTTGCTGGAACAAGGCTGTGATATTGGACAGGGTTATCTGTTTGGCAAGCCGCTACCCATTGATCAACTAACCGAGGTGCTAGGCAGGCACTGACCGCAGCTGATGAGACTAAATTAAGGGAGTAAGACTTGAATATTGTCGAGAGGGAGACGCGGGTGAATGTAAATTTGCTCGAGCAAATAGAAGCGAGTGTCAGCGAGGTATTACTCGGCAAGCAAGCTAAGATAAAATTAGTCATCTGCTGCCTTCTCGCCAGGGGACATCTGTTGATAGAAGACCTACCGGGGATGGGGAAAACCACCTTGGCACAGGCCTTCGCCGAGGTGTTGGGGTTGGCTTATAACCGCGTCCAATTTACCAGTGATTTACTGCCGGCAGACTTATTGGGAGTATCCATCTTTAATCGACAAGAGAGTAGCTTTAGCTTTCAGCAGGGGCCGATCTTTACCCAGTTACTGCTAGCGGATGAAATTAATCGCACCACTCCAAAAACACAAAGTGCCTTACTTGAAGCGATGGAAGAGCAGCAGGTGAGCATTGATGGCAAAACTCGACCGCTGCCCGAGCCCTTTTTTGTCATCGCGACGCAAAATCCCTCTAGCCACAGTGGTACTTACCCGCTACCTGAATCGCAACTCGATCGGTTTTTAATGCGCATCGAGTTAGGTTACCCAAATGCAGCGGCTGAGCGAATTATATTACAGCGACTTGGCACTGCAACCAAAGGCCATCGTGCACGGGCTAATAAGCTCTCTGCCATTATCAATGTTGAGCAACTCGAAACACTCCAATATCAAGCGAGTCAAGTATCAGTGAGCGACGCTCTACTGGATTATGTGCAGCGCCTCATTTCCTACAGTCGTGACAATGAGAGTATTGGATGCGGTATTTCACCTAGGGGTTCACTCGCATTATTAAGTGCTGCTAAGGCGTGGGCACTGATAGAACACCGAGACTATTTATTACCTGAAGATATACAGCAAGTTTTTCCCGCTGTGATAGCCCATAGAATAAGTGCCACTGGTGCGGTTAAAGCCCAGGAGGCTGTCGCCGATCATATTTTGACACAAGTGGATGTTATCTACTCCTAGCCGCTGTTGAGAGTGTTATGCCAATACACACAGAGAATTGGAATGCCCGTTTCATCAACTTGCTCTTGTCCAAGCGTAAGACATTAAAAAAACGTCACCAACTGACGCACAAAAATTTATTCATCTTTCCCTCACTGCTAGGTTTGTGCTACCTGCTCTTTATCATGCTGTTGTGGCTGCTGGGCACTAATTACCAAAATAACTTAATCTTGGCACTGAGCTATCTGTTGATTAGTATTATGCTGGTGAGTATTTTTCATAGCTATGTTAATTTGCAGGGGTTAACCGTGAGTGTCGCACCGAGCGCGGCGGTTTTTTGTGGAGAGATAGCGATTATTCCGCTGTGTTTTGAAAGCGCGCAACAGGGGCGCTATCAGGGGATAAAAATAGGCTGGAGGGGCGCGCCTATCGCCCCTATAGAGTGGGGAGGTAAAGGTGAAATAGCTGCTACTTTAGCGTTTAAAACTACCGTGCGAGGTAAGATACAGGTGCCGCGCTTAGAATTGCGCAGTTATTATCCGCTTGGCTTGTTACGCTGTTGGTGTCTGTTGCCATTGGATTTGCAGGTGGTGGTTTATCCACAGGCAGTTGCTGCCAGTCCGATAGAAAGCGGATTTGAAGCAGACGCAGAGGCAGCAGCTAATGCTACACAGTACCGTCGACGAGCTGATACGGTTGAGTTTGATAATTTACAGCGCTATCAGCAGGGCGAATCAATCAAAAACATTGCCTGGAAGCACTATGCACGTTCAGATATCTTGTACCGTAAAAACAGCCTGAATACTCCGCAAGCAAATACTTCGCTACGCTGGGATCAATACCCTGCTGCTGGTTGTGAACAAAAATTACAACATTTATGTTTTGCAGCACTACGCTTAAGTGAGCAAGATCGCAGCTATAGTTTAACCTTACCTCAAGTCTATATCGAAGCCTCGAGTGGCGCTAGCCACCTACAACAGGTACTGACAGCCCTGGCGCTGTGTGAAGAGCGAGCGTTGCCAGAACGGTTGAACAGCTAATGCTTATCGCCAGGCAAAAAAATAATCAATGGTACTGGTTGGGTGGCGGATTGGCGATGGCGATCATACCCTTGTGGGCGGAGCTTCCCGGCTGGCTATTACCTTTCGTCATTGCAATCTATCTCTGGCGACTTATTTACCCACAGCACTTAGCGAGGCAAGGTAAGTGGATAAAATTACTGGTGGTGACCGTCAGTGTCATGTTACTGAGCGTCAGTATTGGCAGTATATTTTCCCTGCAGGGCTTTGTTGGCTTATTAGTGCTGGCCAGCTCACTTAAATTAATTGAGCTTGAAACTCGCCGAGATTACCTGCTGATGGTTTTTCTCGGCTGTTTGATCAGTGCGTGTCAGTTGTTGTTTTACAATAGTGTCTTGAGCTTTGGGTATACCTTGTGTTCGCTGTTGATATTGCATACAGCGCTGTTGCAGATGTTTATAAACTCTGAGAGCGCACAGAGCGTTAAACAACGCTTGTTAGCATCCATCCTCAAGGTCACCATTATTTTTTTACAGGCGCTACCAATCGCGATCATCTTGTTTATTGTCATGCCCAGAATAGGCAGTATATGGACAGTACCAATCAATAGTAACGTGGCTAAAACCGGTGTGACGGATAGTTTAACAGCGGGAGATATAGGGCAATTAAATCAAGATTTTTCGGTGGCGATGCGTATTACCTTTAGCTCTTCGGCACAGCCATCAGTCTCGCAAATGTACTGGCGAGGAATGAGTTTAGCCGCATTCGATGGTAAAACTTGGCGGCGTGTACCCGAGGCTGCACCACTGAGTGATAAGCTGCGCAATAAATTACAAAAAGTCACTGAGCGCACTGCTGGCCCTCTCTACCGTTATCAGATTATGCAAGAGGCCACTGGTCGACCTTGGCTGTATAGTTTATCTACCCCTATAGTACGCAATCGGGAGATTGTACAAGGGCAAGATTATAGTCTTAGCCGACATAGTCCGCTACAGCGTCGTTTTCAGTATGAGGTCACCAGCGCTGCCGATTTTATCGATAATACACCGCTCGGGCATGAGCAGTATTTACGGTATACGCAATTGCCGGGTGCGGGCAATCCTCAAACCCGCGCTTTTGCTCAGCAGCTTAAGCAGCGACTTGGCTCAACCCAAAATATTATAGATTTCCTAACCGAGCAGTACCAACATGGCTTTAGTTACACTTTATCCCCTGGCAAGCTCTCCACCGAGAACCCGATAGACGATTTTCTATTTAATACTAAGCGCGGCTATTGTGAGCATTTTGCCAGCAGCAGCGCATTTTTGTTACGCGCCGCAGGGGTCCCTGCCAGAATCGCCACTGGTTATCAGGGAGGGCAGTGGAGTACAGACCATCAATATTTATTGGTAACCCAGGCACAAGCTCATGCATGGGTAGAATTTTGGGATGAGCAATCAGGATGGGTGAGATGGGACCCGACCGCGGTGGTCGCGCCAGAGCGCATTAGCCGTGGCACATCTGAGTTTCTGTTGCTGGATGGGCGCGCGCAAGATATCGCAGCTCTGTTTAGAAAAAATTCATGGGTGCGCAACTGGCAATTACAGTGGGATGGTTTAAATTACCAGTGGCATCGATGGGTACTGGGCTATAATAGCCAGTTGCAATTTCAATTCGTCAAGAAGTTGTTAGGCGCAGTCGATAGTTGGCGAATAGGCCTGTTAATATTATTAGTACTCGGGCTGGTTATCGCTCCATTAATGATTAAAAGTAGCCGCAAAAGCGGCACTAGACAGACGGATCCAGTTATTAAGCTGTGCCATAAGCTCGATAAAAAAATGGCTAAATTGCAGCTGCACAGAGAACCGCAAGAAACGTTGAGCAGGTTTTTATCGCGCGCTGCCATTGAGCAGCCTTCTCTAGCGGTAGCACTGCGCTCGATTGCAGCAGATTTAGAAAAGCTGCTCTATTATCCAACATCGTCATCTAGCGCCGAAATAGCAACCGTCGCCGCGAATATTAAAAAACTAAAATACCGGTAATCCAAGCATCTTTGCGGAACTCCACGCTAAACTAGCCCTCAAAACAATAGGAAAAATAAGATAAGGTCGTTCATCGTGAAGCTAACAACATGCACAGGGATAATACTGCTCTGGTGGTGCGCCAGTTTTCCGGCATTCGCCATGGAGTTTAAAGATTTTAATGGTAGGCAAGCCACCCTTGCACAGCATATAGGTGCTGGAAAGTGGACAGTGGTGGTTTTTTGGAGTCACAGTTGTGCTGTCTGTTTGCAAGAGACACCGCTATTGACCCAGTTTCATCAACAGCACCGCGATCTAGATGCTCAGGTATTGGGTATTAGCATCGATGGGCAGGTCCATAAAAGCAAGGCGCGGCAGTTTATGCAGCGCAGCGGCATGGGATTTCCGAGTTATATTGGAGAACTGAGGCTATTAGCCGCTGATTATTATCAGATAACCGGCGAAGATTTTCGTGGCACACCGAGCTATTTATTGTATAGCCCCAGTGGAGAGTTGATGGGAATGCAAGTGGGAGCGTTAAGGATTGCAGCTTTAGAGGCGTTTATCGCCGCTAATAATCTAGACTGAATGTAGCTGCAGTTGGCTAATTTGGATGAAAAAAGAGGGTTTAAAACCCTCTGTTCTCTCCAAGGTATTATTAGTAACTAACCCGAGCAGTATTGCCCTGCTGTAATACTTTAACTCTGTCGTTAACCGCAAAGAAATTGGCTTGGTCTATTTGCTGCACAATAGAAATTGTCTCACCAGAATCCAATTGAATGGTAATTTCTTGGCCCTGCTTACGGGTGGCTTTTTCCTCAACCTGTTGCCCTAGAATACCGCCGATAATAGCGCCGATGCCCGTGGCGATGTCCTTACCTGATCCACCGCCAATATTGCTGGCAATCACGCCACCTAAGATGCCACCGGCGGCGGTACCTAATATACCATTTTCTCGTCCATCGATGACTACCGGACGCTCTGCAATGACTTCTCCAAAGTTGACGCTCTGTACTTTTTTGGCTTCAGAAGCCGAGTAGTTTTCACCGGTTAAATTGCTGGCGCAAGCGGAGAGAATAGCTAGCGCCGTGAAAAAGAACGCGAATTTACCAAAAATTTTCATAGTTTACCTTCATTGTATTCGTTGAGTTATAATCTTGGACATCAGAGAGTGAAAAAGTGCGGACCTTTAGTGATTATTAATTAGCGGGGGATATACGACAGTTGCCGATGGTGCTGCCGATCAATCTAATATAGCGTGGTGCAGGTCAACTTGAAAGTATTTATCAGATCATGATTGTTTATGAGGCGATCCTCGACTAGGAGAGTATATGTCACTAGCGAAAGTATATACGCGTGCTCAGCAGGGAATAGTAGCCCCTATGGTTACTGTCGAAGTACATTTATCGGCAGGGCTGCCAGCTTTTCAGCTAGTGGGATTGCCTGAAGCTGCAGTGCGAGAGTCAAAAGAGCGGGTGCGAAGTGCGCTGTTAAATTTAGGCTTTAACTTTCCTATGAGCCGTATCACCGTCAATTTAGCGCCTGCTGATCTGCCTAAAGAGGGTGGGCGTTATGATTTGGCCATCGCCATAGGCATTCTGGCGGCGTCTCAACAAGTCCCCGCAGACTTATTAGAGCAGTGGGAGTTTATTGGCGAATTGTCGCTCTCGGGTGATTTGCGCAATGTCAAAGGCTTGTTACCAGTGGCTATCGGTTGTCAGCGAGCACAGCGCAAACTCTGCTTGCCAAGACAAAGTGTGCGCGAGGCCAGCCTGGTAAAGCCGTTGCAATTAGCTGCTGCAGATAACCTTTTGCAAGTCTGCCAGCTGCTCAGTGGGCAGCTGCCCCTGTATGAAGTACCTATTGAAGATACTCGGGCTAGCAAGGTGCTTAATCGCTTGGATATAGCGGATGTAAAAGGCCAGTTTAAAGCCAAAAGAGCGCTGGAGATAGCCGCCTGCGGGGGGCACCATTTACTGATGACGGGTAGCCCAGGCAGTGGTAAAAGCATGTTGGCGGCAAGGTTGGCAAGTTTACTGCCGCCATTGAGTGGCGAAGAGTGTATTGAGTCGGCGGCTGTTTATTCGGTGGCCGGTTTAGATACCACTCAAGTTTGTAATGGTGTGAGGCCCTTTCGCTCACCACATCATACCGCCTCTGCTGTCTCTTTAGTGGGTGGTGGAAGTTACCCACAGCCAGGAGAGATATCCCTGGCGCACAATGGCGTGTTATTTTTAGATGAGGTGGTAGAATTTTCCAGAGCAGTGCTAGAGGTGTTACGAGAGCCGTTGGAAGCAGGTTACATTCATATCTCGAGGGCCGCACAAAAATTGACTTTCCCGGCACGTTTCCAGCTAATAGCAGCAATGAATCCCTGTCCCTGTGGCTACGCACTAGAAAGTAGCGGTCGCTGTCGTTGTACGCCGGATCAAATTAGACGCTATCAAAGTAAATTGTCAGGTCCACTGTTGGATCGTATCGACCTGCATATTCAGGTTAATCCTATTCCCCCCGCTGAATTCTTAAAGGCACCGGCGCCTACCACTGAGGAAAATTCTCAGCAAATTGCAGCGCGGGTGAGCCGCAGTGTTGCCATACAGTTAGCCAGGCAGCAGTGCCGCAACGCATATTTATCCAGTGAATTACTCTATAGACACTGTGTGCTGTCGAGCTCGTTACAGGATTTACTCGCCAGTGCCGCCACCAAAATGCAGCTATCGGCCCGGGCTTGCACTCGAATTTTAAAAGTTAGCCGCTCTATCGCCGATCTTGAGGCGAGTGAGGTTATTGAGCGCAAGCACTTATTAGAGGCTTTAAGTTACCGTCAAATGCGCGCCGCTAGCGCTGCATATTGAGTGGCTAAAACTCCCTGTGTGGAAGCTTTAGTCGCTCAATCCAGTACTAGTTAAGTTGTTTGCTTTTAGCAAATCTCAACACGCCATAACCAAGGATTCCCGCGAGAAAAGAGGCGGCTAATATGGCTAATTTATCGGTAAATTGAAACAAACTATCGTCTTCGAAGGCCAGAGATACAATAAATAAACTCATCGTGAATCCTATTCCGGTTAAGACGGAGACCCCGTATAGCTGTATCCAATTACTATCTTGGGGCATTTTTGCAATTTTCAGTTTTATTGCAATGGCGCTAAAACCGAACACGCCTACCTGCTTACCGAAAAACAAGCCTAGCATAATGCCCAGGGGGACGGGGTCCGTCATTTGCGGCAGCGAAATGTTGCGAAAATCTACGCCAGCGTTGACGAAGGCGAATAATGGTAAGATAAAAAAGGCGACCCAAAAATGTAAGCTGTGTTCAATTTCCTTGAGAGGTGATACGGTTTTACCGGCTTCATCAATTGCTCTTAGCGGGATGGTGAACGCTAGCGCAACGCCGGCCAAGGTCGCATGTACTCCCGATTTAAGCACACTGACCCAGAGTACTAGACCGACAATGATGAAAGCGGATTTTTTACTGACGCCCAACAGATTAAAGCTGATTAATACCGCGATGGCCAATAGAGCAACGATGATAGATAGGCTGGATAGTTCAGTGGTATAGAAAATCGCGATAATTACGATGGCGCCTAGGTCATCAATGATCGCTAACGCCATTAAAAAAATCTTCAGCGAGACTGGAACTCGCTTACCCAGCATTGACAAAATCCCCAGGGCAAAGGCGATATCAGTCGCGGTGGGGATTGCCCAGCCATTGACAGCAACTTCATTGCCAGCATTAAAATACAGATAGACGGCAGCGGGAACCACCATACCCCCAACAGCGGCGATACCAGGCAGGGCTATTTGGCTGACAGAGGATAAATGCCCCTGCAGTATCTCTCTTTTTACCTCTAGGCCGATCAATAAAAAAAAGATCGCCATCAGACCATCGTTGACCCAGTGATAGAGTGATTTGTCGATGGATAAAGAACCAAAACGGATCTCAACGGGGATGTGCAGAAATGCTTGGTAGGTTCCAGACAATACTGAATTACTCAAGATTAATGCCAGCATAGTGACTAAAATCAGTAAAATACCGCTCGATGAATCATTCTCAATAAAATCTTTAATAATTTTCATTGTCGCTCTCTGGGTGGGTTCATGGCATAAATTTGCATCAGTATTAAGTTGTTAGCGCTTATTACCTAAGGTATATAACAAAAAGAGCGAGAATACAGTTTTATTAACTGATAATTAGCAATAGTTTAATAGGCAGAGATCCGCGGTTGCGGATACATGCTGTAGGGCAGTGGTAGCTTAAAATCGGTAGTTTAAGGGCCGTTGCTAGTGAATTTAAACAGAAGTAAAAGTGCAGGTGAAAATATATTGGGAGGAAATTCCGCTCACTTGGACAATGAATGAATGACTGTAAATGACAATGGGCTCTGAGGGTTCTGATTTATAATCAGGTCATTAATTTGACGCTGGTGGCAAATTTGGCTATTTTAACGCTCGGGAAAGGGCAAAAAACTGACTTCTAGTGAAATAAATAAAATTAATTGCACGAAAGGTTATAATTTGTTCTATAAATACTATAGAATAATGCGCATTTTTAATTAGTGTTAAAACTTCGAACTAAATTCAACTGTAATATTAGGAACTTTGATTAAATGAGTAATAAATCCTTTGTTCGTCAGCGCATCTGTATTTACGCAGGACAAGATGTTGATCCGGATAACGATGAGCAAGTCGGGAACATTCTTCGGTTTAAGCTGGGTATTAAGCTGCCTCAGCGTACTTCAATGGATGATTCTTTATCGTCTTCTACTAGTGATCACGAAATCATCACTCTAATCAAAAAATATCGGGCAATGCGTTAAGCTATTCGCTATTTGCTAAGATGCTGGGCACCAGCTACAAGGCTAAGCAAGCTATTGCATCGTTTAAATTTTTTATGCGAGTAAGAATGTAAAGTAACGCTTATATTTTGCGTTCTTTTAAATTCTGTTGTTTGTTGGTGTGCCGGTACTACTCTTTTAGTCTAAATATGTAGAGTCGGGCTACTGTATCTTGTTGTCTGTGTTGGCTCTCGCCTTGCTCTTGGGTGCTTAGGTGAGTGCTGAGCTGAGAGCTGTCTTGAGGGGGTTGTAGTCAGGCGGGTAAGTAAGGGCAATGTTTATGAGTAAATATTGTTGTTTGCTGGTTTATAGATGGCTATGGCTAACTAAAAGAGGAGGTGTTTAGGGTGAAGTGTGATGATGATGTAGTGGAGGCTGGTATTCTGTTTTTGGATGACAAGTTGCTATTGGCAGAGGGTGGGCAACGCCTGTGTTATCTGCACCCTACAGATTCTACGAAAATCATCAAAATATTGCCGCAAAGAGTGGCTAGTGATAATCAAAATGAACTGGAATCCGTTTATCTAGGGTACCTGTTGAAAAAGGGTGTCTCTTTTAAGCATTTAACCCAGTGTTTTGGTTATGTAGATACTAATCTGGGTAGGGGGCTGGTTTTTGAAAGAGCGCTAAATTCGGATGGGACGCCTTCAATGTCTTTGAAGTACATGATGGAAGAAAAATTACTTTCATTGGAGAGGCAGCAGAAGTTGGTGTTGGAATTGGTGAGTTATTTGAGAGAGAATCAAATAATATTTGCCGATATGGCATCTAGTAATATATTTTGTCGGCGCGATAAGGCGGGTGATTATAGCTTGCTGATTGTCGATGGTTTAGGTGCTAGGCGGTTTAACTATCGCTTTTGGATGTATATGTGGATAGGTTTCTATCGCCGGTCTAAGATAAACAAGCAAGAAAAAAAATTGATGCGTCTATATTGTTGAGCGTTCGCTCAGCGGTTTGTAATGTTCAATGTGTGCGAATATAAATGGCTGTGTTGTCGCTACTAATCCATTGTTAGGGCTTATTCGATAAGCGGAGGGTGTGGTTGCTTTTGACTCGATATCTGAAATTAAAGCGGTTGCAGTTAATCGCTGTTTGCTGTTGTGTCATGCAAGTGGCGACTGTCAGCGAGGCTAAGTCTAACGCTAATTCAAAAATCCGTCCTGTTGCGGTTGATTCTATTGTATTGCATGCAGTGGGTGGGCCGTACTGTAAGCATGGTCGGGTAGTGTATTCTGGTGCGCCAGGTGATGCGCATCGCTGGCGCATTTTTTTTGAGCAGCACAAATTGTTGGGTATTCATTATATTGTCGATAGAAGAGGGCGGGTGCTGTCGAGTATCTCTGTCGATAGAGTGGCAAATCACGCGCTGGGTTGGAATGAGCGTTCTATTGGGATTGAGTTGGTGAATGACGGCGATGGGCGCGAGCAGATAACCAGCTTGCAGTGGTCCGCAGCTCTGGAGCTGGTTAAGCAGTTAATAGTGCGCTACCCAAATGTTACAGCGAGTCGAGTATTTAGGCATTCAGATATCGACAGGCGTACCTTTGGTTGCGCCGGTGCTAGGGTTAAACAAAAGCAGGACCCGGGATGGGGGTTTAATTACGCCAAGTTCATCGAGTTGCTCGGCTAAAGTCTCACTGTCTTGGCCAGAAAGTTAGCAGTAAGGATCGGTGTGGTTGGCTCTGGGGCTGTGGCGTTATGCGAAAGTTACGAAGTTTTAAGGGTCGGGGCGCGTAATGCAGCTCGATTGCCAGTCATAATTAGCGTCTTTGGGCTTAGCTTAAGTGCTAATTTTGCTGCTGCCCTGTTTTATTTCCTCTTCTTGTATTATTCAAGAGCCATTGCTAATCGGCTTTTCAGAGCTGTTTTGGGCAAGATAAAAACCTTCCGAAGATAACTGTGCTTACTATGGTCAAAAAACATACCATATGGGTTGACTATTGCTACTGACATGAGTAAAATTTGCGTCCCTTTCAAAGAAGGGGAGGCAGTTCGCTGTCCTACTAAAACTTAAATAAGTGTGATCAGAATGCAAAACCAGAAAATCAGAATACGTCTGAAAGCGTTTGATCATCGCCTGATTGACACCTCCGCGCAAGAAATCGTAGATACTGCGAAGCGTACGGGTGCCCAGGTGCGTGGTCCGATCCCTCTTCCTACTCGCAAAGAGCGCGTAACCATATTGACTTCACCGCATGTAAACAAAGATGCGCGTGATCAATTTGAGATACGTACTCATAAGCGTGTTCTAGATATCGTTGAGCCAACCGAAAAAACGGTTGATGCTCTAATGAAACTAGACCTAGCTGCAGGTGTGGAAGTTCAGATTAGCTTAGGCTAGTCAACGCGCTCAGAATATTTATTTAAATGAAGCGCTATTTGTGGAAGGCTCCTGAAATGGGCCACCGTAGTGGGTTACAGTCCCGTACACAACTGGCAAGAGGTATATAAAATGTCTGTAGGTTTAATCGGACGAAAAGCGGGTATGACTCGCGTCTTCACTGAAGATGGCGTATCCGTGCCAGTCACGGTCATCGAGGTGGATCCGAACCGTGTTACACAGGTAAAAACAGCTGAAACTGATGGTTATGATGCTATTCAAGTGACTACTGGTTCTGTTAAGACTAATCGTCTTAACAAGCCAAAAGCCGGTCACTATGCAAAAGCCAACGTTGAAGCGGGCCGCGGTTTATGGGAGTTCCGCCTGTCGGGTGACGAAAGTATCAATGTTGGCGATTCGCTAACAGTTGAGCGCTTTGAAGTCGGTCAGAAAGTTGATGTTACAGGAACGTCCAAAGGTAAGGGCTTCCAGGGTGTAATCAAGCGTTGGAATTTCCAAATGCAAGATGCTACCCACGGTAACTCGCTATCTCACCGTGCTCCAGGTTCTATCGGTCAGTGTCAAACACCTGGTCGTGTTTGGAAAGGCAAGAAGATGGCAGGTCAAATGGGCAACGTGCAGAGCACAGTCCAGACTTTAGAAGTGATACGTGTAGACGTAGAACGCGGCCTGTTATTGATCAAAGGTGCTGTACCAGGTGCAACTGGCGGTGACGTAATTGTTAAACCAGCTGTGAAAGTTGGCGCCTAAGGAGACTTGAAATGAACCTAAATCTAACTGGAACTACGGGATCGGTCGAAGTATCCGATGCTACGTTCGGTAAGGACTTTAACGAGGCGCTTGTTCATCAAGTTGTCACAGCTTATTTAGCTGGTGCTCGTCAAGGTACTAAAGCACAAAAGACTCGTTCAGACGTTTCTGGCGGCGGCGCTAAGCCATTCCGTCAAAAAGGTACTGGTCGTGCACGTGCTGGTACTATCCGCTCGCCACTTTGGCGTTCTGGTGGTACAACATTTGCTGCTCGCCCTCGCGATTTTAGCCAGAAAGTAAATAGAAAAATGTATCGTGCTGCGATGCGTTGTATTCTTTCTGAGCTAGTTCGTCAAGAGCGTCTAGTAGTCGTTGAGAGCTTCACTGTTGATGCTCCCAAAACTAAGCAGTTCATCGCTAAGATGGATGAGTACAGTTTGAAAAATGCGCTTCTGATCACTGAAGATGTAGAAATGAACTTGTACTTAGCTGCACGTAACGTACCGCATGTCGATGTTCGCGACGCTGCTGGAATTGATCCAGTAAGCTTAGTTGGCTTCGAAAAAGTGCTCGTTACTGTCGCTGCTTTGAAGAAAATTGAAGAGGTGTTGTCATGAACCAGGAACGCCTGTATCAAGTACTACTTGGTCCGCACATTTCAGAAAAAGCAACCATCATCGCTGACGCAAGCCAGCAAGTTGTTTTTCGTGTGGCTAAAGACGCTACTAAACCAGAAATCAAAGAAGCGGTTGAGAAATTGTTTAACGTATCAGTTAAGCGTGTAAATGTTCTCAATGCTAAAGGTAAGACCAAACGCACTGGCAACGGCTTAGGCAAGCGCAGTGACGTACGTAAGGCATATGTTTGCCTAGCGGATGGCTCTGAAATTGATTTCCTTGGGGAATAAGGGGCTAACAAATGGCTATTATTAAGACAAAGCCGACCTCTGCTGGACGTCGCCACTTAGTTAAAGTTGTCACTGCAGATCTGCATAAAGGCAAACCTTTAGCTTCGTTGGTTGAAAAGAAAAGCAAGAGCGGTGGACGTAACAACAACGGTCGCATTACGACTCGTCACATTGGTGGCGGTCATAAGCAGCATTACCGTATGGTTGATTTTCTTCGCAATAAAGAAGGTATTCCTGCGACAGTTGAGCGCATAGAATACGATCCAAACCGTTCAGCACATCTTGCATTACTTTGTTATGCAGATGGTGAACGTCGTTACATTATTGCTCCAAAGGGCGTTAGTGCAGGTGATAAATTGGTTTCTGGCCCACAGGCTGAAATCAAGGCTGGTAACAGCATGCCAATCCGCAATATGCCTTTAGGTTCTGTGATTCACTGTGTTGAGCTTAAGCCTGGTAAGGGTGCGCAAATCGCGCGTTCTGCTGGTACTTACGCACAGCTAGTTGCCCGTGAAGGAACGTATGCAACACTACGTCTTCGCTCTGGCGAAATGCGCAAAGTACTCGTTGAGTGTGTTGCGACTTTCGGTGAAGTTGGCAATGGTGAGCATAGTCTTCGTCGTCTGGGTAAAGCTGGTGCTAAGCGCTGGCGTGGTGTTCGTCCTACCGTTCGCGGTGTGGCGATGAACCCAGTTGATCACCCACATGGTGGTGGTGAAGGTCGTACCTCTGGTGGACGTCACCCTGTTACTCCATGGGGCGTGCCTACTAAGGGCTATAAAACACGTAAGAACAAGCGTACTGACAAGTTAATCGTCCGTCGCCGTTCTGCTAAGTAATTAATTGAGGATATAGCTGTGCCACGTTCACTGAAGAAAGGTCCATTTATTGACCTTCACCTGTTGAAAAAGGTAGAAGCTGCAATTGAGAAGGGCGAGAAACGACCAATTAAGACTTGGTCTCGTCGCTCTACAATCTTTCCACATTTTGTTGGATTGACTATTGCAGTTCACAACGGCCGCCAGCACGTTCCAGTTTTCGTAACTGAAGACATGGTCGGCCACAAACTCGGCGAATTTGCAGGAACACGTACATACCGTGGTCACGCTGCAGATAGAAAAGCCAAACGCTAAGGAGATAGATGATGGAAGTCGCTGCAAAGCTAAACGGCGCCCGCATTTCTGCTCAGAAAGTGCGTTTGGTAGCCGACCAAATTAGAGGTAAATCAATTGCAGAGGCACTGGACATTTTAACGTTCAGTCCTAAAAAAGCTGCAGTTCTGCTCAAGAAAGTGTTGGAGTCTGCAATTGCAAACGCCGAGCACAATGAAGGCGCAGATATTGATGAGCTTCGCGTGTCTACAATCTTCGTTGACGAAGGTGTGACAATGAAACGTATCAGTCCACGTGCTAAAGGTCGTGCTGACCGCATCCTTAAGCGTAACTCTCACATCACCGTTAAGGTGTCTGATTAAACGCTAGGAGACTTATCATGGGTCAAAAGATACATCCAACGGGTATGCGTCTTGGTATTGTCAAGGATCATACTTCAGTATGGTACGCTGACAAAGGCGAATACGCTGTTAAACTATTAAGCGATCTGAAGGTACGTAAGTACTTAGAAGATAAATTAGTTAATGCTTCTGTAAGCCGCATCGAAATCGAGCGTCCTGCACAGAATGCTAAAATCACCATTTTTACTGCACGTCCTGGGATTGTGATCGGTAAAAAAGGTGAAGATGTAGAGAAGCTACGTAATGCATGCTCTAAGATGATGGGCGTACCTGCTCACATCAACATCGAAGAAATTCGCAAGCCTGAGCTAGATGCTAAATTAGTTGCGCAATCCGTTGCCAGCCAATTAGAGCGTCGAGTCATGTTCCGTCGCGCTATGAAGCGTGCAGTGCAAAACGCTATGCGTTTAGGCGCTAAAGGAATCAAGATTCAGGTTGGCGGTCGTCTGGGTGGTGCAGAAATCGCTCGTTCTGAGTGGTATCGTGAAGGACGTGTGCCATTGCACACATTCCGCGCTGATATCGATTACTCAGCATACGAAGCGCACACGACATACGGTGTGATCGGCATTAAAGTTTGGATCTTCAAGGGTGAAATCTTGGGAGGCATCGAAGAAGTTCGTGCGCTTCGTAAGTCAGCTCCTAAAAAGAAGTCTAAGTGAGGTAGAGATCAATGCTACAACCTAAACGACTAAAATTCCGCAAGATGATGAAAGGTCGCAACCGCGGCCTGGCACAACGCGGTTCCAAAATTAGCTTCGGTGAAATTGGACTTAAAGCGACTGGTCGCGGACGTATTACTGCTCGTCAGATCGAAGCTGCTCGTCGTACAATGACACGTCACGTAAAGCGTGGTGGTAAAATTTGGATCAGAATTTTTCCAGATAAGCCTATCACCAACAAGCCGCTTGAAGTACGTATGGGTAAAGGTAAAGGTAATGTTGAATACTGGGTTTGCCAGATTCAGCCGGGCCGTGTACTTTTTGAAATGAGTGGTGTTCCAGAAGATTTGGCAATCGAAGCTTTCAAGCTTGCAGCTGCTAAATTGCCGCTGGCAACAACAATCGTCAAACGGACGGTAATGTAATGAAAGCGAACGAATTGCGTGAAAAAAACCCAGAGGAGCTACAGCAGCAGCTGTTAGATCTTCTGAAAGATCAGTTTGAACTGCGGATGCAGAAGTCATCTGGTCAGCTAACACAATCTCACCTATTAGGTCAGACTAAGCGTGATATTGCTCGCGTTAGAACGCTACTTAATGAAAAAGCAGGTGGAAAATAATGAGCGCTGAAAAACGTACAAGAACGGTAGTTGGTCGTGTTGTCTCTGACAAGATGGATAAAACTATCACTGTTCTGGTTGAGCGTACTGAGAAACATCCCATATACGGGAAGTTCATGAAGCGTTCCTCCAAAATGCACGCTCACGATGAGAAGAATGAGTGCCGTGAAGGGGATCTAGTTAAGATCGCTGAATCACGTCCCATTTCCAAGAGTAAAACTTGGGTACTCGTAAGCATTGAAGAAAGTGCTGCGAAGGTGTAAGATACGCCCTCGCTCCATTTGATTGGCAAGAAAGAGAGTGAAAGTTTTCTTTCTTGCTCTTAAAAAATTTGGAGTAAACCATGATTCAAACAGAATCAATGCTTGATGTTGCTGATAACAGCGGCGCCAAGCGAGTACAGTGTATTAAGGTCTTAGGTGGATCCCACCGTCGTTACGCACGTATCGGCGACATTATTAAAATTACTGTTAAGGAAGCAATTCCACGCGGTAAGGTTAAGAAAGGTCAAGTACTTAATGCTGTAGTAGTGCGTACCCGTAAAGGCGTTCGTCGTCCAGATGGCTCAGTTATTCGTTTCGACGTTAACTCAGCGGTTATCTTGAACGCGAACAACGAACCTTTGGGTACTCGTATTTTTGGTCCAGTGACGCGTGAACTACGTAATACGAAGTTCATGAAAATCATTTCCCTGGCGCCTGAAGTGCTTTAAAACTCAGTATTTAATACTGAAGTTTTTGAAAACGCCAATTCCGAAAGGTCTTGGCGTTTTTCTGCATGAGAAGGTAGTAGGAAGCGATAAAGGTATATTATGCGCAAAATTAAAGGTAATGACGAAGTAATCGTTATTGCAGGAAGAGACAAGGGAAAACGTGGCAAAGTTGCACGTATCCTTGATAACGATCTATTGATCGTTTCTGGTATCAACATGGTAAAGAAGCACGTTAAGCCAAACCCACAAGCTCAACAGCCGGGTGGCATTATCGAGAAAGAAGCATCTATTGCTGTTTCTAACGTTGCGATCTTTAACCCTGCCACTGGCAAGGGTGACCGTGTTGGCTTCAAAACACTTGAAGATGGCACGAAAGTTCGCTTCTTCAAATCTAACGGCGAAGTCGTCGCTTAAATAAGGAGCTAATACCATGTCTAGATTAAAAGCGCTTTACGCGAGCGAGATTAAAGATAAATTAAGAGAAGAGTTGAATTGCCCAAGCGTAATGGCAGTTCCTCGTATCACCAAAATCACTCTGAATATGGGTGTTGGTGAAGCACTAGCTGACAAGAAGCAAATGGAGCATGCCGTTAGAGACATGACTGCTATTGCTGGTCAGAAGCCTGTTGTTACTTTGGCGCGCAAGTCCATTGCTGGATTTAAAGTGCGTGAAGATTGGCCGATTGGTTGTAAAGTAACCTTGCGCGGACAGCAGATGTGGGAATTTATGGATCGTCTAATCGACATCTCAATTCCTCGTATCCGCGATTTCCGTGGTTTAAACCCGAAGTCTTTTGACGGCCGTGGCAACTACAGCATGGGCGTTAAAGAGCAGATCATCTTCCCGGAAATTGACTACGATAAAGTTGATAAAATCCGCGGTATGGATATCACAATTACAACTACTGCAAAGAATAATGAAGAGGGTCGTGCATTGCTGACTGCTCTGAATTTTCCTTTCAAAAAGTAATAGGGGTTTAAGAAATGGCTAAAACATCTATGATTGCACGCGAGCTTAAGCGCACTAAATGTGTTGCTAAATATGCTGTTAAGCGTGATGCATTGAGAACAATCATCAAAAGCGTTCACTCTTCTGATGAAGAGCGTTGGGAAGCGACAGTTGCCCTACAAAAATTGCCACGTGACTCGAGCCCATCTCGCCAGCGTAACCGCTGTGCGATTACGGGTCGTCCACACGGCGTCTACCGCAAGTTTGGCTTGAGCCGTATGAAATTACGCGAAGCTGCAATGCGCGGTGATGTACCAGGTTTAAAGAAGGCTAGCTGGTAAGATCAGCTAGAAAATGATAAGCACGGTGGTCAGGGCGCTATTTATAAAGGTAAGTAAGGCCTTACCCAATAATAGTTGCTACCGCACTGTGCTGCACTGTAAAGGAAGTAAATAGCATGAGCATGCAAGATCCCCTAGCAGATATGATCACTCGTATCCGTAATGGGCACATGGCGACTAAAGTTGCCGTATCTATGCCATCTTCCAAGTCGAAAGTATCTTTAGCTAAGGTGCTACAGAGCGAAGGTTATATCACCAGCTACTCAGTAGAAGGTGATGTGAAGCCCGTTCTTAGCGTTGAGCTTAAGTATTTCGAGGGAAGATCGGTAATCGAAACAATTACGCGTGTAAGCCGTCCAGGTTTACGTATCTACAAAGGTGCAACTGAACTACCTAAAGTTTCTGGTGGTTTGGGTGTTGCTATCGTTTCAACAAGCAAAGGCTTGATGAGCGATCGCGCTGCACGCGCTGCCGGTATCGGCGGTGAAGTCATCTGTACAGTCTTCTAAGGGGAAAAATATGTCACGTATTGCAAAAAATCCCGTTACGATTCCGGCAGGTGTTGAGCTAACGCTCAAAGGTAACCACGTCAGTGTCAAAGGTGCTAAAGGTGCCTTGTCAATGGATATGCACACATCTGTATCTATTGCTAACGAAGACGGAAAAGTACAAGTAAGTGCACGCGATGGATCTAAAATGTCCCGTGCAATGTCAGGAACTGCTCGCTCGCTTATCAACAACATGGTTGTTGGTGTGCACGAAGGTTTTTCTAAGACTTTGTTATTACAAGGTGTTGGTTATCGTGCCGCGGCTAAAGGTAAAGTTATCAGTCTGACTCTAGGTTTTTCTCATCCTGTAGAGCATGAGTTACCTGAGGGAATTACAGCTGAAACGCCTAATCAAACCACGATCGTTATCAGTGGTGTTGACAAGCAGTTGGTTGGTCAAGTGGCTGCAGAAGTTCGCGCTTATCGTCCACCAGAGCCTTATAAGGGCAAGGGTGTTCGCTATGCGGATGAGCATGTACGTCGTAAAGAAGCTAAGAAGAAGTAGATAGGACTAGGTTATGAACGCAAAGAAAGTATCTCGCGTCCGTCGCTCACTACGTTCACGCACAAAAATGCGTGAGTTAGGTGTTATGCGTCTGACCGTTAATCGTACACCGCGTCACATCTACGCACAAATTATCTCTGCAGATGGCAGCCAAATTTTGGCTTCAGCATCTACAGTTGAAAAAGATATGCGTGCTGGAACTACTGGAAACGTCGATGCGGCGCAAAAAGTTGGTTCTCTGATTGCTGAACGTGCTAAAGAAGCAGGTGTCACAAAAGTAGCTTTTGATCGCTCTGGATTTAAATTCCACGGCCGTGTAAAAGCTTTAGCTGATGCAGCCCGTGAAGGCGGCCTGGAATTCTAAAGGGGTCTAATATGGCTAATCACGAACAAAAAGATGGTGAACTACAGGAAAAATTAGTTCAAGTAAACCGCGTCGCCAAAGTAGTAAAAGGTGGACGTATATTCGGTTTTACAGCACTAACTGTAGTTGGCGACGGCAAAGGTCGCGTAGGTTTCGGACGTGGTAAAGCACGTGAAGTTCCAATTGCTATTCAAAAGGCAATGGAAGCGGCGCGTCGCAACATGATCCGTGTTGAATTAAATGGTGACACGTTACAGTACCCAATCAAAGCTCGCCATGGTGCCTCTAAGGTATACATGCAGCCAGCTTCTGCAGGTACTGGTGTAATCGCCGGTGGTGCAATGCGTGCAGTTCTTGAAATTGCAGGTGTTCACAACGTACTCGCTAAGTGTTACGGGTCTACAAACCCTGTAAACGTGGTACGTGCTACATTTAACGGTTTGAAGCAAATGCGCTCACCGGAAGATGTTGCTGCCAAGCGCGGTCTAACTATTGACGAGATATTGGGGAACTAAGACATGGCTAAAACTGTAAAAGTTACGCTAACTCGTAGCCCAATTGGTACCCTACCTAAGCACAAACTCTGTGTAAAAGGTTTGGGATTACGTCGCATCGGACATACTGTTGAAGTAGAAGATACACCTTCTGTTCGCGGTATGATCAATAAAGTCCACTACTTGCTAACAGTAGAAGACTAAGGGGTTAGTTATGCATTTAAATACTCTCAGCCCTGCTGAAGGCTCTAACCCAGCTGGTAAGCGTGTTGGTCGCGGCATCGGTTCTGGCTTAGGCAAAACCGCTGGACGTGGTCACAAGGGTCAAAAAAGTCGCTCAGGCGGCAAGGTAAGAGCAGGTTTTGAAGGCGGTCAAATGCCATTGCAGCAGCGTCTGCCAAAATTTGGTTTTACATCACGTAAGGCACGTTATGTAGCTGAAATTCGCTTGAATGAACTTGCAAAGGTTAAAGCGGACGTTGTCGATTTAGCAGCCCTAAAAGCTGCAGATTTAATCGGTCACGAAATCAAAGTAGTTCGAATTATTCTCTCTGGTGAGATTAATAAGGCAGTCAATGTAAAAGGTCTTAAAGTGACCAAAGGTGCATTGGCTGCAATCGAAGCTGCTGGCGGTAAATTCGAGGCGTAAATGGCTAAAAAAGGTGCGACTCCAACAAAGCAAAGCGGTTTAAGTGAACTTTGGGCAAGGCTCTGGTTCGTATTAATAGCAATCGTGGTTTACCGTATCGGTGCGCATATTCCTGTGCCCGGTATCAACCCCGATCGCCTAGCTGCTCTGTTCGATCAAAATCAAGGGACTATCTTAGCTCTTTTTAATATGTTCTCAGGCGGTGCCTTAGAGCGAATGAGTATTCTAGCGTTGGGTATTATGCCCTACATCTCTGCCTCTATTATTATGCAGTTGATGACAGTGGTTAGCCCACATTTAGAAGCTCTGAAAAAAGAAGGCGAAGCTGGTCGACGTAAAATCAGTCAGTACACTAGGTACGGCACGGTTGTTCTCGCTACACTGCAATCCTTTGGGATGGCGGCGGGGCTGGCGCAACAGGGCATTTCGTTCTCCAGTGGTGCAAGTTTCTACTTTGTCGCGGTTGTGACATTGGTTTCTGGCGCTGTTTTCCTCATGTGGTTGGGAGAGCAAGTGACTGAACGCGGTATCGGTAACGGTATTTCGATTTTGATCTTTGCCGGTATCGTAGCTGGTTTACCTAGCGCTATTGGACAATCGTTTGAATCTGCAAGACAGGGCGACTTAAACATCCTCGCACTGTTAGCTATCGGTATATTGGCTATTGCGACAGTTGCCTTTGTGGTCTTTATGGAGCGCGGTCAACGCCGTATCACCATAAACTACGCAAAGCGACAGCAAGGCCGTCAGGTATATGCAGCTCAATCGTCACATTTGCCATTAAAAGTTAATATGGCAGGTGTTATTCCGCCAATATTTGCATCGAGTATCTTATTATTCCCCGCCTCTATCGGACAGTGGTTCGGTCAGGGAGAGGGAGCATGGGCGAACTTTGTTCAAAGTGCCGCATTGGCATTAGGACCTGGTCAGCCTCTTTATATAGTGCTCTTTTCAATCGCTATCGTGTTCTTCTGCTTCTTCTATACGGCGATTATGTTTAATCCCCGTGAAGTTGCAGATAACTTAAAGAAGTCAGGGGCTTTCATCCCGGGTATTCGCCCAGGTGAACAGTCCGCCCGTTACATTGACACTGTGTTAGGACGCTTAACACTGTTTGGTGCTGCCTATATCACTGCCGTATCTTTGATGCCTCAGTTTTTAGTGGTCGCCTGGAACGTCCCATTCTACTTCGGCGGTACTTCACTGCTGATCGTAGTGGTGGTAGTAATGGACTTTATGGCTCAGGTGCAGTCGCATTTAATGTCGCACCAGTATGAGTCCCTGATGAAAAAATCGAATCTTAAAGGTGGCGGCGCGGGTTTGCTGCGCTAATTGTCACCCCCAGGAGCAAATGATGAAGGTACGTGCATCTGTAAAAAAGATCTGCCGTAACTGCAAAATTGTGAGACGTAATGGTGCAGTTCGTGTGATCTGCAAAGTTGAGCCTCGTCACAAGCAGCGTCAGGGTTAATTAATCCTGATTTAAGCCATACAGGCGGTAAAAGGACTTGAATGTTTTTTATTCAGGCCGTATAATTCGCCGCCTTGTATAAATATATAGGTATATTTGTTTGGCATAGTGTCAAACATTTAAGATGGAGTAAGTTGAATGGCCCGTATAGCAGGCGTCAATATTCCTGACAATAAGCACGCGGTTATCTCCCTAACTTACGTTTTTGGAGTTGGCCGTACTACAGCCAAAAAAGTTTTAGCAGCAATCGGTATTGCCGAAGCTACTAAAATCGGTGAGCTAAGCGAAGAGCAGCTCGACCTAGTGCGTGGTGAGATAGGCAAATTGACAGTAGAAGGCGATCTACGCCGTGAAGTTTCCATGAATATCAAGCGTCTTATGGACCTTGGTAGTTATCGTGGAATACGTCATCGACGTAATCTACCGGTTCGTGGACAACGCAGCAAGACTAATGCGCGTACGCGCAAAGGTCCACGCAAACCAATTCGTAAATAAGTGTAAGCTAGGAATTTCCAATTATGGCTAAGCCAGGCAAAAGCACGCGTAAAAAAGTTAAAAAGAATGTAGTAGATGGCCTTGCGCACATCCACGCTTCTTTTAACAATACAATTATTACCATTACTGATCGTCAAGGTAATGCATTAGCTTGGGCTACCTCTGGTGGCTCTGGTTTCCGTGGTTCTCGTAAGAGTACTCCGTTCGCCGCACAAGTTGCAGCAGAACGTGCGGGTAATGCAGCCCTTGAATTTGGTTTAAAAAACCTAGATGTATTGGTTAAGGGCCCGGGCCCAGGTCGTGAATCCGCAGTACGTGCACTGAATGGATGCGGCTACAAAATAACAAACATCACTGACGTGACGCCGATACCACACAATGGTTGTCGTCCACCGAAGAAACGTCGTGTTTAAACTGGAGTCTAAATAATGGCTAGATATCTTGGACCAACGTGCAAGTTGTCACGCCGTGAAGGTACAGATTTGTTCCTCAAGAGCGGTGTCCGTTCACTAGAAAGCAAGTGTAAAGCTGATGCTGTTCCTGGTGTACACGGTGCCCGTCGAGGACGTTTGTCCGACTACGGTCTACAGCTTCGTGAAAAACAAAAAGTACGTCGTATTTACGGTGTATTGGAACGTCAGTTCCGCAACTACTATAAAAAAGCCGCTTCTTTAAACGGTTCTACAGGTGAAAACTTGTTGAAGCTTTTAGAAGGTCGTTTGGATAACGTAGTTTATCGTATGGGTTTTGGTAGCACACGCGCCGAAGCACGTCAGATCGTTTCACATCGCTCTGTAACAGTTAATGGACAAGTGGTAAACGTTGCCTCTTTCCAAGTAGCTGCAGGTGATGTAGTAGCAGTTCGTGAAAAAGCTAAGAATCAATTGCGCATCAAAAACGCACTTAATTTGGCTTCTCAGCGCTCAGTTGTTGAATGGTTAGAAGTAGATGCAACCAAGATGGAAGGAACTTTTAAAGCTTCTCCTGAACGTGCAGAGCTTTCAGCTGACATCAACGAACAGCTGATTGTCGAGCTTTACTCTAAGTAATTCATGAACTCTTGATTGGAGCAACTATGCAGCGTTCTGTAAACGAGTTTCTAAGTCCACGTCATATTGACGTAAAAGAAATAAGCAATACACGTGCTAAAGTGACTCTCGAGCCACTTGAGCGTGGCTTTGGTCACACACTGGGTAATGCGCTACGTCGTATCCTTCTCTCTTCTATGCCTGGCGCAGCCATCACAGAAGTTGAGATCGATGGTGTATTACACGAGTACAGTACCCTTGAAGGTATTCAAGAAGATGTCATTGAGATCTTGTTGAACCTAAAAGGTGTTGCGGTACTTCTTCACAATGGTGAAGAGGCAACTGTTACTTTGTCTAAGACAGGTACAGGTGTTGTGACTGCAGCTGATATTCAAGTGAATCAAGATGTTGAGATCGCTAATCCCGATCACATCATTGCGCACTTGAACCAGGGTGCAAGCCTTAACATGAAGTTAAAGATCACTAGTGGTCGTGGTTATGTTCCCGCTGCTGCTCGCGTTAGCGAAGACGATGAAACTCGTGCTATTGGCCGTCTACAGTTAGACGCCTCTTATAGTCCGGTCCGCCGTGTTTCTTATGTAGCAGAGAGCGCCCGTGTTGAACAACGTACCGATTTAGATAAGCTTATCATTGATATCGAATCTAACGGCACAATTGACCCGGAAGAATGCATCCGTCGCGCAGCAACCATCTTACAGCACCAGTTAGCAGTCTTTGTAGATCTTGAAGACGCTGCTGATCAAGCTAAGGAAGAAGCTAAGGAGCCTGAGATTGATCCGGTTCTGCTTCGTCCAGTAGACGATCTGGAATTAACAGTTCGCTCTGCTAACTGCTTGAAGGCTGAACAGATTTACTATATTGGTGATCTGATCCAGCGTACTGAAGTTGAGTTGCTTAAGACTCCAAACTTAGGTAAAAAGTCACTGACAGAGATCAAAGACGTTTTGGCTTCTAAAGGGCTTTCACTAAATATGCGTCTTGAAAACTGGCCACCGGCTAGCCTAAAGAATGATGATAGACTGGCTTCGTAAGAAGCTGGTTTAACAATCAAGTTTGTAAGGATTTTAAAATGCGTCATCGTAAATCTGGCCGTCACTTAAACCGTGATAGTGCCCACCGTAAGGCGATGCTCAAAAACTTAGCAATATCACTGTTCGAACACGAGTTGATTCGTACAACATTGCCAAAGGCGAAAGAACTTCGTCGCGTCGCTGAGCCGCTCATTACGTTGTCTAAAGTTGATACGGTTGCAAACCGTCGTTTAGCTTTTGACCGTACTCGTAGCAAAGAAGCAGTAGGTAAACTTTTCACTAATCTAGGTCCCCGCTTCGCGGATCGTCCTGGTGGATACCTTCGCATTATTAAATGTGGAAACCGTCCTGGTGATAACGCACCTATGGCATATGTAGAACTAATCGGTCGCCCGATTGCAGAGCAGTCTGAAGACTAATCTATCTACATATAAAAAACCCGGCTCATGCCGGGTTTTTTTTACGCTAAAATATGCCAAATTATTGATCACCCTGGGTCTTTAAATCCGCCTGTATTCTCTCCTCTCCAGCCACCCTTTACCTCCGCATCCTTGCCCATAAAAGATGGCCTGAGCGAAAATTACTGCCAAACCTAGCCCGTTTAAAAGTTAAATAATCTTGGTATAGATTTAATCTGTTGAATTAGCGGCTATTGCAATGCTAAAGATTAAAACTGGACTATGCTATTACTATGATTTAACACTAATCACAAAATATGCGGGCATTGCCTTCAGCTTATTGAGTATCAGTTAACAATCATATGGATAGGGGTTCGTGCAATTTCGTATTAGTGCGCTCTGATTATTATCAGATACATTCTAGTTAGCTATTTATGGTGAGTATCTGGTATTAGCAGGTCGGGCTATAGGATTAAGAAAGTGACGAGTCACCTCCAGATGATCCTTATGTTTCCATGATACGAAATGGATTTAGTCAGGGGAATTCTGATGAACAAATGTTTTTTGCTGTTTCTGGTTTTTATTGTATCGATTAATACTGCTATCTCTCGAGAGTTAAAAATTACTTCTCATCCTTTTCCGCCCTGGCAATTCGAAGCAGCGGATGGATCAGTACAGGGAATTAATGTAGATGTATTAAAGAAAATCGCGCAGAAGTTATCGATCGATATTAGCTTTGACAATCAAGTATGGGCAAGGGCATGGATCACGACTAAAGGAGGGGGTGGCGATGCATTAATTTCCGTGTCTAGAAAAGAGCCTAGAGAGCCATTCGTATGGTTTCCGCCCCTGGGAACTGACTTATGGTTATCCCGTTATGTGTTTTTTACTAATAAACAAAACCTGCGAAAATTTTCAGGTACCTACCAAGACATCATAGACAATAATCTGTCTGTTTGTATTGTAAATGGTTACTCATATCACAAGAGCTTTTGGCATGCATTTCCCTATAAGAAGCCATTGTTTATTGATGAGAAAGGCCTAGAAAGTATTGATACTACTAAATATATCCCTGATAGAAGGGATTATAATCCGCTAATTTTTAGTACGACTGAGCCTGAGCTTTGCTTTAATTTATTGAGTAAGAACCGCATTGATGTATTGATTAGTGATGAGTCTATTGGCTTATACTCGATAAAGCAGTTAGTGGACGGTAAAAAGTTTATGTTAAAAGCCGGGGATATTGTCAGCTATCCGGCCACTTTATTTGCAAAAGGTTATCCCATTGCATTCGCAAAAAACTCCAATTATCCGCAAATAGAGCAGGTTGGAAAAAAGATTTGGCAAGAATTATTGGCGATGCAGGCAAGTGGTGAATATCAAACGATAGTAGATCGTTGGCTTAAATAACCAAATTGGGACCTTAGCATCATTTTTTTGGGCAGTTCTAGCTAGCTGGCATACTAAGTTCTTCGCCCGATTAATCATGCGTTATTTCGCTATTGTAGATCCTGGCCCAAGTGTATCGAGGAGCACTAATAATGATTAGGCGAGCAGCTGTTTTTATAACGTCTATAATGGTCATTCAAGCCTCTTTTGGCCGTGAGTTGGTGATACTTACAGATCCTTTTCCCCCCTGGCAATTTGCAGCAGCTGACGGTGCTGTGCAAGGTATCAATATTGATCTACTGCAACTAATAGCAAAAAATTTACAGATTGAAATCAGATTCAAGCACCAGCCCTGGACTAGGGCCTGGGTATCAGTCAAAAGGGCTGAGGCTGATATAGTGCTATCGGCCTCGCGTAAGAAAAGTAGAGAGCGCTATTTGTTATACCCTGAATTGGGTAATGACCTGTGGCTTTCACGCTATGTGTTTTTTTATAATACCCACAATCAACCGTCGGGCATGGACAGTTATCAAGATGTTATTGATAACAACTTGGCGGTTTGTATAGTCAATGGATACTCGTACCAGCAAAGTTTTTGGCAGGCCTTTCCCTACACTGATAACGTAGCGGCCCAATACAACAAATATACACCGGATCGTCGCGACTACAACCAGCTGTTAACGCCAGCCAAAGATCCTGAAATGTGCTTCAAGTTACTGGCTAAACAACGTGTTGATCTGGTGATTTCTGATCATACCATAGGACAATATGAAGCCAAAAAACTCAAACTCAATGTAGATTTACAGTTTCAACCCGGTGATATTGTCAGCCACGATACAACCTTATTCGCTAAAGGTTACCCTATTTCTGTGGTTAAAAAATCGAGCTATCCAGACATCGAGAACGTCGCAAAACAATTATGGCAGGAGTTAATCGTCATTAAAAACAGTGGAGCTTATCAAAAAATTATGGATTCTTGGTTGAAATAATAGTTATTATTGGCTGGGAGCTTTGGCTTAAACTGTCGCCTTGACTAATTATAAAGGTTCTTAATCAGCTCTCTTCGGCCCACCCACGCAGCTTTTAGTTTTGAAAAATATGGGTTGCCAAGTGCTATTATTCGACAAAATCACAGCTTATTGAAATGTCTTTTGTAAATCCTGTCAGTGACGCCGGTTTCTTGCAGCTGCTTCAGTGCCTCGGAAAATAGGTAAACAATACTATTTTCATGCAAAATTGCAGTACTATTGGTTGGGCTGAGCGGTTCTTCAGGTTGATAATCGGGATTCACTTTTTGTTTAAAGTGCACAGAGTATTTAGAGAATCCTAGGTACATAGGCTTTTCGTTACCGCAGCAATGCCTGTGTAGCTTTAAACCAATCTCCTTGATTGAGGTTAATTGATTAGCTTTTAAATAATAATCGTGAATTTCTCTGTCTATGACTGCAAAAGTATTTTTATGCCTTACCAGTATTCTTCTACTTATATCCATCGTTAGTTTGTTAATGGTAATGGTCTCAATGTTTAACCGTTTGGCTATATCGGCCTTAGATGAGCCAATTTCTTGCAGCCAAATTGTTTTATTGGTGGTTAGTTGTCGGTAACTGCTGATTTCAGGCATGGAAATATCGCTAATACCATACTCGGAAGTTGAAAAACCATTGGCGATATAAAATAAATACTTCTCTCTGGCTAGCGAAAAGGATGCTCCTGGGTAAAAGTCTAAACTGCCTTGAGCGAACATCTTATGCAGGCGTTTTTTAGGCAGCCGAATGATTTCAAGCGAACATCCAATCTGTTTAGCGGCCATTGAAAATAGCGCTAGATACGCGCCACTGTTATCATTTCCAGCATTGATTAGCGGTTCTTTAGCCGATTCCTTATAACCCATCGTTAAAATGCAATTAGCCGCGCTGGACACAGGGACTATTAACATCATAAGAATTATGGCAATTAACGGCTTCATATCATTGCTCCAGTGCTAAATGACTGCTGGTGATATTAACATTATAGGCGATAAAAAGTTAATAGAGCATTACGATTAGAGAGGTTGCAGTAAAGGTGGGAAAAATTGGCGCCTTAAGGTTAAGGCGCCCAGTGGCTAACCTTTATCTAGTACCACTTTTAAAAATTTACCGGTATGGGAAGCGCTGACTTCACAGATTTGTTCAGGGGTGCCGCTGGCAATAATCATACCGCCGCCGATGCCCCCTTCAGGTCCTAAATCTATCACCCAATCCGCGGTTTTGATCACGTCTAAATTGTGCTCGATAATAACAATGGTATTGCCATGATCGCGAAGACGGGTCATTACCTTCAGCAGTTGCTTGATATCATGAAAATGTAGCCCGGTGGTCGGTTCATCCAAAATATACAGCGTCTTTCCGGTATCTCTTTTAGACAGCTCTTTGGCCAGCTTGACCCGCTGCGCCTCACCCCCTGAGAGTGTAGTGGCGGCTTGGCCGAGTTTCACATAAGTGAGACCTACGTCTACTAAGGTTTGTAACCTGCGCACCAGCGGTGGAATGGCATCAAAGAACTCTCGGGCCTCCTCCACCGTTAGCTCCAATATCTGATGTATGTTTTTTCCTTTGTAATTGATCTCAAGCGTCTCGCGGTTATAGCGCTTACTCTTGCACACATCGCAGGGCACATAAATATCGGCTAAAAAGTGCATTTCTACTTTGATCACACCGTCTCCCTGACAAGCTTCACAGCGACCACCTTTGACGTTAAAGCTAAATCTACCTGCCTTGTAGCCGCGAGATCTGGCCTCTTGGGTACCCGCTAACAATTCACGTACCGTGGTAAAAATACCCGTATAAGTGGCTGGATTGGATCGAGGAGTCCGTCCAATCGGGCTCTGGTTGATATCGATGACCTTATCGAAGTGTTGCAGTCCATCGATTGATTTGTAAGGCGCTGCCGTTAAGGTGGTAGCCCGGTTCAGTTCAGTCGCGGCAAGTGGATAGAGGGTATCGTTAATCAACGTTGACTTACCTGAACCAGAGACACCGGTAATACAAGTAAAAATGCCAAAGGGGATTTCTACGGTGACATCTTTAAGGTTGTTACCGGTTGCCCCTGTAATGGTAAGGGTTTTACTGCTATCGGCTTGCTTGCGTTCACTTGGAATGGCGATGCTCAGTACGCCTAACAGGTATTGTCCGGTCAGAGATTTAGGATCATTAATGACGTGTTCAGGAGTACCTGCAGAAATAATCTCCCCACCGTGTATACCCGCTCCCGGGCCTATATCGATCACATAGTCTGCCTGGCGTATTGCGTCTTCGTCGTGCTCTACGATAATAACGGTATTGCCAATGTCGCGCAGGTGGGTGAGGGTTTTTAATAATCGTTCATTATCGCGCTGGTGCAGGCCGATTGAAGGCTCGTCTAGAATATACATGACCCCCACAAGGCCCGCGCCTATTTGACTGGCCAGCCTGATGCGCTGAGCCTCACCACCGGATAAAGTATCTGCTTTTCTATCTAACGATAGATAGTCGAGCCCGACATTGACCAAAAATGACAAGCGCAGCTGGATTTCAGTGATAATTTTGTCAGCAATTTGTCCCTGCTTTCCAGGAAGTTTTAATTCACCGAAATATGTGTGGCTGGCACCGATTGGCATTAGGACGATGTCAGGTAGATTCTTACCATCAATAAACACATGTCTGGCATCGCGGCGCAAGCGACTGCCCTTACACGAAGGGCAAGGTTGCATGTTGAGATATTTAGCCAGGTCTTCTCTGACCATGTCTGATTCGGTCTCGCGATAGCGGCGTTCCAAATTGTTTAATACACCTTCAAAGGGGTGCATCCGCTCGATAGCATCACCGCGATCATTGACATATCTAAAGGCGATGTTCTCATTGCCGGTGCCGGATAAAATTAGTTTTTGATGTTTGGGCTCTAACTTGGCAAAAGGCGTGTCTATATCAAAGTTATAATGTTTTGCCAGCGCTTTAAGTTGCTGAAAATAATAGAGGGTGCGTCGGTCCCAGCCTCTAATCGCGCCCTCTGATAGCGTTAGCGAACTATCTTGTACCACTTTAGCCGCATCAAAAAACTGTTTATTACCCAGACCATCACAACCCGGACAAGCGCCATGGGGGTTATTGAAAGAAAACAGTCTGGGTTCAAGTTCTTGAATGCTGTGGCCACACTCGGGGCAGGCAAAGCGAGAGGAGAATATAATCTCATCACCATCATCATCCATATAACCTATTTTGGCGATGCCATCGGTTAGACGCAGCGCGGTCTCAAAGGATTCAGCTAAACGTATCTGCAATCCCTCGCGGACCTTAAATCGATCCACCACGATTTCGATGACATGTTTCTTGTTTTTTTCTAAATCTGGGGTACTGTCTAAATCGACTACTATACCGTCAATGCGAGCGCGAACAAAACCTTGGCTGCGCATTTCGGCGAGGGTGTGTAAGTGCTCACCTTTACGATCTTGCACGACAGGCGCTAAGAGCATTAGCTTAGAGCCCTCAGGCAGTGCCAATACCTGATCGACCATTTGGCTGATCGTCTGTGCGGCTAAAGGCAGGTCATGATCTGGACAGCGCGGCTCGCCGGCACGGGCAAACAGTAACCGTAGGTAATCATAGATTTCGGTAATCGTGCCCACGGTAGAGCGCGGGTTGTGTGAGGTGGACTTTTGCTCGATAGAGATAGCCGGCGACAAACCTTCAATATGGTCTATGTCGGGCTTTTCCATCATGGAGAGAAATTGACGGGCATAAGTCGAGAGAGATTCAACATAGCGTCTTTGGCCCTCTGCATATAAAGTATCAAATGCCAGTGAAGATTTTCCTGAGCCTGACAGGCCGGTGATAACCACAAGCTTGTCGCGGGGGATTTCCACATCAATGTTCTTTAAATTATGGGTACGCGCGCCGCGGACGATAATCTTATCCATGTTCTCTCCGAGATAGGTGAAACTAAGCTAGTGATAACGCTAATAGTCTAAACAATACCAGCTATAAAAAATGCCAATAGCCATTATAGAGAAAGGTTAAATAAAATACTGTTTATTTTTACAGTTATTTTAAAGCAGGCGAAGAAAACTAAGAAGTTAGATAACTATAAAGCTTAAAATATTTAGCAATTTTGATCAGGACTACTTAATCTAATAAGTGCATGATAGGCACATTGATAACAGTTAAAGGAAGGAACAGGTTGGCTAATAATAGTGCAGAGCGAATTTCGCGAGCTTGTGAATATATCAATCACAACCTCGATGAAGAATTAGCGCTCGATAATATGTGCGAAGTGGCAGCACTTTCAAAGTATCATTTTCATCGCATGTTCTCTGCGCAAATAGGCATGAGCCTGGCGAAATTTGTCTTGCTGGCGCGACTCAAAAGAGCGTCATTTCGGCTCGCTTTTCAAAGAGAAAAACGCATTATTGATATAGCCTTTGAAGCTGGCTTTGAAAGCTCTGAAGCCTTTTCAAGAGCTTATAAGCGTACCTTTCTACAGTCGCCTTCCAATTTCAGAACTCAGCCAAATTGGCAGCACTGGAAGAGTTGTTTTGAATATCGTGTAAATCCTATTGGAGAAGTTAATATGGAAGTGAAAATAGTAGATTTTGCAGCGACCAAAGTCGCATTGCTTGAACACCTAGGTCCCGCGGAGAAAGTACTAGAGACGGCAGGAAAATTTATTAATTGGCGAAAAGAGACGGGGCTGTCACCGGTTAAAACCAGTAAAACCTTTGGTATCGCCTATAGCGATCCAAAAACAACAGCACCTGACGAGTTTAGATGGGATGTGTGTGGTTCTATAACAGGGGATGTGCCAGCAAATAACTACGGTGTTAAGTTGGGAGAAATACCCGCGGGTCGTTGTGCGGTCATTAGACATATAGGCAGTCATGCTCAGTTAGATCAAAGTATTTATTATTTTTGCCAACAGTGGCTGCCTAAAAGTGATGAAGAAGTGCGCGATTATCCCTGCTTCTTTGACTATATAAGTTTGATGTTTGAAGTCGATGAGTGTGATTTGATCACTGATATATACTTTCCGCTGAAGTGACCAGTGTGCTGCATCTCGGTAGTTTTAACGTGGTTATCAGAGGCTGCAGTTGGCAGCTAAGGTTGGCTAGTAGGCCTCTTGGTGCCCAAACTATTACAGTTGCTGCGAGATGGGTTTTTCTGGCGGTCCAGATTGTCGCTGAAACCTTCGCCACGATCTTTATCGGGATCTTTTGTCATTCAAAAAAGCCGACGTGCAACACTAGATTAACATTCTAGCTAAGCCAAGCTGGTCCTCGTGGTATAGAGTTTCAAAAGCCAGTGAAAATGTATCTGAGCCTCTAAAACCTCTAATAACAAGGTTGTAGAGGACGTTTTTAGAGCAATTTTGCTCAAATTGTGGCTGTGCACAGCACGGAAGATGCTCTTCTCGCTAATAGCTGCGAGATAGTCAAAGCAGTACGTCTGCTGATTTCTGCTGTTGGCATTTAGCAAGTCGTCTCGAGCATATGCATAAGCTACTGATCTCAAATAAATTAAGACCAAATGTAATCATTAACTAGGGGCGGCGAATAGTCTCTGAGTGTTCCCTGTGTCTTTTAGTAGCGGCAACCTAATAATACCGCTGTGTCCTGTCCGCCCATTGAAGCGCAGTGAATTGAGTCCTCTACAAACACTCTGACAAAGCTACCGCATCCTGCTCTCGGCACTGCAAGCATAGTCGCTTTCTTATTAGACCTACAACGCCTGCGTGGCATACAGATGATTGGTGCCCTTTGTTAATGTTTTTTTCCGGACGCAGGTTTTAGCTCAAAGCAATGTTTAAGGAACAACATCCATATTGCTCGCCCGCCTGTGGCTATCATGCCCTGGTGCATAGCCTCAATCAGAGCCAATTTTATACGCTGGGGTTATATATCGCCGTTTCCTTTGTATCGCTCACGGCAAACTTACATTGAGTAATCTAGGCCAGATCGAAGCCAATCAAAGACTGTGCACAGCCATGTGTACCCATTATCAATGAGCACTGAAGCCTTTACTGGCTCAAATAGTAAATAAATTGCCTTACTTGAGTAAAAGATATTACTAATAACTTTGATGTACTTATAGCAATGTTATGGGTTTAATTGAGCACAGTAGTACACTATTATTCTAGTGTACTAAATAAATATGTTGATATTGTGTGATATTGACATTAGTATGAAGTTGTTAGGAATAAAAATAAAATGTAAATTCATATATGAAATTTTACGCTTTTTAAGGTACTAAAATCTTCATATTGACAGTTCTGAGGATACAAGAATGAAAAAAATATTATCTAAAGTTAGCTATTCACTGGGCGTGATTGCCTTAGCTGGTTTATCTACTACCGCCGTGAATGCACAAGAAGTTCTTAAGTTCGCACACGTTTATGAGTCATCGACTCCCTATCATGCCGCCGCATTACGTGCCGCTGAAACGTTTGCTAAATCAACTGACAATCGCTATAAAATGGTGATTTTTCCAGCTTCACAGTTAGGTAAAGAGACAGCCCTTAACGAAGCGCTAACACTAGGTACCATCGATGCAATTTATACAGGCATCGCATTTTTAGGACAGAGTTACGGTCCTATCAGTATCTCAGATTTTCCTTTCACTTTGCGCAGCTACGATCACTGGAAAGCTTATGTGAAATCGGATCTGTTTGCTGAAATGTCTGAGTCTTACAGAAAAGTATCCGGCAATACCATTGCGGCGATGACTTATTACGGTGCGCGCCACGTGACATCGAATAAGCCAATTCTTACCCCTGCAGATATGGATGGCCTTAAAATTCGCACCCCGAATGCTCCGGCTTTTCAAATGTTCCCCAATGCAACAGGTGCCAATCCAACACCAATGGCGTTCTCTGAAGTTTACCTAGCGCTACAGCAAGGCGTTGTCGATGCTCAGGAAAACCCGCTACCGACGATTCAATTCAAAAAATTCTATGAAGTTCAATCTAACATCAACTTAACCGGACATATCACGAACTCTCTTGCCGCTATTGTCTCGCCTATTACCTTAAAGAAATTAGGTGCACAAGACGGACAAAAGCTAATTGATGCACTGCAAGCTGCAGCCGCTCAAGCATCTGCGGAAATAGTACAAAGTGAAATTGATTTAGTCGCTTGGTTTCGTGCAGAAGGTGTAACGGTTAACGAAGTTGATCGCGCACCGTTTATCGCCGCAGTTAAGCCAGCACTACTAGCCGAGGGCGTACCTTGGAGCAAAGATATCTATGATCGCCTACAGGCTATCAAAGAGTAACACCTCTTAAACAGAGTGTTAGGGTTATCCTCACTCTGTGTTTAAGCTTGTTTTTTGTCCACACAGAAATTCCTGCCTACAATGTACTTCCCAGTGGCTCAATCTGCACCTCACTAGCGATAGCTATTTAGTTTGGTTAGAAAAGGTGTCTAGAATTACGCATCTCGAACCACAGGGCTCTCTTTGTAAGCGTAATAATTCAGGATGAAAACTAGCGATAAAATCAGCTTAATTTCAGCTAAATATCCGGGGATATTTTATGCAAACACCTTCAGACCCCTCGGTCGCTCCCTCAACGGACATCGAATTCGACAGCATGGCAGCGGAAGATGCTGCACACTTTGCTGAGTTTAAATTTTCAGTGGCAGATTATCCGTTAATCCTTGCCTTTACTGGACTCTTTAGCGTGGTACTGCTGCAATTTTTAACCCGTTATGTACTCAATGACTCGGTTGCATGGACAGAGGAAGCCGCTAGGTACATGTTAATTGTTATCGGTTTTGCCGGTGCTATCCGCTGTCAACTTAATAGTACCCACATTACTTTAGAATTTATGGATAGGTACTACGGAAAGCTACAACCTTACGTGCAACTATTCGCCCTGATGGCTATTTTATTATTAATGGTCATCTTGACTTTTTCGGCGCAAGTGTTGATCGAACGGAATTCTTTTCAACAAATGGTTTCGCTGCCTTTCCCAAAACATTATCTGTACGCATCAGTGATGGGTTTGCTGGGCATTAATGCTCTGCTGGTGACCTATCAGATAGTTCAGCAGTTTATTTTGATTATTAGAGGTAAATAACCATGGCTCTCACTATATTATTCGGCGGGCTATTTGCCTTAATGCTGCTAAGGGTGCCTATTGCCTTTGCGTTGGCGCTGTCTTCGCTAGGATATATCCTCTACGATGGATTGCCTTCAGTATTACTGATTCACACCATGATTGGCGGCATGGATAGCTTCCCGCTGCTGTCTATTCCCTTTTTTATCTTGGCGGGTGGCTTGATGAACTCCGCGGGCATAACCGCGCGAATATTTGGCTTCGCCAGGGCGCTAGTCGGCTGGATGCCGGGCGGTTTGGGGCATGTAAATATCGGCTCTAGTATCATTTTTGCAGGTATGTCAGGTGCGGCAGTGGCCGATGCAGGCGGGCTAGGCGCCATTGAAATCAAGGCGATGCGCGATGCGGGCTATGAAGATGACTTTAGCGTTGGGGTTACCGCCGCTTCCTCGACCATCGGTCCTATCATTCCGCCTTCGCTACCGCTAGTTATCTACGGTGTGATGGCATCAGTATCGATTGGACAGCTGTTCGTTGCAGGTATTGTTCCCGGCCTAATGATGGCGTTTTCGCTGTCGGTAATGGTCTGGTGGATTGCCCGCAAGCGCAACTACCCAACGGATGTAGCGTTTCGCATCTCAACTATATGCTCAAGATTCAAGCAGGCCTTTTTACCTTTAATGACCCCGGTCATTATTGTCGGCGGTATAGTCACAGGTGTCTTTACCCCCACAGAAGCGGCCATTTGTGCGGCGGCTTACGCCATCTGTCTTGGGGTTTTTGTCTACAAGACATTAACCATACGCAAATTATCGGTTATTGCCATTGAGACCATAGAGATAACTGCCTCTATTATGATGATAGTCGGGGCCGCGAGTGTCTTTGCCTGGATTTTGACTGCCAATCAGGTGGCGACCCACTTTGGTGATTTTTTAATGGGCTTCACCGACAACAAAAACGTGGTGTTAATACTGATTATGTTGCTGGTGTTAGTCGTCGGTCTGTTCATGGAAACCTTGGCGGCGATCTCTATTTTAGTACCTGTGTTATTACCCGTCTCCGTGCAATTTGGTATTGATCCGGTGCATCTGGGTATTATCGTGATCCTCAACTTGATGTTGGGTCTGCTAACGCCGCCGGTAGGTATGGTGTTGTTTGTACTGTCGAGAGTTTCAGGGGTACCTTTTGAGCGATGTGTCAGTGCAACCATGCCATTCTTAGTGCCGCTAGTAGTGGTGCTTATACTGCTAACGTTCATACCTTCACTGACTTTGTGGCTACCTGAATTGTTATACGGGAAGTGATTGGGTTGTTTAGAGCGTCCTAAATTTAACGACTGTTGAAGTTGGGGCGCTGTCAATTAGACAGGATGAGTCAGGAAATTAGCAAGATAAGATCCAGATCAACAGTCTTTAACTTTAACTCGCTGTGCCAGCTTAGCGGCGGCGAGCTCATATCATCAAACACAGTTTATGGTTTCTGAATCGAGATCAACTCTTGGCGGCTGGGGTTTTCATTACCTTTCCCCATGCCGTCCTTTTTCTCTATTCAAGCTATCTCCCGTTTCCCGTCCTGTTCATCAATGTCACAGTTTAGCCATCGTCATTAAGAATTTATCTATACCGATGAGCATAGTTTAGTGTCAATATTTTCTTAAGCTGCAGTCTCTTGGAATAAAAATAGCCCAGTGCTATCAATAACTAATGAAGCAGAGATCCCTCCCCTACAGGGCGCTTTGGACCTATTCGCTGCTTCCATAGTTATACGGAGTGACCAGTGACATAATGGTGATGCTGAATGTTTAGAATAATTATTTTTAGTGGTGAATAGTATTAGTGCAGAAAGTGGATAGCAGTAAACCAAATTATTGACAGACTCATATCTCTAGATACAAGCTCGGTTGTCTCCGATTCAGCACCTTCATTACACTCCGTTATTCTTGATGGGCGTTTCTGCCAGTCCTTCCCACTCAGTGGGTCTCTATATCTCACCGGCGCGCACAGCGAAACTGATCTCAGAAAAATGTTTGTCATTTCTCAGAGTGTTATGTTGATCTTTCTCTGGGCTTTTATTCTAGCGCCGACATCTAAAACGGATACCTCAGGGGTGTTTTCCATCATCTTTAAGCGTTGGCTAATACAACTAACAGCGACACCAGAGAGCTTCATGCCTTTTAATATTTTCAATAACTGGTTAGTTTAGCAATGTGATCACCCGCCGCTTATCAATCGGCTAACGGCACTACGTCTGATCAACAGGGGAGAGATAATCGGGGTGGGAGAGGATATTCAGGGGTGCTTGGTACAGGGGCATCTAGCGAAAATTTTTCAGTACAATAGGGCGAAGAGGTAGCGTATATCCTGCACATAGGCCTGCTACCGACAAAGTTATCATGCTGAATGCATTAGCAAGGGCCTTCCATATCAAGCCCTGTGCGCCCCTTTAAAGCCAATCGATTGACTGGGTAAAATCAACCAATAACGGTGTTTTCTGTTCAGGGCACTCCGCTTGTATGACAATGGTGTCGTCTATGCCCTGGGCATCTCAGCCGGAAGCAGCGGCAGTGGCATCTTTTTGCACATGCAGCATAGCCCGCGCGGTCAACTCTGCAAAAGTGTGACCGCGTCTAGGGTGTAAGATTTGGCACCGCCACTCATCATTACTCCGCGGTCACTTGTTGCTTTTGTGTGCCTAAGCCATCAATACCCAGTTCAATAACATCGCCTGCTTTAAGCCAACACTGTGGATTCATACCCATGCCGACACCCGGTGGAGTACCGGTTGAAATAATATCGCCAGGCTGTAGAGACATAAATTGAGACAGGTAGGAGATTATGTGCGCAACGCCATAAACCATGGTCTTGGTAGAGCCGTTTTGCATGGTTTCGCCATTGACCTTTAGCCACATATTTAAATTGGCAGGATCGCTGATTTCATCTGTCGTCACTAGCCAAGGTCCCGTTGGGCCAAAAGTGTCACAGCTCTTTCCCTTGGTCCACTGCCCTTGACGCTCGGTTTGAAAGGCTCTTTCAGACAAGTCATTAATCACACAGTAGCCAGCGACGTAGTCAAGAGCATCTGCCTCGTCGATGTACTTAGCTTTTTTGCCAATCACGACGCCTAGCTCAACCTCCCAGTCACTCTTTTGCGAGCCCCTAGGAATTATTACATCATCATTTGGACCAATAATGGCCGACGTTGCCTTCATGAAAATGACCGGTTCAGAGGGAACCTGCATGCCTGTCTCTTCGGCGTGATCTGAATAGTTAAGACCGATGCAAATAAACTTACCAGTACCTGCCACACAAGGGCCCAGTCTCGGATCTCCCGAAACTTGGGGAAGGCTGGTTGGGTCAATTGCTGCAATGCGCTGCAGCGATGCCGGGGATATATCAGCTGCGCTGATGTCAGTGACATGTGCGGATAAATCTCTAAGTGTTCCATTGGCATCAATCAGCCCTGGCTTTTCAGAACCTGCAACACCATATCGTACTAATTTCATTTAATTGTTTCCTTATTGCTTAGTAAGTAGCTCGGCCGCCAGACAAATCAAAAACGGATGCGGTAGTAAAGCTATTTTCCGCAGAGACTAACCAGGCTACCATATTGGCTGCTTCATCGACTTCGAGGAATCTGCCGCGTGGTATTTTGCCGAGCATATAGTCAATGTGCTCTTGCTTCATTTGATCGAAAATAGGGGTGCGAGCCGCCGCTGGGGTAATGCAGTTAACCGCGATATCGAAGTTGGCTAGCTCTTTACCGAGGGACTTGGTCAAACCAATGACCGCTGCTTTTGAAGCCGAGTATGCAGATGCGTTGGGGTTGCCCTCTTTGCCTGCCACTGATGCGACGTTGACTATGCGACCATAGTTGTTCTTTTTCATCGCTGGAACTACCGCTCGATTAACATAAAAAGTGCCATTTAAGTTAATGTCGATAATTTTTCGCCACTCATCTATTGGGTACTCATCTAATGGCTGATTGGGACCGGAGATGCCAGCGGAATTGATCAGGATTGAAGCATCTCCACAGAGCTCTTGTGTTTGTCGGTAAGCATTTGCAACTGAGTCAGGATCACTGATATCTACCTGCACCGCTCCAACACCTTCACCAAGTGCTGCTTTGGTCTTAGTTAGTTGCTCTTGATTGATGTCCCAGATACAGACTTTCGCCCCGGACTGTAATAGGCGCTTGGTAAAAGCTAAACCCAAGCCCTGTGCTCCGCCGGTGATAATTGCTATTTGTCCATTGAGGTCAATATTGTTCATGATTCTCTCCGTTTGTTGACTAAATCATCAACCCATATTCCCTATGAACTTGTCGATGGATAAAGTTTAATTGTATTCTTGTGAAGTACTAGTATAATAGTTGCATTAAAGATGAGTTGTCAACATGGATGGTCTTTAAATATTTTTTTTATCCTCTATGATGTAGGCATACGCAAAGCGCGATACGGCGCGATTATCAGCAGGCAGGAAAATGGCACTAAAATCAGCATCAATAAGCGAAAATCTGGCATTAATAGAACTTCTCGAACAAGTTTCCCTGGATAGAAGTGTTCCGTTGCGAGCGCAAGTTTATGAATTTATGCGACGGGCAATTATTACTGGAAAACTAAGTTCAGGGGCGCATATTAATGAGGTCGAAATTGCGGCCAAGCTTGGTATTTCAAGGACCCCGATTCGCGAAGCGGTGAAGAAATTAAGCGATGAAGGCCTAGTCAAAGTACTAGTGCAAAACGGGACCTTTGTCTCAGAAATCAATCGTGAGCAAGTTGAAGAGGCCTATGTTATTCGCATTGCCCTTGAGCTAGCCTCAGTAGAGCGGGCCGCAATAAAAATAGATTCAAAGCAGATTGAAGACCTTGAAGATATTCTGATGGCTCATGAAGTGGCACTTAATCGCAAGCGCTTTGACCAAGCTATTGCCTATGATGATAAGTTTCACAAATATTTATCAGAAATCAATTCGTTCCCCAATTTATGGAAAGCAGTCGATATCTCTAAAGCGCAGATGGATCGCTGTCGTATTGGTGCGCTACCTTCTCCAGGGGCTGGGCAGCAAACCATTGACGATCACAAGGCGGTCCTAGAGGCCCTTAAGCAAGGTGATGCTAGCGCTGCTAAAACGGCAATGACTGTACACTTGGATCGATCATTTGATAATACTATGTCTTACCTCAATGATTTAGAGAATCAGCAATCGTTAGATTAATTTATCGATTATCGCTGAAGAAAATACCTGACTCCATGAGAACTGCTCTCAATGGTATTTTACTACCTATCTTTGGCCTTGGCAGTGCTTCTTTTGCTGGGCTTTATATACTCTGTCCAGTTGAGAATATATTAGTGACACTAGATGCCGCTTGGGAGCGCGGAGTGCTAAATTTTGCTGTGGCCTCCTATGGATAGGTTAGGTAGAGCAGTGCATCTGATAGGGCATCATATAAGAGCACAATTGAGCGATGTAAGTGCCAGTATTATGAGCTCTATGGTAGGTCGTTTAATGGGCAGCGGCATCCGCTGTATCTAAAAACTTGTCCAAGTTAGTCGCCTCAATCTATGTTTATCCACCCTCCTTTAGCTATTAAATACTAGAGCTGCCAACAATCTTGCAGCAGAGAATTGACATTTTTTTAAATCAGGCCTTTTTTCGACTGTTGGTCAATCAGGCTAGTTGTCGTTTGCCCGCTGATTATTTACCAATATTACTATCGGCATTGTTGCGTGCGACTGCGTGAACCACCAGTCTTTGATCTCTCCATTCACGGCGCTGGTCCAATGTATCTCTAGGTAATGACTCTTCGAGCTGCGCTAACAGGCCATTGTCCAGAGCCTGTTGCTGCGATTGGTAGCCACCTAATCTGGCATACATAGCGCCGTATCGAGTCACATAGTCGGCAATTCCATCTGGCGCATTTAAATCGATGCTCTCAAACGGACCCATAAAACTCCATCGAGGCGCTAGGCCCTGAACCATTGCATTGTCAATATCAACAGCGCTAACAGCCACTAGGCGAAAGACCTCATGAAGCACAGCGGCTTGCAATCGATTGACCACAAAGCCATGCAATTCTTCTTTTAGTTCGACCACGGCCATGCCGGTCTTTTCCACGAGCTTGCGGGCTTGCTTGATTACCTTTTTATCCGTCCATGGCGCTGGGACCAGCTCAACAAGGTCGTGCAAGTGAGGTGGATTAATCGGGTGGGAAACGAGGCAACGTCCGCGGTTAACGATCTCTTTGGTGAAATCGGTAGACGCGATTGATGACGTGGAGCTGGCTAAAATAGCCTCTCGCGGAGCCAGTTCAGCTATTTGTTCTAAAGCAGATTTTTTGATCTCCAGAATTTCAGGCACACACTCTTGAACATAATCAACATCGTAAAGTGCTTCTTCCAGTGTATTTACCGCACTGATCAAAGACAGTACTTCAGCTGCTGGTCTATTTTTAAGTAGCCCGGCTTGCTCAAAATCTTGCAGTAATGTGCCGATCACCCAACAGCTTACTCAGCAGAATTTGGCTGTTGATCAAATAATCTCACTTCATAGCCAGCGCGGCCAAAAATCACTGCCAATAATTGCTGCTTTCATCTTCTATTTCCCCTTTAAAGATATTCGATGTTCGCACACAGGCTCAATGATTGACCTGAAATATTTTTCCCTGCGGGCGAACACAGGTATAGACACATCTGAGCAATTTCTTCTTCAGACACGGTTGATCCTAATGAGGCCTTGCTCAATAGTTCTGCGCGCATTTCTGGGTAGGTTTTCCCCAGTTGCTCTGCCCTAGCTTTAGTGGTGTTAATCCAGCGCTCGCTCTCGATAAAACCGGGAAGGATTGAATTTACCCTAACACCCGCAGGGCCGAGTTCTTTAGCGAGAGACTCAGTAATGCCTTTGAGGGCAAACTTTGATGCACAATACGCAGAGCGCATGACATAACCAATACGCCCCGCCACTGAAGAGATATTGATTATTGATCCGCGGCTCTCTTTTAAATGAACTGCCGCATGATGAATACCGTAAAAGACACCATTGACATTGATGTCCATGGTCTTTCTCCATTCCTCTGGAGTGCAGTCTTCGACGCTGGCAGTAGGGCCGGCAATACCGGCGTTATTGACCAGTACATCAATACCGGCCATTTCACGGGCGGCATTTTCAACCAAACTAGCGACATTTTGGTCATCGCTGATGTCACAGCGACTGCCATTCCAGGAGGGGTGATCACTCAAACATTTTTCGAGTTTTTCCACGTTAGTGCCGCAGATATAAATTTGCGCTGAGGAAGCTGCAAAGGCTTCGGCAATTTTTAAGCCGATACCTGACGCTCCTCCGGTTATTAATACCCGCAGTGGCGAATTTGAATTATTCATCAAATTTGTCCTGTCATTATTTGATTGTTATTAGCGTCTCATCAAGCTATGCCCGGTGGTTATTGGGGGCCGCCTTTTTGAAATGATCCATAATTCCCTTGTCGAAAATACTATGTATGTTTAGCGAGTTCTCAGCGATTGAGTAAAAAAATGAAAAGAATCACTCAATACCGAGCTTGTGTGACTTACATAGTGGCGCCCAGTGACCAGGGAACAAACTCGCTATCGCCATAATCAAGCGCTTCAGATTTGGTCTCTGCTCCTGAGGCTATATCCAGTATCAATTGGAAAATTTCAGCGCCTTTTTCCTCTAGGCTGACTCCCTCGAGAATATCACCGCAGTTGATGTCCATATCCTCTTCCATTCTTTCAAACATATGCGAATTAGAGGCAAGCTTGATACAGGGAGTGGGTTTACAGCCAAAGGCTGATCCGCGTCCGGTGGTAAAGCATAAAATATTGGCGCCTCCGGCAATTTGACCCGTTGCAGAAACAGGGTCGTAACCCGGGGTGTCCATGAAGACAAAGCCCTTTTCTGTGACTGTTTCAGCATAATTATAGACATCGCGTAGGGGAGTAGATCCGCCCTTGGCGACAGAGCCTAGCGATTTTTCCAAGATGGTGGTCAGGCCGCCTATTTTATTCCCAGGCGATGGATTATTATTCATCTCCATGTTGTGCATGGCGGTGTACTTTTCCCACCAGGTAATCAGTGAGGCTATCTTCTCACCGACTTCGGGGCTTGCTGCGCGGTTGATCAACAGATGCTCAGCGCCATAAATTTCGGGTGTTTCGGATAAAATGGCGGTGCCACCTGCGGCTACCAACATATCCACAGCCACTCCTAAAGCAGGATTTGCGGTAATACCAGAATAACCATCGGAACCGCCACATTGTAGACCTAAGATCAACTCAGATGCCGGTGCATCGCTTCTCTGAGTGGCATTAACTTCATCGAGCATTGCCTCTATCGCTGCAACACCTGCTGCAACGGCTTTGCGAGTGCCGCCAGCGTTTTGAATCGTCAGTGATTTGAAGGTGGTGTTCTCAGTAATGCCATAATGTTTCATCCACACGGGGATCTGAAAAGCTTCACAGCCTAGGCCGACCATTAATACGCCACCCACGTTTGCGTTACTGGCGTAGCCCCATTGCGTGCGTTTTAATACGTCGTATGCCTCGCCTGTAACACCAATGCCGCATCCCGTACCATGAACCAAGGGAATCACGCCGTCGACATTGGGGTATTTATCTAGAATGCCCGATGAATTGATTTTTTGTGCGATAAATCTAACCGCTGTAGCTGAGCAGTTTACAGAAGACAGAATAGCAATATAGTTGCGGGTGCCAAACTTACCGTTGGCACGCTTGTAGCCTTGAAAAACAGGCTTTATTTGAGTTTTACTGCTCGGCGCTGTCTTTGTTTTATAACTTTCAGCGCTCGTGCGCTCAAAGGCCTCTACATAGACATTATGCTCATGAACCCACATTCCCGGTGAGATAAGTTCTTTAGCAAAGCCAATTATCTGGCCATATTTAATGATTTCCGCACCTTTTTTTATCGCGGTATTGGCCATTTTATGGCCTTGCATAATGCGCTCTTGTGCGGTGATTTTGTCAATTACATCTCCTTGCTTAAAAGCGTCAATAGCGAGAATGATGTTGTCGGCTGGAGTCAGTTGAATGAAGCGAGGCATGATTTATATTTTCCATTTTATTTATAATAATAAAGATACTAGTATATTAGTATAATAATTTCAAGATAATCGGATTCAGACTCGTAGTATCTACTGTTGATTTAACTTGGAGGTTTGATTCAATACGTCGCAGTGGATTGTCGATTTAGTGAGCCTTTAGGCCAACTATGGAATTATCATCAAGGAATGAAACTAATTATTTTAAGCTGTTAGCAGAGTAAAAAGTTGTTGATTTATAATCAGTGACGACCGTTTTTTCTTCAAGTTTGCAGAGCGTTTCAGGCAGATTTGGATGTTTATCTTTTCTCTACAATACCGAGTATTTTGCGAAATATCGTTGTGTGGCAGTAGGCAGCTGAACAGTAAAAAAGTATGTAAAGAGCAATCAAAGAGGCAGTGAGCCTATAAATAAAGGCCGGGATCGGAATTGAATCGGCAGCTGCCTATGACGATCCCGGTCGGGATATTTTAAGTTCACTGCTGCGTCTACAAATTGGTTCTTTTGGAATTGTAGAGATGAGTAAATAGCGAAGGGTTTTTTCTTTAAGTAAAATAGGGGTATAGGGGTATAGGGGTATATGAAGTTTGAAGTTTGAAATGTGACTGGAGTTGAAACCTATCGATATTTTGGCCTGTGGCCATAAATCTATCGGCCCATATTTTCAGCTGTGGCTGAAAAATGGTTAGCCTTTCGATATTTTGGCCTGTGGCCATAAATCTTTCGGCTCATATTTTCAGCTGAGACTGAAAAATGATTGCTGCCCGGGGCCGGACTTGAACCGGCACAGTCTTGCGATCGGGAGGTTTTAAGTCCACTGCTGCGTCCACCAATTAATTCTTTTGGAATTGCGGAGACGAGTAAATAGCGAAGGGTTTTGTTCTTCAGGTGAAGATATAAGTATAGGAGTGTTTTTCTAGAGTTGCTTGTGAAGTGTTACTTAGCTTGATGCCTTTCGATATTTTGGCCTGTGGCCATAAATCTATCGGCCCATATTTTCAGCTGAGACTGAAAAATGGTTAGCCTTTCGATATTTTGGCCTGTGGCCATAAATCTATCGGCCCATATTTTCAGCTGTGGCTGAAAAATGGTTAGCCTTTCGGTATTTTGGCTTGTGGCCAAAAATCTATCGGCTCATATTTTCAGTTGAGACTGAAAAATGACTGGTGCCCGGAGCCGGACTTGAACCGGCACAACCTTGCGATCGGGAGATTTTAAGTCTCCTGTGTCTACCAATTCCACCACCCGGGCTTTCAGGGGCATTTTTTTAGAGTAGGACTTGGCCACCTACTTCGATTAAAACAGACAGTGCTGCTTCAAACGAGCGGCTATTGTAGGGTTTGCTTAAAATTAGTCAAGGGCGTAAATACAAAATTATCAATTAATATTAATCTACCTGAAAAACGAGATGAATAGAGGGCTAGATCGTAAAAATTCGACTGTTGGTTAGACTTACATTAAAAGTCTGATTAAATAATGGCAAAGGGATGCAATCTTTCGAGCAGGTTTGCTATCATGAGCTATTGTATATAAAAACAGTCTTTTGGAGAGGAATATGGCGCGCGGCGTAAATAAAGTAATTTTAATCGGTAATGTCGGTGGCGATCCAGAAGTTCGTTACATGCCCAATGGTAGTGCAGTCACTACTATTACCCTTGCCACCAGTGAGAGCTGGAAAGATAAACAAACTGGGCAAACTCAAGAGCGCACAGAGTGGCATCGAGTGGTGTTTTTTAATCGCCTAGGTGAAATTGCCGGTGAATATTTACGCAAGGGCAGTAAGGTATATGTCGAAGGTGCACTGCGTACCAATAAGTGGCAGGATCAGGAAGGCAAAGATCGCTACAGAACAGAGATCATTGGCAACGAGATGCAGATGCTAGATTCTCGCGGTGGCGAAGGTGGCTTCCAGGGAGGCCAGCAACAAGGAGGCCAACAGGGCCAACAGCAACAAGGCGGTGGTTACCAGCAGGGCGGCCAGCAGCAACAGCAAGGTGGATATCAGCAGCAGGCGCCAAAACAGCAAGCGGCTCCACAACAGAATTATCAGCAGACACCACCGCAACAGCAGGCTCCAGCGCAGAATCGTGCGCCTGCGCAACAACAGCAACAGGCTCCACAGCAGAGTGCTCCGCAGCAGCCTCAACAGGCGGCTAAACCAGCACCAAATTTTGATGACTTTGATGACGACATCCCGTTCTGAGGAGATCGTGTGTTGGAATGAAAAAAGCCGCGAAATGATGCGGCTTTTTTGTGGGTGGAATTTAAGAGCTAAAAGATATTTAACTGATTTTTGTTTTATGCTTTAAATTCAATGGATTGCTAGTGCGGTTTCGACTGCGTTGAGACATTGAATCTAAGGAGTGAAATTAAAGCAAGCTCTTTGCCATCCCCGGCACAGCTGCATACCGTTCGTCCTGATAATGCGGCGCGCTATAAATGCGCGTCTTTTTTGGCTAAAACTGTGGTGTATGTGATTTTCTTATATCGAAAATTGTTTTCAGTTTTGGGATGAGTTTCACTCGTTAGCTATTGCAGGGTTTTGTTTGCAAGGGTTGATGTTGCCTTCTTTTATGTTGTTTACTGCTCTTGTGAGTAGTCGCAGGCCCATTGGGGCTAATTCTCGTTGCCATAAACTGTGTGCCGTATCATTAATCTGTATGTGGCACCAATCCTGAAGCTCTATCGCGCCTGCATCCAGTGTGTCATCTAGCCAATATACAGAGCCTCCTGTCACTTTGTCTTTGTTTGTGATGACAGTTTCAATGGCATCTTTACCACGATAGTTTGGAAGCAGTGACGGGTGGTAGCCTATTGCGCCATGTTTTGTCGCTCGCCGTGCCGCGTTGGAGAGATAGCTGTGGGAATGTGCGCAAACGATTAAATCTATGTTAGCGGGGATATCAGAGGCTTTAACCACACTCGGTACCACCTTAATGGGTAAGCGCATCGCAGATGCAGCGCTAAACAATGAGTTGTGATTGTTTGGCGTGATCACTCTTTTAATTTCTACACTGTCTTGCAGCTTTACTAAAAGAGTTGCCGCTAGCCACTTCTGCCCGATGAGTACTATTTTCATGGGTTGGGTGTTCCTAAGTACCTAAACCCTTGAACTGCCCTAAAATGTCCTCCATAGCCTGACTTACCCAGAGATTTCCTGCTCCGCTCTTTATTACCGCCGTGCAATACCGCACTAATTTGAGTCCACTTATTGCTGCGCCTTAATATAGCCGCTAGTCCTGGATGACTAGTGTGGAACAAGGTGGGCATTGGTTTGTTATACCGATTGTTACCCTTGAGCCACATGTCGCAGAGGTGATCTAAAAACTTTAAACCGATACCCGCCCCTTGCCACTCGGGCATGATGACTAACCGGCATGCTCTCGCTTCTACTAGTCCCGGTCTAGTACTAAACGCGATATGAGCGACAAGCTCACCGTTTACTGTGCCCACATAATTAGTAGCGGCAATCATGTGGGGCAGTTTTAGATAATGATGCGGCTCAAAAAGAGGCCATAATCGCCAGTTGGTTTGATGGATGCTAAGCTCAATGGAGGGCCGCCGAAGTGACCTCCGACTGAGTTCGCCGGTGGCTGTATCAAATACCCAGTCAGGTTCTACCCAGGGGAGTATGTCATAGTGACAACTTAACAATATCGCTTGCCCTTTGGTTCTGCGCCAACTCTTAGCAAAAGCGCCCGCGCCAATTTGGGCAATTTGCCGATCAACAACACTGCTAAACTCATCAATAATGGCTTTATCGGGTGCCTCCCACACCAGTTTTGCGAGGTTGGCTCTAAACTGTTCCCCATTGGAGAGCACATGAACCGGGCGCAGCCAGGTGGGTACCGATCCCAGTCCGACTGCGGCGAGCGCAGCGGTCACTTTGTTGATGCTTTCGTTAGGGCATATACCGTCAATGAGCGCTTTTCCCTTAGACCACAGCGGATCCCATAATTGTGTGTCTGGCCAGCACGCTTTACCAATACTGGTTTTACCGGTGCCACTTGGCCCAACAACAACGCCAATTTGCCAGTCGTCATCTTCTAAGGGTATATCAGCAGACAGTGTGAAATTGGCACCACTGTCGACATTAAATAAGGATTTGATTGAGGCGGCGCGGTAACTATTAAAATTAGTACAGCGATGATGAATATCAATTTTCATACGGTCACCACTCTGCATTTGTGGCCGCTGGCTTTTAATGCGCTGAAGATTTTGGCTTGGTGTTGCTCATCTTTGCAGATCACAATGACGCCAAATTTAGGCTTATATTTAAAGCCGTTCTTACCTAACATCTTTGGTTGTGGGATTGACATGCGAGCTCCGTTTGATGGTGGGGCTCTTGGCTCTCAGATTGGTATGCCCACAACGGGCACATTTTATTTCATAGGTAATAAAGGTGGCTCTGGCCAACAATCTATTACAGTTTTCACAGCGTATGTCTTTCACGGCATGAACCTCTCGTGGTACTGTTTCCCTGCTGTGTACACAGTAGCGGGGGCCTCGGTGAGTTCATAGCTTGATTATGAGCTGGCGTTTAAAGGGTGTTCAAGCACCTTTTAATCGCCCTCGTTTTAAGTACTCTTAGTTAATCTTAAAATCTTGTGGGCCTAGATACTTGACGCCCCAGACATAAAGCCTTCTTAAGGGCCATTTTATCTCCAATAGATGGTCATCAAATATTTGAGTTGCTTGTCGCTGACTCAAGGGGATTTGATGCCGAAATTGGCACAGTACGTCATGAACCAGACTAGGGTAATACAGCCAAGGTTTACCAAAGCGATCCGCGCCGTCCGGGACACCAACCGTGAATAAACCGAAGGGTTGCCATTTTGGGGTGCAGCCGTCCCATGCATAGCTTGTATTAATCTCCATTACACTTTGGCTTATTGACAACCATTGGTTTTTAAAATGGATGTCGGTTAAACATCTGTGTCGAAAAATGTATAGCGTGTTCAGGCGATAGCGGTAGACTTTCATGATTAACCCTTAGTGGTTTTTAAAATATTTCCGCCCTCTTGATTTGGTATCTATGGCAGTCATTCATGCCACAGCTATTCTTTTGACCGCGCTATTAATTTAGTGACGGCGGTAGCGCTACTTTCTATATCCTTTATCACTTTTTCGATGCCTTTTACTTGAAAAGTGAGTGCAATATCTCCTTTATCTAATTTACTTAAAAAGCTAGTAGCCATTACTTGCAAAGAGGCTATCTCTTTGTGGGTAGCAGGGGGTAGTTCGGCTTTCTCTAACGCGATTAATATTTTAGAGACGCTATAAAGCAGTAACTGGGTGGCATCGGCGGTGGTGCCGAGTAGGGTATCGCTATCGCCCACGACCTGGGCGATGTCTGATCTTAAGCGCTGCTTTTGTGCATCGGCTAGCGCCTGTTGCTCAAGCGCGGTGACTTTTTTGGCCACGGCGGTTAGTTCAGCGGGGGTCAATGCTCTAAATTGGCCATCCTCTTCTATCTGCAAGCCTTGACTATTAGAGGCCGCACTGACGTTATACAGTGCGGAAATCGCCATTAACTCATAATTTATTGCATCTTGTATTGTATCGTTAATCGACATATTGATACTCCTCGACGGACACTGAACCTAAACCATAGTGGGGAAAATACGCTAAATAGTTGCCAGTTAAACAGTGCTTGAGTAACGCGAGTTTATAATGGCGGGGGGCTATGCCGCCGCGGTTATCGACATGTAATAGATTGGGGTTCACGTGTATGTTGTTTGAATAACCACTATAGAGAAAGCCAAACTTTGAATTAAGTAGGGTTTCATTATCGTACAATTGTATATCCATACCCACTACGCCATTACCACTGCGACGTACTCTAAAATTACCGCTCGCTCTGACGACCAGTAAACTATCGGCAAATTTTGGGGTAAATTCTAGCGCCAAGCTGATAAAAAACGGACTGCTAGGGTCGCTTACCTCTTCGATGACAGCGGTCGTTTCACTTTTAAATATTTTATATTGCACTAAGCGGCCGGTAATGCCCTCAACGGCGGTCGCTAGCGCGGCGTTGATGACATCCATTTTTCCCACCACTTCGGCAGTCAATTGCTCAACACTACCGCTTAGTGCCCGTAGCGCTGCTACTTCTTCCGCATTCATAATCCACCTCTTAATAAACGTTCATTAAATTGAATTTGTCGGTGTTGAATGGTCACTCGTTCAGCGGCGGCGGCTATTTGCAGGGCAAATAATCTGTCGATAGCCTCATCCACATATTCCCTTGTCGCCAACACCACGCTCGGGTCAATTAACACTGTGATATTTTTGTGGCTGGTCTGCTGTAATATCAGGCGTAGCCACACACCTTTGGCCGCGCCGTTTTCCAGTAGCGGTTTGTAGCTTGGCGGGAGTTTAGCGATGGCGTATAACGTACCGTCCTCGCCGATAAGAGCCGCTTCATTGATGGTAAAACCACCGATGTCTTCCGGGACATAAGCTTCAAACACTAACCAAGTCGGATTGTTGGCATGGGGGGTTAGGCTTTGGATCGGCAGGCGGTGCAATTCATTTTTTAGCGCCAGCTGCTCAGGGGTTGGGTTGTAGCTCTCACCGTTACTATCGCCGATGGCGATATGGGTCACGTTGTATGCATTACCTTGGGCTTTGGCCAGCACTTCGGCAGCTAGGCCTCGGCTGGTGACTTCGGTGTACCATTGCTCATCATTCAGGCTCATGAATTAGCCACGCATGGGT
>JABSRA010000059.1 GCA_013215445.1 Oceanospirillaceae bacterium
GGATTGACTTCATTGTGAGAAAAGCCCTCACCACCAGCGCGCTGTACTTGCACTTGATTGGCGACCATGGACTGGCCATCTTTCATCGAACCCTCGTGAGTCAGCCGCCCTGTTATCATCACAGTAATTACATCGATCTCACTGTGTGAGTGCATTTTAGTTTCACCGTAAGGCAGGTAATTAGCATCGGCTAAGTAGACAAAACTGCCCAGACCATCCCAATTGCTGCTATCGCCACCGACTTTCTTATCTTTGATTAATCGTTTCTCGGTCAAGCCTGCAAAGCCGCCTAAAGGTAGTGAATCTCTCTGTAATATTTGCATTTTCTGTCTCCTATAGCTATTTCGTATGCTATTTCGTATGCTATTTCGTAAACCAAGCTTGTTTAATACTTTGTTTAAGAGCGGTTGTGCTGCTGCGAATATGTAACCAATATAAACAGGGGTTTTATAAAAACACCTGAAGATATTGAGCAATTAGTTCGAAATTTTCGGCCAATTCATCCACTGAAAATTAACGAGACGACATTGGCTTAGATGCCCTGTATGGGTTAAATACAATCGACCGACAGGGCAGCACAATACAATCAGGCTGCTTGAGTAAAAGCCTTACTGAGCTTGGCTAATACGGCTGTCAGTTCTGCCTGTATAGCTGGATTAGTGATAGTGCCGTTTTCACTGTCGAAATTATCGTAGAAGTTAGGAATTGATAGTGTTGATTGCACGTTTGCGGCAAAAAAACCTGCCGATGTGATAGCACTTTGCAAGACCGTATTTGCTCCACCGGGGCCTGGGGAAGTTGCCAGGATGGTCATGGGTTTGTGTTGGTAAACTTTCATATCTATCCGTGACGTCCAGTCAAATAAGTTCTTGTAGGCGGCAGTGTAGTTGCCATTGTGCTCGGCCAGTGAAATAAGCAAGGCGTCTGCCTGAGCTATTTTCTCGAAGAATTTTTTGGCGGCTGCTGGCTGCCCAAGCTCTTCTTCACGATCGGTACTAAAGAGTGGCATCTCATAATCGTTGATATCCAGTATTTCCACGCTCGCGCCTTCGACAAGGCTGCTGGCATAAGTAACCAGTTGTTTATTAATAGATTGTTTGCTGCTGCTGGCTGCGAAGGCTAATAGTTTCATGATCATCCTCAAAATTGTCGGCATTTATTTATAGACCCATAGTAAAGGTTGCAAACAAATTGAATAGATGGCTAAATTGCAAAACTGCGTTCTACCAGAAGAACGATTGGATATAGCTAGGCTATAAATTCAAGTGAATAAATAGGAACAGTCAATGATAGCTGATCTCAATGATATGGTGATCTTTGCTAAGGTTGCGGAACAACAAGGCATATCTGCTGCTGCTAGAGTCTTGGATATACCAAAATCCCGCGTCAGCCGACGTATGGCGGCACTGGAAAACGAGTTGGGCGTTCGCCTACTGGAACGCAGCACACGTGCCACCAACCTTACCGAATTGGGTGAAGTTTACTATGAGCATTGCCGGCGTATTTCGGAGGAAGCCAACAACGCAACTAGATCACTTAATCACCTGCTGGATAGCCCGCGGGGAACATTGCGGATCAGCACCTCGGTAGCCGCTGGGCAGAGAGTGATTGCCCCGCATCTCGCGGAATTCATGCGATTGTACCCGGACATTCAGCTTGATGTACGGTTGGATAACCGTCGAGTGGATATGATTGCCGAAGGTTACGACCTGATCTTGCGGGTAGGAGTTGGAAAACTGCAGGACTCAAATCTGATCAGTAAGCGTATAGCCACTAGCCGAGCCAAAATCTATGCCAGCCCGGATTACCTAGGTAACTCTCCACCGATAACCAAGGTAGAGGACTTGCAGCAGCACCGGGCCATGACCATGAAGGATTCCAGTTATATGAACAACTGGCAACTTGAGGATCTAACAGGCAATCAGCAGGTACTGAACATCAAAGTGGCTGCCAGGCTAAATGATATGCAAATGCTGACACGTGTTGCAGTGGACGCTGGCGGAATCGTTTTAATACCTACTTATATTGCCAGGGAGTCAGTACAGCGTGGCCAGCTGGTGAATGTCCTACCACAGTGGAGCGGTCCAGAGTTTAGTTTTTATGCGGTTTACCCAAGTCGTCAAGGTTTAACACCGAAAGTTCGGGTCTGGATCGATTTTTTTACTGAACGATTGAGGCAACTTTAATCAATAGGATCATTTTTTGCTCTATACTTATTTGATGGCAGACTTAGTTAGATCCCTGTACTCTATGGTGCAGCTGTCGGATTACAGATCTTGTTTAACCTTAATCTGTCGGTCTTTCCCTAAGGTATCTATGATTAAGCTCAGCACGACCATAGCATGGTGGCTTAATCATCCGCTACTTAACTAACCACAAAGGAAGTTGTGCGTGCGTCGATATTCTTCGTATCTGTCTTCGATAATTTATTTTTTGCCATTATCCATTTTTTCGATGCCCGTTGCCGCTGCCGAAACAGGACCAATTTCGATCACAATTTTGATGCTCACTAGCGGCATGTTTGCCGGTGCATTTTTAATGATTGCGGTCTACGCCACGGGGATGTGGTCAACCAGCCGCAATAATAGCTCCTATCTATTACTCGCGGCAGGCGCAGCAGTTGCCTCGCTGCAATTGATCCATCGCGCAGGTCTAATGACGGTATTTTTCGAAGAATCCACACCGAGCTTTCTCTGGGCTATCGGTTGGAGTACCGTCTTCTGCATCGCTATTATTTGGCCGAATTATTTAAATTCACGCTTTAACGGGTTATTGAATCCTCTGCTAGTGCAAGGGGTATCAGTGGCGGCAGCGTTAGGCTTGATTTTAGCGATATTCACCTCCAGTGAAGTTTTTGTCGGTTATGGCAGTATTTTTCGACTGGTCATGATCCCCTACTGTATTTATATATTTATCGCAATTGCATGGCGGCTCAGGCAGTGGAATAAAGTCGAACTCAGAACATTTGCAGCTTTCTTATTGCTGTTATTATCTGCCCTTCTTGATTCAATAGTATATTCCATGGGCTTCAAGCCCTATATCAATTTCCAATCCGTTGGCTTTGTGATTTTTGTCTTAATGGAACTCAGTGCTCTTGCCACGATGCATCGGCGCTATTTTGAACAGACCATTATATTGCAGCAGCAACTCAAAAGTTTAAATAACAATATTGAGAATAAGGTCCACGAACGCACTCAAGATTTAGCCACGGCCAACATCAGACTAAACACGCTAGCGCTGACCGATGCGTTAACAAACCTGCCCAACAGACGTCATTTTGATCAGCAACTTTGCGCTGAAATAGACAGAGCGACACAGTATAAAAATAATTTCTCTCTGCTAATACTAGATATTGATCACTTTAAACAACTCAATGATACCTATGGTCACGATGTGGGCGATGCGGTTTTACAAGCGCTGGGGGCGATGTTTAATACGGCCTGTAGAAAATCAGATTTAATAGCCAGAATTGGAGGTGAAGAATTCGCGCTGATTGCCAGAGATACCGATTTGACCTCCGCTCATCTATGCGCCCAGGCACTACGCCAAAAAGTAGCAGAGCTCAAAGTAATACACAACGGTGCTCAGCATTCTGTGCGCATTAGTGTGGGGCTCGCCGTTTGGAAACCCTCTCTGTCGTCCCAGCAATTAATTAAACTCGCCGATCAGGCACTCTATAGGGCGAAACGCCAGGGAAGAGATCAAGTGAGCGTTTAATCCGAGCTATCAAGGCGCCTGCCCTATCATTTTATAAACAGCAAAAACTTGTCAATCATAAAGGACATGGGGTCACTCATTAGTGAATCAACAGGGTCAGGAATCAATAGGGTCAGAGTAAATTGATTTCTGACTTAAATTATTGGCAACTGCTGTGCTTCATCCCAGCTCTGGAGCCCATGATGACCCAACATAGCGGCTTAAACTCAGTCGTTTATCGATTCAGAGGGCCGGTAAATAATCACAGTCTGGTAGGGATCTAAGGTTAATTTGCTAGTTAATGAAAACCACTCTCGTATTTCTGGGGCTAATTTTTTAGTGTTAATGATAACAAAATCATCTCGGTTAAAGCCTATATCATCGAGAAAATAGACCAGAGCCTCCACCGGTCCCTCTTCGTGTTCACTGATAATGCGAACATTGTTGATCCGTTGTAGATTTTTTTTATTCACTGTATTTTTCATTTTCGAATAAAACCAAAATGCGGAATCGCTGCAGTGCATCGCTCCTATCAGCACTATATTTCTAGCATTAGAGACATAGTTATTCCAGAAATTGACCGTTATTAAGTCGTCTCGGGATTTCTGTGATTTTCCCTGAGAGCTTATTTGCCGATGATTTGCTTCAATGCCATAAATTCTGACATTGGGGTTATTATTTTTTACGCTACGCAATAACTGCAGGATGTCAGCATCTAAGAGTGGGTAATAGACACTATCGGAAGACAATCTTCGATTAATCTCTCGCAATTGCTGTTCGGTTACCTCTAGAAAAAGCGCAGCAAAATTGTGTTTTGTGAATATGACTTCTGAGAGGAATTTTCTAGTGGATTCTAAGTGCGATTCTCCTAGACAGAGCAGCTGGTAATTTGATTCATCCAGATATACCAACCATTGTTCAACAGACCAAATATTCTCTTCAAGATTCTGTATCAAACGGGTTTGCTCACTGCTGGTCAATGCTGCAAATTTGCTTAAGGCTCGACTGGCGATATGATGATAGTTTGGGTGTTGAATGCGCTGCACATTAACATCAACAGGGGGTCGACTGGGGTATTCTCGGTCATGCCACTGGTAAATGCTGATCGCCACTATGAGTGTAACTGGCCCAAGTATCAGTCCGCGAAACACCAGTGGCAGATCATCACATGCATCCAATATCGCCGCATAGACTTTAGCCAGAAAAAGCATCATTTTATTTGTCTTCATATTCACTATCCACCTTAGCTCCCCGAGTCCGTAACGACGGGGCCAAAGGTTTAAGATGTTCGATGCAGGTGTTTGCCTAATAAGATCAGGACGAAGCTGTGGGACGAACACCAGAGGCTGTTGAGGGTATCGATAGTATAGAACATGATTTGTCCTGTGGGATTTTTACTGAATTGAGCCTAGCTAAGCGAGCCATAATACATCAATTTATTTGGTATAGGTTATGGCACTACTCATAGATTATTCAGACTTGATTATCAATTTACTCTGACCCCATTGATCTGTCAGTAGTGCTTTTACCGTAGTCTTACTTCGATTGGCTTCTCGCAACTAGCGTCTTGTTTGTGCTGTCACCGACTCATTGAGGCAGTAGCTGAGATTCAGAGTTTTGATTTAAAACCTTCGATGGGTAAAGCGTAACCATCTAGGGATGGTTAAACCACAGTTCAAAGGCTGAAAATCTCCTTTAAAGAATAAACAATCTACTTAAAGCAGATTGATGCAAGCGTTAGTCGATCACCTTTAAATGGCTGTCTGGCATGCATAACAGTATGATTATTCACCCATAACACATCACCTTGTTGCCACTTGAAATTCACACATAACTCATCCATTTCCTCTACTAACCGGGAGATAACATCGGCATTCATGACACTGTCGTCAGTTCCAACAACCGATGTTTCACCCTTATTTCGCGCGTCATTCCAACCGGTAAAAACGGCGACTATTGAATTAAAGAATACTTTTTCATTAGTTTCGGGATCTAGCCGTATCGCCGGTAATTGTTGAGTCTTGGTCGCGACTCCACCATCATCAAGCCACTCCCAGGTCATACCTGCCTCCTGCATTACACGCTCTGCTTGCTCTTTATCCTCCACCAGAAAAGTATCGCGCCAGGAGCGACCAATTGCCGAGCTTTTATCAGTTTCAAAAGGCATCACTCTTTTATAACTTACTCCGCTCGCTTCAATAGTAGCGGCAAATTCGGGATCGATCTCAAAGAACTTCTTACAAATTTCCGCGGAATGTAAAATGGAGGTAGCCCCACCTTCTGTCGGTGCTATATCACAGTAGAAAAAGATGTATCCCGGTGGTTTTGGCACTTGTGCCATCTCGTGATGAAAGGGAATTTTCTCACTGGCCGGTGATTCATTGGCAGTGACAATACGTGAAGCGGTTACTTGCGACCTTGGGGCTGCACCACCGACATAAGGCATATTTTCAAAATCGGTATAATTGAGCATCTGCTCAAAGTCTTCGGCACCCGATAGCGGGAAGCCGCGAAATAAAATGGCCCCGTGTTTAATTAAACGCGCTTTTAACTGCGGGTAATTTTGCGCCACCCAGTCATTAAATTGCTCTTTATTTTCTGCTACTTGCGAATTATGTGGCTTAATGACCAGTGGAAAATCCAAGCCTGAAACTTTCTTCTGCTCATCGATCACATCTATTAATATACTCATAGTACCTCTCCAATAAGCTATCTTCAGCACTTAGATTAACTGTAAACATGTCAATATCTTTCCAGAATCCAAGGTAATGAAAGCCTGCTGATTATTTTTATTAATCTAAAACAAGCTTACCAAGCAGTGAATGAATAGTATATCAATAGTGAATGAATTATACATTGTCTGTCTTATCTTTCACCAAAGCCATTAAAATTCTGGCTAAAAAATGCTTAACGGCTAAAGTTAAAACCTTCCTCTGTCATCTTTACTGCTTTTCCAGTCGCGGCAGAATGTTGTGCCGCCATACCAATCACCACCGCTTTTAGTCCATCATCAACAGACACTTCTACCGCGGCGCCCTCGACAATTGCTTTATAAAAGCCTATATGTTGATAATAAGTTGATCCGTTGTGGTCGCCCGCTGCTAACAATTTCGCATCCACTTCCACATAAGTAGTGACAGGTCCTTTGGGCAGCCTCGGTGATTTGACCAGCTTGGCGATAGGCGCAGCCCCTAATTTTTCTACAGGCCAAAAACGACCGGGCCCAGGCACAAAACACTCTAGTTTAGCAGATGCACCTACAGCACTGATGTGCTCTTGATACTGCGCACCTTCAGCGAACATATTTAACTCTAACATCGCCCTTAAACCACTGGCGAAATCTAATATTACGTAGGCGTTATCAATAATATCCGCGGATTCTCCCGCATAACTTTCATCTAAATGATTCACATCTTGCCCGGTGCTGGCATAAACACGCACTACTTCACTACCGCTGAGCAAGCGCATTAAGTCAAAAAAGTGGCAGCACTTCTCAACCAATGTACCCCCTGTATTTTGATTAAAGCGGTTCCAATCACCCACTTTAGACAAAAATGGAAAACGATGTTCACAGATGGTCAAGGTTTTTAAAGGTCCTATTTCAGCCGCTGATATACCTTCTCTAAATTGACTAATAACAGGCATGTAACGATATTCCATCGCCACCCAGATAGGCGCGCTATGCGCTGCAGCAGCCTGTTTAATCGCTGCTACTTGTGCGACATCCGTCACTATTGGCTTTTCTATCAACACTGCTAGATCGCTGTGTTTTAAAATGTATAACAATTGCTCGGCGTGCTGAAAATTAGGCGTCACTATCACTATTGCATCTAATTCAGGGTGTCTAATTAGCGAGTCTAAATCTTCATAGAAACACACATTCTCTAATAACTTTTTAGCCCGCTCTCTCATCTCAAGATTAGGTTCTACCACGGCCACAACTTCAGCACCTTCTATTAGGGCTATATTTTTTACATGCTCTAGTCCCATCATGCCGCAGCCAAGCAGTGCGTATTTAACACTTTTTGTCATTTATTATGATCCTTGTAATTATTTATTAACGCTCACACTGTCTTTTAAACACCTTTTATTATCTATCTAGTGTCGCTCATTTTGAACTATTGGACCTGCCACGCTACGTCGCTGTTTCTAATTAAAACCAACTTACTTCTTGTAGTAGCTGTCCGAATTTTCGTTTCAAGTGAGCGCGTTAGCTCGCTTTACGCAATCACCACCACTAAAACCTAACCAGTAGTTATTTTTCCAGTAATAAAATTTAACGAAAATTTAAAGGGTCTAAAAATTCATTCGTATCATTGATTCGTAAAATTCATTCACAATTCATTTACACGAGAAGAATACACTGATAAGGTTATTAAACAAGATAAGACTATAAAAATAACAACGATTGCATCAAGGACAAGAAATGCTTAATTCTATCCACTTAGCTAATAAGCTGAAGTTATCCCGCTTAGTTTACGGAGTCTGGCGCCTGGCGGATGATAGCAATACCTCTGTGACCAATGTCACTGCAAAAATAGAGATATGCCTAGCACAGGGAATCACTAGTTTTGACCACGCTGACATTTACGGTGACTATCAATGTGAGGCTGTTTTCGGTAAAGCTCTGGCCCAAAATCCACAGTTGCGTCAACAAATGCAACTCATCAGCAAGTGCAACATAGCCCTGACCTCTAATCACTTCCCGAATCGACGGGTAAAACACTACGATACTAGTGCGCAGTACATCACCAATAGCGTTGAACAAAGCTTAACCAACTTGCACACCGATCATTTAGATTTACTGATGATGCATCGCCCGGACCCCTTTATGAATGCAGCTGCAACAGGAGCGGCGCTAGATGCCTTAGTCAATAGTGGCAAAGTGAGAGCAATAGGTGTCTCCAATTTTAGCGCCTCAGAGTGGCGTCTACTGCAAAAACATATGCAACATAAACTGCAAGTTAATCAAATTGAAATCAGCTTGCTTCAATCCCAGTGTTTTACTGACGGTACCTTGGTCGATATGCAATTGGATGATATACAGCCAATGGCATGGTCCCCCTTAGCTGGCGGAGCACTCTTTTCCAACAACCCAGCTGCGACGAGATTAAAACCATTGTTCAACGTTTTGTGCGAGCGTTATGACTGCTCCCCAGATCACATAGCGGTAGCTTGGTTACTGGCCCACCCTGCTAACATCATCCCCGTATTAGGTACCAATAATCTGCAGCGCATCGCTCTGTTAGATAAAGCTTGTGACATAGAACTGGATAGAGAAACCTGGTTTGAGCTCTATAGCGCAGCGCAAGGTAGCGAAGTCCCTTAAGTTTAAATGACTGAATAGCACAATTCATCCAAGAGGTAGCTGATGCTTTTTCTCGATAAAGTTATCAATATATTAGAAAAAATAAATTTAGCGTTCGCCAGAGCGGGCCGAAGTGTCGCCTGGATACTAGTCGCGGCGATGGTACTGTCCATATTACTGCAAGTGTTTTGTCGCTATGTCTTAAATAACGCACTGCCGTGGCCCGAAGAAGTCGCTAGAGCACTGATGATTTGGATGCTGGCACTCGTCGCTGGCGAAGCTTATCGTCAGGGATCATTTGTCGCAATTGATTTATTGCATGATATTTTGCCCTATCGTCTCTCATCCATTTTAAAATTCATTTTGTTAGTGATTGCCACACTGGTCTTGTACCAATTATTCACCATGGGCATTGAGTTTTTCCAGCGCGGATTTCGCACCCGCGCTGCTTCTTTCCACTTATCCAGAGCTTGGATTTATCTAGCGATGCCGGTCTGTTTCGGCACTATGTTGCTGGTCAATATAGAACTGGCTCTCTGCTCGCTAAAATCCCTATTTAGTCCCCCACCAAGCGCGGAGGTAAATACCTAATGCTTATACTCTTTTTACCACTTTTTTTGATATTTTTACTCTTGGGTATGCCAGTATTTTTTGCCATGCTTGCCGCCCCTGGCTTCATGTTAGTGTCAGAGGGCATGGAGCGGGACTTACCGATGTTATTTCGCAACATTTACAACGGCATGGACTCTTTCCCACTGATGGCAATTCCATTTTTCATGCTGGCGGGTGAACTGATGAATAGAGGGGGAATCACCCTCTCCCTCGTCAACTTTGCACAGTCTTTTATTGGCCATGTTCGCGGTGGTCTCGCTCATGTAAATGTCATGTCTAGTATGCTATTTGCAGGTATGTCAGGCTCCGCTGTCGCCGATACTTCCGCCATTGGTTCGATGATGATCCCCGCCATGGAAAAAAATGGCTACTCTCGTAAATTTGCCGCGGCCATTACCGCCGCCTCCTCAGTGATCGGCCCGATCATTCCGCCCTCTGGGATCATGATTATCTACGCCTACACTATGGAAGTGTCGGTAGCAGCGTTATTTGCCGCAGGTGTTATCCCCGGTCTATTAGTGGGACTGGGCTTGATGGGGATGATATCGCTAATGGCCAAGCGCTACGATTTCCCAGTAGCGGCACCAAAACAGACTTGGAAACAGCGTGCCAAGGCCGGTAAATCTGCGGCACTGCCGCTCTTTACTCCCGTTATTATTTTAGGCGGTATTTTATTCGGTATTTTCACCCCAACAGAGGCCTCAGCCATCGCGGTTGGCTACGCTTTATTCATCAGTATTTTTATATTAAAAACGATTAAAATTAACGAATTACCTGAAATACTGAATCGTAGCGCCAAAGGTTCAGCAGTGGTCTTATTACTGGTCGGCGCCGCTATTGCCTTCAAAACCGTGGTCAGTCTCTCACACTCTGCCGAACAACTAGCGCAGTGGGTACTCTCTTTTAGCGACAATCCATTAATACTGTTATTTTTAATTAATATACTCCTGTTTATCGTCGGTATGTTTTTAGATGCTGGCCCTGCGATTATCATTCTCGGCCCAATACTTGCGCCAATTTTTATCAGCATCGGAGTAGACCCCATTCACTTCGCTATTATTATGTCAGTGAATTTGACCGTAGGTCTCGCCACACCGCCGATGGGCTTAGTACTATTTGTCGCCTCCAGCGTCTCCGGTGTCAAAGTGCAGAGTATCGCAAGTGCCATACTGCCGTTTTTATTCGTCGAAATAGTGGTGATCTTTCTCATCACTTTTTTCCCAGCACTTTCAATGTCCGTCCCCCAATGGCTCGGACTCGCCTAAACGAAACTGAAAAAACAAACTCGCGATTGCATATCAATCAGATGAGTCAACACTAGAAGATAGAGGAAGTAATAATGATAAAAACAAAAATATTTAAGCGCACCATCAGCACTGTAATGGTAGCGGCTGCTATGGCTATAAGCATCGGAGCCAGCGCCGCTGACTTTAACTTAAGAGCCACTGCCAACTCCAATGAAAACGATGAAGACTACGACGGTTTAGTGGTTTTCAAAGACTATGTTGAATCTCACTCCAACGGTAGAATTGCCATAGATCTATTTATTGGCACACAGCTTTGCGCCAATGGCACTGAGTGTTTGCAGGCTTTGGAAGATGGCTCTGTGGATGTATTCATTTCTACCTCTGGCGGTGCCGCTAACATGTACCCCTATGTACAAGTATTAGACCTGCCCTACCTCCTGACCGATGATCGCGTGGCAGAAGCAGTGCTTGTGGGTGATTTCACCCGCGAAATGCGCAAGGCGATCCTCGCCGATTCTGGTGATAAAGTTCGCCTGATGACTATTGGTAACACTGGCGGCTGGAGAAACTTCGCCAATACTAAACGCACCGTTAAAACTCCCGCTGATCTAGAGGGATTAAAAATTCGCACAGTAGTGGCCGATCTTCCCCAAGAGCTGGTAAAAGCCATGGGAGCAAGCCCTACTCCGATTCCATGGCCAGAGCTATTCACCTCATTCCAAACCGGCATTGTTGAGGGATCTAAAAATGGCATCACCGACATCATGGGGATGAAGTTCCCAGAGGCGGGTCTCAAATACGTTACCCTCGATGGCCACGCCTACATGTCAGCCCTTTGGTACATGAACAACGAAAGCTTTAAAAGCATGCCCGAAGATTTACGCAAAGTAGTCGTCGATGGTTTTTCTGCACTGCAGCAGGCAACCTTTGCATCGCCTAAACGCAAATCTATTAAAGCTTACGCTGATTTCAAAGCCAGTGGTGGAGAAATCTATGTACCTACTCCAGAGCAAAAGATGATGTTTCAAAAGTCAGCGGCACCTGTTTACACTTGGTTCAAAGACAATGTTAAAGACGGCGCTAAATGGTTTGATTTGCTAAAGTCTGAAACAGCTAAAGTTCAAACGGAACTGTCTGCCAGCTACCAGTCAGATTTAAATTAAGCAGTTATTATAATCTATATAGGCGGATTATTATCCGCCTATATTTTTATGCCGTAAAAGCTTATTGATTTTAAATCAAAGAGTTAAAACACTCTAATTGGCTATCATTGATTAGAAATGCCTTTGATGGTCTCTTCTTAACTCCTGACACTCTTTAGTAATATCCTCTGATTATTAATAAAGAATCAGTACCTTGTTGTGATAAAATTGTCTATTTTAAAAATAAAAAATCTTTATCCCGGCGCTAGTTTTCAGCTGCAACTACAGACCATATTGCCTGGGTTTTCACTGTGCCTAGTGGTGGCAATGGCCGCTAAATTTGTCTCTGAGCACTACGGCGGGCCTACTATTTTGTATGCTTTATTAATGGGCATGTCATTAAATTATTTATCCCTTGAGGGAAAATGCATACAGGGCATAAAATTTGCGGCCACTGCTATTCTAAAGCTGGGGATAGCATTACTCGGTGCCAGAATCACTTTTGAGCAGTTACTCAGTTTAGGATTCACACCTATTATCGTAGTTCTCGCTGGGGTACCAGCCACAATTTTCTTTGCTATTATCTGTGGAAAATGGTTAAAACTTAGCACCTCCCAAAGTGTACTTTCAGGTGCCGCAGTGGGCATCTGCGGAGCCTCTGCGGCCCTTGCAGTTTCGGCGGTATTACCACAAAACAAAGAGTCTGAGAAACAGCTGATTTTCACTATCATTGGGGTCACGGCACTCAGTACCGTCGCTATGATCATCTACCCATTAATTGTCTCCGCTCTGGCGCTAAACGCGACGGATGGCGGTATATTTCTCGGGGCAACCATTCACGATGTGGCCCAAGTAATCGGAGCTGGTTATATGATCTCGGATGATGTTGGCGATGTGGCCACTTTCACCAAATTATTGAGAGTGGCGGCATTGGTTCCTGTGGTTGTAGTCATTTCAGTGATAGTGGCGCATAAGAAGCTCGCCCCAAGCAACCAGCCCAGCACGCTGCCGCTACCCTTTTTTCTGCTTGCCTTTGTTATTATCGTGGCAGTCAATAGCACTTTTGCCTTGCCTGAGGCTCTGCTGAGCGCCACTACAGAATTTTCACGCTGGTGCCTAATCGTTGCTATGGTCGGCCTGGGCATGAAGGCATCGTTCCAAGAATTAGCCAAACTCGGCTGGCGACCAATTGTATTACTGCTACTTGAAACAGTGTTCCTAGCAGGGGGAGTCATTCTCTGGCTGTGTCTGAACCGATAGTGACAAAAGGAGGGAGTGGCAATGCAGCGACTCTCCTCCATAGTGAAGCTATCTAGACGCCCGCTAATACTCAGCAAATACCAGCAGCCAGCTTTGATCTGCAACCGATAAATCTTGAGTCTGTAGCAGCCAACCTCCAGTCACAGAGCCTCTGCTTCACTATGCATGCCCAACATTAATTGACGATCATATTCACGTAAACGATCTCGGCACAGCCACCCACACCTCGCTGTAACATCACCATGGTGATGTCTAGGCCTCGAATTGAAGATCTTGGCCAATGAGGATGAGTAATCAATAGAATCAATGCACCATGTTAGTCAGCGCTAGTGACCCGCCTTAGCAAAAAAATGTTTTAGTAATTCATAAAACCGAGTGACGTGTATCGGTTTATCGTTTTGAAAGCGATGCACCATATACACCGGCCATTGCCTACCTGAATACTCGGGCAGAATGTGCCGGTACTGTCCTGTGGCAAGCTGTGTTTGCACGACAAACAAAGGTAACAATGCCATACCCATACCGTGCGATACCATTTCAACTGTGGTAGGCATTGTATTGGTGCTTGCAGCAAATTTTACCTTTAGTTCATGTTTTTTAGGGTTATCCCCCCGCTCGTATACTGCCACGCCTGCTCTTTGCCAAGGCGCGGGAATCCAGCGTTGCTTTTCTAAATCAGCAAGGTTATTGATAGGGCCATTTTTTTGCATATAGAGGGAGCTAGCGCAGAGTATTTCTTGGACAGTACTGACCGGTAGCGCCCGGTATTGACTGTCTTTTAACTCTCCAAAAGAGAGCGCTACATCCAGCTTATTTTTGATAAGGTCCTGCATTTCATCACTCACCAGTAACCGCGGCTCGATATCTGGAAACTCCAGACAAAGCTGGTTAAGTGCAGGGATCACAATATCTTTCTCGCAGGAGTGCGGTGTTGTTATGGCAAAAACACCCGAGGGAGTATTTTTACTGCTGTCGACTGCCTGCAGCACTAGCTCCACTTGATCTTGTAATAACTCACAGCGATTCAGCAATTGCCTACCGGTGGTGGTCAGCGACATACCCCGAGTGTGACGCGACAGCAATTGCTGACCAATATGATTTTCCAAGCGTTTTACTTGCTGGCTAACCGCCGACTTACTCATTCCTAGTTGTTTAGCAGCCTCAGTAAATGATTGCTCTTTGGCGACTCTGGCAAAAATTAACAGAGAAGGTAATACTTTTAGATTGTTCATTTTTTTAAACAAAGCGTCCATATATTGGCTATTGTGCAAATTTAGAACAAGCCATAAGCTAAGTCAACATTAAAACAGAGGAGAGCACCCCATGAGCGCACTTATTATTGTCGATTTAACCCCTACCGACCAAGATGCACTAGGCGCATATAGTGCATTAGCGGCACAAACACTGATTCCATTTGCAGGCGAGTTCATCGCTAAAGGCCCCATAGAGGCACTGCACGGTGACGCGCCCTATTCAGTCAAAGTTGTCATTCAATTCCCCGATCGTGAACGTGCCCAAAGCTGGTATCAGTCAGCGGCTTATCAAGCGATCATACCCACCAGAGACCAGGGCATGGATAGTCAGTTTCACTTAGTGGGATAACGTTAACCACCAGCGTTCAATCATCAAACTTTACAGCACCGAGCATTGTCCTGTTGCTCAACGGGCCTAGATGGCCCTTGAGCATCCAGGCGTCGCCCATAAATATGTCGAGACAGATGCTTAGCAGCAGACTGAATGCTGACAAGCAATTTCCCGAAAGAGTGGTTCAGTAACAAAGAATACACGGGGGCAGCTCTTGCCTTCTTCCCAAAGATCACCAGATTTACCCCATTCTGGTACTTTCTTATGACTTAATGAACTAGTACTAGCCGCTTTTGTCTGAGAGACCATAAACACTACACTTTTTTAAAACCTCGTTTTATGTCGGTAAATAATGATGAAAATACTCTCTATTATTCTATTCAGCCTCTGCTTCAGTAATAGTGCATGGGCGGCGCCTGCGAAAAATTTGGATACTTATTGGCAACCTTTTGCCACGACAGAGTCCATCGCGGTGAACCACCAACCTTGGCAACTACTCTTAGATAACTACCTGAGCATCGATGCCCAGCAACAAACCTTTTTTGCCTATGCCAAAGTCACCGCTCAACACCGACAAGTTTTAAACAAGTACATTGCTAACCTATCTGCCCTAGACCCACTAATGTTAACCAGAGCACAACAAAAAGCTTATTGGATCAATTTATATAATGCGGCGACAGTCAATTTAATTGTGGAGAAGTACCCGGTTAAAACGATTACCAAATTGGGTAAAGGGTTTTTCTCTTTTGGCCCCTGGGACGATAAACTACTGAAGATTAATCAGAGAAAACTGACCCTAAACGATATAGAACACCGTATTTTACGCCCTATCTATAATGACCCACGGATTCATTATGCGGTGAACTGCGCCTCTTATTCTTGTCCCAATCTGGCCACTGAAGTTTATACCAAGGAAAACACCCACGCCTTGCTAGAACAAGGCGCTAAGCAATATATCAACCACTCCAGAGGGGTTTCTATCAACCGAGACAAACTCACTCTGTCCTCTATCTTTGACTGGTACAGCGACGATTTTGGCCGTAATAAGACCGAGCTTATTCAACACTTGCTAAAATATGCGCAACCTCAATTAAATACCGCACTCGTAGCCTACGCCCAGCAGCAAAACATGCGCATAAAGTACCAATACGATTGGCAATTAAATGAGCATAAATAATCAGGCAAAGACCAGACAGGTATAAAGTCAAACTGCCACTGGCAATTAAATGAGCATAAACAATCAGGCAAAGACCAGACACGCATAAAGTCAAACTGCCACTGGCAAAGGGTCGCTCCGCGGGGCTCTACAACGATAATTTTTCCGCTCAAGAACCTCTGATGAGTGAGGAGAAAACCAAGCAGTTTGCAATCTTAATCTTGTCTGCAAAGCCGATGATCTCATTGACGCCGCCCAGTAAATGCCTAGTTAAGATTGAGACTGGACAATCTCTGCTTTTGCCCCCGCCACTTAATTGTCCCACTAAGGCGTGAATAATAAAGCCCTTATCTATTGGCGACTTTCTTAGACTATTACCGCCACTTTAAGCTGCAGCGTAAATTTTATCATCAGTGGCAGCCAAATTATCTACCGTTTTTCAAAGCCTTATGCTAAAAGTCCTAAAATCAACCATCAGATCGTGTTAACCTTTAGTCGAGATAAGATAGCGCAGTATCAAATTCGGTGCTCAGGGAAGATTAACCAGTTACAAACGCCTCTGTGGAACACAGGTGGTTGTACCAGTCATAGGGATTAGATAACAGCAAATAATAATTTGTAGAATTTATATTGGTAATTAGAATTACCAATATAATGAAGAGAAACAAAATGAATATAAAACCAGTTTTAATCTTAGTGATGCTGTTTTCACCTCTATCACTCTTTTGCCTGGCCGCGGATAATACGCTCACTATTGCCACCTCAGTAAAAACCAACACTCTGTCATTCAGAGTAGGCGAAAAGGTGCTTAGTCACCTCTCGCTTCAGCTTAAAGTACCTCTTAAGTTAGTCCACATCCCCGCTGACAGAGCCTCCCACTTATTTAACTTAGGCAAGATAGATGCCGAATTCTCTCGGGCAGCCCTATACCAACAAATAAGATCCACTGCGATTAAAGCCCAAGAGCCCATTTCTAAGCTCCCTCTCTACGTCTTTACCGCCGATAAAAGATTTACAGTTAATGGTTGGCAGAGTTTAAGGCCCTACCGGATTTTAACCATCAAAGGCTGGGTATATACGAAGAAGAACTTAGCGGGGTTTGATACTGTTGAAGTAGAAAGTCCATTTCAAGCGCTGCGGATGCTCAAAGCTGGCAGAGCCGATCTCTTTGTAACTGATATGCTTTCAGTCAACAGCTTGCGAAACGATTTGGAGTTCAATCAGGGGGATATAATACGCTTAGACAATCCGGTCACTGTATTAAACACCTATACCTTTTTTTTAGCTAAGCACACCGCTATCGCTAAAGCCTATAGCGAAGCTTTAATAACCCTTAAACGTGAAGGCACCTATCAGCAGATTCTGCAGGACACTCTGTGAGTTCAGCATCGCTGCAGTCGAACCGGATCAGGCCTTGCTTTTTCCCTAAAGGCAAAAGACCAGACCCTCATTGCTGGTTAACTTGAATATTAATTAAACAGTATCGCCCCTGTCTTTGCCGGCTGTATAAGAGCGAGTAACCTATCGCGGCGACAGGCAACAAGCAGCATAGTTAAGTATCAATCAGCGACACTATAATGCTTTAACTGGGATATGAATTTCAAGAATATGTTTGTTGTTAGGATGTGTTTTAGGATCATTAAGATACCTTTCAAAACAACACCTTTCATCGGGCTGAAAACCACTTTTAGGCAGCCATTCACTATAAACTAATTGCCAGGCCTGCTCGTATTCATCAGCATCAATTTCAAATTGTGCCACAGCATATTTTCCGCCTGCTATATGCGAGATACTGATGTCTGAATCACCTTTGGTGCCCGCTGCAACTGAAATGCAAATATCCGCTTTGAATTTAGAAAAATCAGTAATTTCTAGCTCATCTCTAAAAACGGTAAAATATTTGGTGTCGCTACAATTGATTAATCCCCTGGCCGCTCCCCAGTTAATTAACTGATTGAATAACCTGCCCCATGTTTTGGTTTCACCAATAAAAGGGCCTATATGGCGTAGATAGGCAACATTGATCTGATCTATGTTTTTTATTTCTACTTTCACATCTTTTCTATTTAGCATATTGATATTCCACATTAAATCACGAGTTGAATCATCAATATATACTGCCGATAAATCTGCATCTTGCCAGTTATTGCTAAGCTTATCGCCATTGTTGCTATGTTGTTTGCGATTCTTGCTAAATTCAAGATGTGCGCCGTTTCTCCACGCAGTAGCACTGACTCCAAAATGGCTATTGAAGGCTCGCGAGAATGATGCTGAATTGTTAAAACCACAGTCGATGGCAATTTCAGTGATCGATTTTTTAGCATGATACTTTAAGCGGTGAGCTGCTTTTTCTATCCGAATTCTTTGAATATATTTATTCAGAGGCTCCCCAACCACCCCTTTGAAAATTCGATGAAAATGATATTTAGAAAAATTTGCTAGCTCGGCTACGGATGCTAAATCGTGCTCTTGTTGGTAGTTCTCTGCCAAATAATCTAGCACTCGGTTTATTCTTTTAATATATTCACTATTTGGCGCTTTTATAGGTACTTTGATCATGTTTTTAAATACTAAATTAACCGGGTAAATTTGAAAGACAATACCGAGCACTAAGGTGCTTAAGGTGCTGTTATTAAACGCTAACGACTAGTGAATGGCAAGGGCTTAGCCCGAGGTAGGAGCTGGAGTAGCCTACTTTGATTCCGCCGATAAAGCCCTATATGAGGCGCACACTGCAGGGAAACTAGCATGGTCAACTCCATGCAGAACACTGATTTTTTGGCGAGAAGACAATTTGCATAAGCAAAGTGTTACGCGTTAAACACACTCGACTACTCGGTTATGAATGACGTATCTCGAATTTATTATCAAAGTTCATCTTCTGCAAAAATTTAGCTAAAGACTGCAGTTCTTCTGCATCTATTCTTGATAAATTAACTTTATAACTAAAGGACTTAGTGACGATTTTTATCTTCTCAGATGAAAGGACGACCCGGACTAATATCTCATCGTCACAATTATTGCCGCCTTCAAGCGATACCCTAACGCCTCTTTCTGCTGCAGGCATTATCGATTCGAATACCGCAGTTCTCATTAGTATGAGGCTTCTAACCCCCATTTTTTCATCTTCAAGCGCAAAAGACAGAATAAGATCGATACCTTCATCTTCAATAGATATAAAGCAGGCTCGTAGCATTTTATGCCCCCCTCTACAGCGACAACATTTGGCTTAGTGTTTTAGATGATCAGATCAATATTGGTTTCAAGGATATGGTTTCGCTTGGTAAAAACCATCGACACACTGCGCGCTTGTGCGGCTGACATCCGACCAAAAAGGCCGTCGCTATTATTGCCCTTTTCGCCAGCAATATACAATTGAGTGGTTAGCAGCTCGCGTTGGCCGTCGAGCACTTTCACGTGAATGTGCGGCGTACGACCCGGATAGACGGTTGGCTTGATGGTGGTGAAACTGTAGTTGCCAGCAATGTCGGTAACATCGTGGCCAAAACCTTGAAAGCCCATGTCGTAAGCGACACTGTGACGATCACCAGGGTGTAAATATTTGCCATTAACATCGCATTGCCAGATCTCTATGCGGTGTCCTGCCAGCGCTTTACCATGCTTAGAGAGCAGCTTACCTTTGAGCCGAATAACTTCACCGCCAGCCTTTTCTACCACCCCTAAAACCTTGACCAGATCGTTGTCAACATCCGCCAAGCGCATTGTTGCACTCGGATAAAATGGCCCCTGTGCAGTACTTGGCGTCAATATTGATGCCACCGCACTGCGTGCATAAACAGACAGGCTTGCCATGGCAATAGAACTTTTTAATAGACCTCTACGAGTGACAATCTTCATTGGGCTAGCTCCTCAAAGTATCTACTTATTAATATACAGCGAAGCTCGAAAAGTATCAGGTTAATTTCTGCTCTGTTGTAGACTGACGTATAGAATTTAGTGATAAGGCATGCACTGTGTTCAAGTGTGGCCTTTTATCCCAAAACCAAAAAACAAGACCTGACCAGCAGCACTCTCTAGCCGTGCTCTCTAGCCGCCCTCTCTAGCCGAGCTAGGGCGTGCTCAACGCTATTGCCTCTGCAAATGGGCAAGGGCACTGACCATGGAAAACTTCCCCGCTGCTCGGGTGTTCAAAAAACAGCTCACTGGCATGCAATAACAATCGCGCTGCCAATGCTTGGCTGCGTTGATTTGAATACAGATCACAACCCAGAATAGGATGGCCGAATTCCCGACTATGAATGCGCAGTTGGTGGGTACGCCCAGTTTGCGGGGTAAACTGCACTAATGTTCGCCGCGGCTGCTCTAATCGACTCAATACTTTATAGGCACTAACTGCGGCCTTGCCTGTGCTATTACAAATTTTCACCCGCGGAAATAGGCTTTTATCCTTGGCGATTGGCGCGGTAATCAGCCCTTGTGCTGCATCCACCCACCCCTCTAAAACCGCCAGGTAACGTTTTTCAATAGCCCGTGCTTGAAACTGCTGATTAAGATGCGCCGTCGCTTGAGCATTGAGCGAGACCAACATAATACCCGATGTTCCAAAGTCTAGCCTATGCACTAACTTGGCCTCGGGAAATGGCCGGCTAACACCCTCTTGCCCATGCACTAAACGATAGTGGAGTGAATCCCAATTAAGTGGGTTTTTACCGGAGAGGCTGAGCAGCCCACTCGGCTTGTTTATCAATAATATATCGTCATCTTGGTACAAGATAATAACTGCATCACGACACACTGGTGCGATAAAATCATCAACGATAACTGGGCTATCAACGACCATTTAAAAACCTCTATTAAAACCTAAAAAATCACCGCAGTTCAGGCTTATGCTCAAACGCAGCTTGTTACACACTCTGCTATAAAATCACTCTTTTAATAAAAAGAATGACGCTGATTATATCCCGCGAAGCAGCAACAACCTATAATCAAAAAAATAAACAAGGCACTCTGACTCCGCTCTAGCGCTTACGGCATTAAGCTGTTGAGATGAGATATGCTTTTGTTGATAGAGGGCCCGGAAAACAGCATCGGTGTTGCTCTACAAATAACACGGTTTCATTCCCTTATAATATTTATTTAGCCACTGATTCTATTTTAACGAATCCCATGAGAATTATTGAATAATGGTTTTACCCAACACATTACAAGCCGGGCTGTGGATGCTCGGTGCGGTCAGCTCATTCACGGCGATGGCTTTAGCTGGTAGAGAAATGTCCAGCGAGCTCGATACTTTTGAAATCATGATGTATCGCTCAATTATCGGCGTATTCATTGTGCTAGTGATAGGGGGTATCTCTGGTTCCTTAGTCACTATTTCAAAACAGCGCTTTGGTTTGCATCTGATTCGAAATATCTGTCATTTCACTGGGCAAAACTTATGGTTTTATGCGTTAACGGTGATTCCGTTTTCGCAAGTTTTTGCCTTTGAATTTAGCTCTCCGATCTGGGTGGCACTCATGGCACCTTTTTTCCTGGGCGAGCGCTTAAGCAAAATACGTTTAATCACCGTTTGCCTGGGCTTTTTGGGTATTTTGGTGGTTGCTCAGCCAGGCAATATTACACTGGGCCCTGGCGTTATCGCCGCTGCACTTTGTGCGGTTGTCTTTGCCGGTACCTTTATCGCCACCAAACTACTGGCGCAAAACCAGAGCACTACTTGCATTCTGTTTTGGTTGACGACGATGCAATTGGTATTAGGGGTGCTGTGTAGTTTCTACGACGCAGAGGTCACTTTACCCAGTTTAGCGATGGTCCCCTTAATTGTATTAGTCGGCAGTGCGGGGTTGTTCGGGCATTATTGCATAACAACCGCCCTTAAACTTGCCCCTATCATGCTGGTTGCGCCGATAGACTTTTTACGTTTACCGATTATCGCCATCATTGGCGCAAGTTTTTATAACGAGGCGATTGATCTGTGGATAATTATTGGTGCGCTTATTATTTTTAGTGCGAATTATCTGAATATACGTGCGGAGAACAAAACAACCACCAGCACTGATCCAAGCACCGCTCGGGTATCGCGCTAATCGACTTTTAGCCAATTATATTTTTACAAATGTAATGATTATTTTCAGACCAAACAGCCGCAATCTTCGCTGAATTTTGATCGGTTTGGAACAGCTGTTTAAAACACCGTTTCAAAACGAATGTTTGATAACAGATAGGTTTATTAACGTTTTTAAATGTATATTGTCATATGGCCTAGGAAGAATACTAGGCTATAAGCAAAAGCACTGAGGTGTGTAATGAAAGCGACTGATTGGAAAAACTATTATTTAAAACAAAACACAGTAAAATTTGCAACACCAGCTAAGCAAGTTACAGAGTGTGAATTAAAGCAAAATGCTGATATTGGGGTTAACTGTGATATTACTGACGAAAACAAAGATCAAGCCGTCATTATTTTACGTTTAATGGCCGAACTTCCGCAATTATTTAACGATATTAAAATTCACAATCTCGGTGATGATTATCAACAGATGTTAGCCATTGGTTCTAACATTAAAGAAATTGCCGCAGCTGCCAAGGAAGTATTAGTTGCGAAAATATAGACATATAAAATTATTTACTGGCTAGAATCCTGACGACCAGCAAAATACTGGCTGGTTTGAACCGACACAATCCAACTAACCAGTCGTCCGCTAATGTCACTGCAGCAGTTCGTAGCTTGATCAATAGGGTCAGAGTAAATTGATTTGACCTGCACCTGGTCATCTACCCGTTGGTTTGACCGCTGAGATCACCAGTAACCTCGTACTTAAAGCGCAGAGTGCTTTATCAGAATGTAGCGAACCTAGCGTTATTTTACGATCATTGCCAGAACAACGACAATGGTACAATCTCAACACTTCACAGCACTTCACAACAAAAAGATAAAACCTCAAGCTTAGTTAGTGATTTCGGCTAAGACTGTTTCAATCAATATATTCTGCTTTATTCTGTAACTCCTTTGGTATAACGACATTCCATCGCCTAAGTGCCGATGCGCTCAAGATTAGACGCCCTTTATTTTGCCACTCAATTTTACGCCCTGAAGCAGAGCCCCCTTGCAAAATAGCCATCACCAGCCTCGCCGCTTGTGCCCCCATTGAGAAGCCATCTATGACATAACCACCAATAGCGCCATCTTTTCCCACCGTTCCTCTCCAAAAGCCGAACATAGGAATTTCTGATTGCCTATTGATCCACTTTACCGCCGTATGCGGATCTATATACTGATTGTGCTTATCTCTCAAGGTATTTAAGCCACCTAAAAAAAGCACATCATGGTCGGTTTGAGCCTGCTTTATTTTCGTTTGCAGCGCTTCATAACTATTCGATAAAAATATTTCTACATTGACACCTAATATTTTTATATGATCTTTGCCGGCAAAGAAAAAGGGCGAGTTCCGATAAATTTGTGAGGTCACTGAGTTATCAAAAAGAACCAGTATATTTTTCCATTCAGGGTTGATCTTCCTCACGAATAACAGATAGCGTTTTAACAGCGGACGCTCAAGCACACCTGTTATACCCACAGGGGCAATGCCATCAAAATAGTCTCGCGGATTGCCATTGATACCTAAAAAAACCAGCGGGATCCCCCTGCTTAAAACAGCTTTACCCACTAACCGCAGCGCATTATCATCGCCTAGCATGACAATATCAGGTTGCAGATCATCAATGCTGGCGATAGCCGCCCTAGCGCGGTTTTGATGCTCAGCTGGAGAGAGACGTTTGGTATCCATTTCGAAAAAATGGATGCTGGCTCTATCTCCCAAGGTAGCGATGATCCCCTGGCGATAACTAGCATCCCAGTAAAACTCTTTGTTGTAACTTTCGATAACCAATACTTTTATCTCGTTACTGCGTACCGCAGCAGAGAGAAAGATAAGTACCATCACAACCCATAGATTTAGGCCTAGTTTTGATGATTGCATGTTAAAGCCCTCCATGAATGATGCTGAAAATCACATTACAATGACTCTTGAGTTAAATAATTTCAATAATATAAATGCCTATATGCTCTGTCGATGAAAGATACCCTGCCTTTTGCCGCTAAACCAAAGGCAGCAGCAGTCCTCACTGCCGTTAATTTATTACATTATAGTCACTATAAATTACTGACCAACGATCTCAGACTTAATATTTATTAATATGAATCAAGCTTGATGAACTCGCTATTTTGCTGTTGAATAGAAAAATTCAAACTTGGGGAAGTGATGTGATTAATTGTACAGAATTTGCGGTGTTCAAAGTCACCAGCGAAAATTCAGCGAGAGTGGTTGAATTGAGTAAGAGCATCTTTGCTGAAATGAATGCAGATGAGGAGGTTATTATTTCATATCAAATACTGCAGAAAACTGATGATGCAGAGGAGCTGTGCTGGCATCTGACTTGGAAGAGTGCCGAGGTCGCCAAGCTGACAACCGCTAAATGGCCAACATTCAAGAGTACTGCAGAATTTCAATCGCTAGTCACAGAGAATATTTATTATGGTCACTTTGTCAGTATAGACTAAGCCCTAGTCACTGGTGAACAAGTGAAGAAAAGTAATAGGTAGTCCAATGGGATGAAAATATCGAGACGCGGCGGTCTGAATGATTTCAGAGCTGAAGTATTTTCGCCTTCTAGAGAGCTGAGATTAAAAGATCAATAAGCGAGACATAAGGGCAGTGTTACATCAGCAGTGTGCGGCTGCTGACTCCTTAATTACCTATTATTTATTACGACTTCTGGCACGTTCTTCTAGGGCTGCAATCCGATCCTCGATGGGGGGGTGTGAGGCCCATAACTGAGAAAAACCTGGCTTGGATTTTTTATCGATACCAAATGCAGCCAATTGCTCAGGAAGTGCCTCGGGCTCTCTTTGTGCTAAACGCTTTAACGCATTGATCATATTCTGATGCCCGGCCAAATCAGCACCACCAGTATCTGCGATATACTCACGTTTTCTAGAGAAATACATGACAATGGTGCTGGCTAGAATAGATAAAACCAGCTGCGAAATCATCACCGTCACAAAATAACCAATACCATGACCACGTTCATTTTTGAGTATCACCCGATCGACAACATGACCGACAATCCGCGATAAGAACACCACAAAGGTATTGACCACTCCTTGAATAAGCGTCAGGGTCACCATATCTCCATTGGCAATGTGGCTCATTTCATGACCAAGCACGGCCTCGATTTCACCCTGCGCCATATTATCCAGCAAGCCTTGAGAAACAGCGACTAGTGCCTTGTTCTTACTTGCCCCAGTGGCAAACGCATTCATTTCTGGCGAGGGGAAAATTGCCACCTCGGGCATTTTTATACCGACAATTGCGGCTTGTTTTGCCACTGTCTCCACTAGCCATTTTTCGATGCTCGAGGTTGGCTGTTTAATCACCACAGCGCCGGTCATTCTCTTTGCCATCCATTTAGAAATAAGCAAGGAGATAAATGATCCACCAAAACCAATCACACCTGACAGAATCACTAGGGCTTGAATGTCTAAGTCAGAGCCATTATCAGCCAGTATACTATCGACACCCAACAGCCTGAGCGTGATACTCAAAACCAACATAATGGCGATATTGGTTATTAAAAAAAGCAGAATTCGTTGCATATTTATCCCTAAAATTAAAAATCACCCTAAAGCTCAAACACTCCAACTTAAGGGAACATGCAAATAAGTCCAATATTTGCGCTGCGATGTTAAACACGACTAGATACGCCGCCGAGTCTCTAATTAAAGCCATCGCTGATCAAGACAATCGGCCAGAGTGAGCTCCTATGAGTAAAAAGACCCGTAGCGCCTCCTCATTCGTGGAGCTAGGATTACCCTTTTTCCCGTCACATGGTTAAAGCTATTTCTTGTTGAGTTTATCTATCATCTTGATCCCAACGGTCTCTAGCCCGCTGTCTGTTGTCTTCAATTAACGCCTGTAACAGTGCAATACCTTGTGCTTGCGGGAGCAGATAAGATTCTTTTTTGGAGGAGATGGCGATAATGGTTTCATTGCCTTTTAAACTAGGCAGCCATTTCACAAAATAGCCATTTATCACCGAGGTTACTTTTCGCCCATCAAGCATTTGCAGGCATCTCTCCCCTGAGGGGCTAAGGCCACATAATTGAGTTGCCGAAAACCCAGCGCCTGGAGTGATGTAATAAGAATAAATATCAGGACTAGGTTTCAACGGCATTGTCGCTGTACAGCCAATTAAAGCCACAAAAATGGGTACTAAGAGAATCGGTAATTTATGCATAAGAGACACCTCGTATATATTTGCAAGCAGAGCGCAACAATCGTTGCGCTAAGTCTGTTGCTAAAAATTCTGCTGTAAGCTTATTTATATTCGCTGAGACGGAACCGCCATCGCTATCAATTATCGCCTCAAGTGTAATGTGATTATCAACACATTCATAGGTATGAATCACTTAGGGAGGATTCAGCAATACTGAACTTTGTGGCACTGGTTTTACAATTACCCGCTCGTCGATAACAGAGAGTCAGGAAAACATTCTATGGACGAAAGAAAAGCCTGAGCACCACAATATAGCCATTTATGCACATTGTTAGGCCTAAGGAAGTAGCGAATAAGTCCCCAAATGTTCCCTGTGGATAACTAAGCGGTTAAATCCGCGGAAGAATGTGAAGTGAATGGCTAGTCCTTTACAAGCGTTCTGACAAAGGAGTTGATCGCTTAGATATCCACCCTGCGGGGCGTACAGGATAGTTCGTGCTCTTTGTTAATGGTTTTCGCAGGGCAACCAGCCCGCCTGTAACCATTGCCTCAATCACAAACAATCCTGTGCGCCAGGGGCGCTTGGGACTTGTTCGCTGCTTCCCTAACATGCACAGCGTAGACACCGCTACAGAGGGATAATAGACCCAGTTAAAAGCTGTCTTATAGACTACAAGGGAATAACCAAAAATGTTAGAGAACATAACGATTCTGTTACCGAGCTCCAACAATTTCCACAGTATTTATACAGGCTTGGTTAAAAATCAGCAGAGCCCTAATCAGGTAATTTTGGATCGGCAAATAGATAATATAAAGCCAGAATATATTGCCGCTCCCATACTTTCCTCAAAGGTAGTAGTGAGTGAATACTTGGAGTGGCTTAAGCAAATGGTAAAGTTCTCTACTGATGCATCTTAACACCGCCAATTAATCTCGTATAAAGCCACGCTCGTATAAAATATCCTGTTTCACAGATGCCTTATAAAGTGTCACAGAGATACTAACAAGGTACAGAAATGATTGATCTAGCACACGGGGAATTACATATTGAGGTTGAGGGCAGTCTTTTAATTATTGAAGGCCAAGGCCCCTGGAACCTCAATGCCATCGACATATGTGTGGTCGAAAATGATAAAAAAGTAACAGACTTATACGGCAAGCCCTGGGGAGTATTATTTACCGCCAAAGGGGATGCGATATTAGTGCCTGAAGCGCGTAATAAACTGATCGAAGTAATTAAACAAGAGCGTAAAAAAGGGCGAGTCGCGACAGCATTGACCATAGAGCATTGCAGCGTACCTTTAATGGTCGAAGCCCAATTTAAAGACCTCTATACCAGTGCCGGCGATGAATATGCTTTTTTTACCTCAAAGATTCAGGCTAAGCTTTGGCTGCAGCAGCAATTAGAGCAAGAATCCATCAGCCTACAGTAACCTATACCGCTTTTTCCTCCCGATTATTAGCGAACCTTCCTCTGGTTCTAGCAGTGCTTTACGCTGCTCTATTGGCAGTGATTTATAGTCACCACTTGTTGCTGCGCCCTCTTAAGATGCTGTGCAGATAACATCTTCTGCGCTGCTGCTGTCGCAGAATAATGATCCTATGCCTATCATTAGCCGCAAAGGTTGCTACAAATATTAGCTGTATCGATGTGCTACGCGCATTTTCTAAGCGTGATAGCCATCGCCATCACCGCCAATAATGGATGTTCATGTTCTGCACAAAATGCTGACTGAATTAGCCAGTTGGTTATGTGTTTTACCGAGAACAGCGATTATTTATTGTCTAAAACATGCCTTAATTACAGTAAAATCCCCTGAATTATTAGCCTGTCACTACTGATAATTACAACAAACATTAACTGTATCGATGTACTACGAGCATTTTCTAAGCGTGATTTTCATCGCCATCACCGCCAATAATGGATGCTCATGTTCTGCACAAAATGCTGACTGAATTAGCCAACTGGTTATGTGTTTTACCGAGAACAGAGATTATTTATTGTCTAAAACATACCTTAATTACAGTAAAAAACCCTGAATTATTAGACTGTCACTACAGATAATTTCAACAAACATTAACTGTATCG
>JABSRA010000060.1 GCA_013215445.1 Oceanospirillaceae bacterium
TGATTCGAAAAATGGATGTTTATATTACAAATAGCTTTCATCAGTATTCGTAGCCGTTTACACATAACAAGCGTTTTAACAGGACAAATAACAGTTGGTTTTACTCCTGCGTCGCTATTTTAACCAACTATTATGGGCGTTGTGGTTGAAGAAACAGCTAAAAGATCACTCTGTATTTGCCAAAAATATCGATACGAAACAAGGTGTGTTATCGATGGCTACCTTTAGCCCCTATCACTACCAGTAGTATTCGATGATCGTTTTTAAGCATTGGCAACAGCTACATTTAAGTACCTTTGAACACGCGATCAGTCTCTTATTGAAGATAAGCTAGCACTCTGCATATTTCACCAGTATTACAATAAAGATAATGGCCATGACCTGAGCGCCCATAACTTCTTAACTAATAAATCACTGACTGTGCAGCGTTACGAGAACAGGCTACAAGATTATCCATCAAATGGATAAAGGGAATCACTTTAAGCTATAAACTATTTCCTACCTAATAATGTACTCGTATGAATAATAACTGAACTACGCTGCTAAGTGTGGGCTCTATTTTCTGTAAATGTCTAATTTAGCGTAAAACATTGAAAATATCTGGTCATGATTATTGTGTAGAATATTATGATACTTGGCTGTCCTTTATTATATTTCTTTATTATATTTAGTCTTTTATTATTCGATGATCACTCGTAGAGTTTGATCATATTCAGCGAATACGCACCTGTCCGTATTTGGACACCCCTCATGAAATTTTTAGAAGACAATTGATCCTTCTTATTTAAGCTCTAAGCAACGACTGCTTCATCGGCCAGCATATCCGCCTGAGTTAACGGACTCTGATCCTGTTTGTAGCCAACGCTAGAGTCTGAGCTATCAATACTGAAAATTTTGGCTCCAGCCGCTTAGGGAAGCAGCGAACAAGTCCCAGGCGCCCCTGGCGTGCAGGATTGTTTGTGATTGAGGCAATGGCTACAGGCGGGCTGGTTGCCCGGCGAAAGCCATTAACAAAGAGCACGAACTATCCTGTACGCCCCGCAGGGTGGATCTCTAAGCGGCCAACTCCTTTGTCAGAACGCTTGTAAAGGACTTGCCATTCACTTCGCATTCTTCCGCGGATTTGACCGCTTAGTTATCCACAGGGAACATCTGAGGACTTATTCGCTACTTCCTTAGCTAATTCATTTATCTGCTCTATTGCATGAGTCAAAATACGGCTCCACGCTGGTTATTTTTTCATTGAGCATTAGCAAAAGTGGAAAAACTTATAAATATAAATCCCTTGAGCGGATACCGGCCCCTCACGATCTTTCAATCCCCGCTAAGCGGCTATTAATTCATCTCGACAGGGGTTAGTGATCGTCATCGTTAACAGATTATTAACGCCTAGAAAGCCACATAAATTTAATTCACAACAACCAGTGATCGTTATTCGGTATACAATATTTATTTTAGTAGTATACATTTTGTATACAATAGCGTATTTTGATATTAAGTCTTCACTTATAAGTAACTTTTAAAGCTGAAGCTACCTTTCTAAAGAAAAAAATAATTAACTTTAAAGGAATAACCTACGATGAAATTACCTGTTCTTGCCAGCGCAGCAGTGCTAGCTACCAGCTTATTTACTCAGAGTATTCTAGCTGCTGAAATCACTTGGAAAATGCCAGCTGCAATCTCTGAAGGATCTTTTTTTTACAATAACTTTATGCAGCGCTTTGCCGATAATGTGGAAGTGATGACTAATGGGAAATTGGAAATTAAACCTTTTGGTGCTGGGGTCGTCGTCCCGGCCTTTAAAGTATATGAAGCCGTACAAGATGGAATTGTTGAAGCAGGCCATTCAACTCCCTCCTATCTCGTTAACCAAGACCCGACCAATGCTATCTTCGCTAGTTTTCCAGGCGGTATGTCGGGAGAAGCCACCTTGCATTGGATCTACAATGGCGGTGGTGAAAAAATGTTACAAGATTTTCGCCGTGAAAAGATGGGATTACACTCTATCGTGGTAGGTATAGGTACTTCTGAAATATTGGCACACTCCAATAAACCTATTCGTACTACCGCCGATCTTAAAGGCTTAAAATACCGCACTTCCGGGGCTTGGGCTGCTGTAGTAAAAGATGTTTACGGAGCGATTCCAACTGTCGTGCCAGGTGGAGAAATTTACACTTTACTACAGAGAAAAGGTGTCGATGCCATTGAGTGGTCTACTCCAGGCGCTAACTTGAGCGAAGGCTTTCACGAAGTTGCCCCCTATATAATTTTACCTGGCGTGCATCAGCCCTCATTCCTCTGGGAAGTTGTGGTTAAAGAGGAGACGTGGAGCGCTTTACCTAAACTCCTGCAGCAACAAATTAACGCCGCTGCGAAGCTCACCACCTATGAGAGTTTTGCCAAATTTGGTCACTCAGATATAGCAGCGATGATTGAATACAAAAAAAGCAAAGCTGAAATCATTCAATTAGATAAGTCTGTCGTGAAAGAGCTGCGTACCGCTGGTCGCGATTGGGCCATGAAACAGGCTGCAGAAAGGACCGAAAATGGAGATCCTAGAATGCAAAAAATTCTGGATTCTTACCTGACTTATCAACGTAACTGGGCAGCAAATACTGGCTATTTAGTACGCGACAGCCAGTGATTTTATTGATCTTGCCGATATTCGGGTGAGATTCGCTGAGCCGGTGCTCATTTTGAGCACCGGTTCGATAAACGAATATCTAAGCACTCGTCTACCATTACAGTCAAATGTTAGCTGTCTCCACATGCTGTCTTAGCCCCGTCGAACAGTGGCGCTGCTTAGTTGGCTTAATTTAGCAGCACAGAGAAACTGCCAAGCCCGTTGTGGGCTAGGCTAAGGACCTCTGCAACATCTCACTAATTTATTCAGCACAGGAGTAGCAAATGTATTTGCTTAACTGGATTGACCGCGTTTCAGAATTTTTTGGCTGGATTGCAAAATTCTTATTGATAGCACTGGTCTTTTCAATGATGTACGAAGTGGTTGCCCGGTATATATTTGACCAACCAACCATTTGGGCGTTCGATATATCCTACATGCTCAACGGCACCATTTTTCTATTGGGTGCCGGCTTTACTTTAAAAGCCGATGCACATGTACGCATCGATTTTCTCTCTACGCTACTGCCTTTAAAAATGCAGCAATACATTAATGCATTTTTCTATTTAGTTATTCTAGCGCCTATCTTCAGTGCATTTGCATACACAGCGACGGGTAAGGGGCTGCAAGCCCTAGTGAGCGGGGAAGTCGAAAGTGTCAGTCCTTGGGCCCCCTTAGTGTGGCCATTTTACCTAGCGATAGCCACCGGCTTATGGGTGTTTGCGCTACAATTTTTAGCCGATGGTATTCGTTACTTAAACAAACAAAAAACACCCGGCGAACACAATGGCGAAATGGCCATCAATGAGGAATCGCTTTAATGGATATCATCCCAATTTTAATGTTTCCAGCACTTTTCCTGTTGATTTTCACCGGTCTTCCGGTTGCCTTTTCATTGATCATAGTCGCTGTTATTGGCGCTTTCACTGTGTTTGGTGACTTGGCGATACTGCAACTTTACGGTGCGGTGCTCTCTACCAGCTCAAATTTTATTCTGGCGGCCATACCACTGTTTGTCTTTATGGGCGCTATTTTAGAAAGAACCGGGATCGCCTTGCGATTATTTCAGGGGCTACAGCTGTGGGTGGGAGGCGCTCCTGGCGGTCTCGCCATCGCCACGGTACTGATGTGTGCTACTTTTGCCGCCGCCTCGGGCGTGGTCGGTGCGGTCGAAATCGTGGTGGGCTTAATGGCCATTCCAGCCATGCAAAAATACAAATACAACGGTGGGCTGATCGCCGGAACTATCTGTGCAGGCGGCTCATTAGGCACTATTATACCACCGTCTATCGTCGTAGTGGTTTACGCATCGATCGCCCAACTTTCGATCGGAAAACTGTTTGCCGCCTCTATGATTCCCGGTCTGCTAATGGTGGTTTTTTTTATACTTTATATTTATATCCGCGCGGTAATTCGCCCAGAGGATGCCCCCAGAGTCTCAATGGCAGAATCGAAATTACCACTGGCAGAAAAATTGCTCATCACTTTTAAGGCCTTGGTTCCACCGTTGGCCTTGATCTTTGTGGTTTTGGGCTCTTTACTAGCTGGTGCTGCATCCCCGACAGAAGCCGCAGCGGTTGGCTCTATCGGCGCACTGTTACTGGCGGCAATGTTCCGCGAGCTCAACAAGAAAACCTTAGTGGCTGCCCTAGGAGTCACTATCCGGATCACCGCCATGATTATGCTGATTGTGGTCGGTGGGACCATGTTTACCAGTATTTTTGCGGTCTCTGGCGGCGGGGACTTAGTCAGGGATATGGTCAGTTACTTTGGTTTTGGCAGTACGGGATTAATCGTGTTCTTTTTGGCGATTGTATTTGTCGCAGGTTTCGTCTTAGATTGGATATCTATTGTGCTTATCTGCATCCCCATCTTCACCCCCTTTATCAAGGCGGCGGGCATCGATCCAATTTGGTTTGCGATTATGGTGATGGTAGTGATACAAACATCCTATCTGACACCACCAATGGCTCCCTCGATCTTTTACTTGCGCTCCATCGCGCCCAAAAGCATTACTTACAAGCATATGTACTGGGGAGTTATGCCTTTCGTATTAATGCAGTTGTTGGTATTAGCTGTTGTCGCTATCTGGCCACAGACAGCCACTTATCTACCCGATGTTTTAGTGGGGCTCTAGCCCATATATAGCACCCAATCTATCGGGTTCAAGCTTGCTGCTTGTTTTTACGGGCTTTATTTTTCAATCAACCGGTCACACCAGAGCGGCGTTCAATCGGAATAAGCCTGTAAAAACAACTAGTGGCGCTATCAACAGGGTATTGCATGCAATATCTGAGCTAGGGCTATCAGCTGTTAAACGGAAATCAATGGTCGGCTCCTTCATCGGTGCTGACAATTTTTTTTATCTGTTCTATCTACGCAGTACTATTACTTGAGCATCCGTCCGGCACCGAGCCAACAATCACGGGAGTTTTAGATCCCAGCGACCTTCAGCTTATATACCGCTGAATTATTTTATGACGATCATTTGCGAAGTTAAGTGCTGCCGTGAACGGAGCTAAATGTATTGATTTCAGGATAATATTTCCCAAACAGGAAGCGTCGGATGTCTAACACTGAGCACCATTGGATAAGCCATAGACTGACTGTTTGCAAGCGGTGACGCTTGGCCCTATATCGAATGGCGCAACATATTGTAAGCTAATACAGCAAAGGCCATGATCAAATCGTTGTTGTCGAACTTGCCAGCAGGCAGGTGCTTTAGATCCAAATCTGTTTTGAATTCACTATGATACTGCCCAGAGGTTGGGTGATCATAATAAAATATTATATATTGTCATTCTTGCTATTGACGACAGTTTGTATGCAAGATATTGTCTGTTAGTAAATTGCAGATGGAGTGTTAGTTATGCGCTGGAAAAAAACCTTACACATGGTTGAAGCTCATGCAGAAGGCGAAGTAGGTAGGGTTATCACAGGCGGAGTATTAGATATTCCCGGTAGTACTATGTTGGAGAAAATGACTTACATTAATGAAGTGGATGACAGTATTCGCCGTTTTTGTGTCTTTGAACCGCGTGGTTATGCGCAGATGAGTACCAACTTATTACTGCCACCGACTCGACCCGACGCCGATGCCGGTTTTATTATTTTGCAGGGCGATCAGGCGCATGCGATGTCTGGCTCCAACTGTATATGTGTCACGACCGTGTTGTTAGAAACCGGCATTTTAGAGATGCAAGAGCCGCAGAGCATTGTGCGCTTTGATATGCCCGCAGGCTTAATCACCGCTACTGCTGCGTGCAAAGATGGTAAGTGCGAACGGGTCGAACTGGATATGAATCCCAGTTTTGTGCACGCTTTAGACGTAGTCGTAGCAACCCCGAACTACGGCGATATAGTAGTCGATATAGCTTTTGGCGGGGTCTTTTATGCGCTAGTTGACTGTGCGCAATTGGGTATTAGCATTGAGCGGAAAAATGCCAAAAAGATCGTGGAAATTGGTTGCGAGGTACACAGGCTATTAAACCAACACCAGCAAATAGTACACCCAGAAAACGATCAACTAAAAGGCATTGCCTACGCGATGCTGATCGATAAGGGCCCTGAAAATGAGTTGCGTGGCGCGACAGTGATGCCGCCGGGGCGTATTGACCGCTCTCCCTGTGGTACTGGCAACAGTGCGCGCATGGCAGTAATGCACGCGCGGGGTGAAATAGCAGTGGGCGATAAATACAGCGCTTACTCGATTATTGGCAGCCGTTTTGACATGACCTTTGCAGGGCTTACGATCATCGCAGGCAAGCCGGCGGTATTGCCTAAAGTATCGGGGCGGGCCTGGATTCATGGCATGCATCAAATCGGAGTCGATCCTAGTGATCCCTATCAACATGGCTACAGCCTTGCCGATTGTTGGGGCGATGCCGACGACTTAGTGAAAGAGTCTAATGACCACCACTAAACCCCTTTTAGGTCGTAACATTGCGGTGATTGGCGCAGGTATAATTGGTGCTTGCTGTGCGGCGCAGCTGAGCTCTGCGGGTGCCAAAGTGACTATTATTGATCGGTCCATGCCCGGCAGTTCAGGGGCTTCCAGAGGTAACGCAGCGCACATCGCCGCCTCTGAAATATTACCTATGTCATCTCCGGGTATCGCCCTAGATGCGCTATCGATGTTGTTAGATCCAATGGCTCCGTTAAAAGTACCCTTGAGTCAGTGGCCGAAATTAATGCCTTGGCTGAGCCGGTTTTTATTTAATTCACAGGCGTCTATCTATCGAGAGAATATCGTAAAACTGGCGCAATTGAACCGCCAAGTTCTCGCCGATGTAGAACGTTTGTATGCGCTTAGTGGTCTTAGTGATCAGCTGCAACGAGACGGCGCGCTGTATTTGTATGAGAGCCAACAGAGTTTGAAAAAAGCGGCCAGTGGTTTTGCTATTCGCCAAGAGTATGGCTTTAATTGTGAGTCGATTAACCCTGATCAGCTGTATCAGCTTGAACCTGAGTTGGCGAAAATATTTGCCGGGGGCTACCGCATTCCCCAGTGGATGACAGTCAGTAATCCGCAAAAAATAGTCACGGGCATGGTGCAATACAGCTGTGCCAATGGAGCAAAATTTATCTGTGAAGAGATCCAGCAGATAATTCCTCAATTGCAAAGTGGGGGAGCTGAGGTGCAGTTGCGGTATAAAAATGGTCGGAATCAAAATTTTGATCAAGTGGTACTGGCGGCAGGGGTGTGGTCTAAAAAGTTATTAAAGCAGCTGGGCACTGCCAAGTTACTAGAAGCCGAACGCGGTTACAACAGCACTTATACCGCTGCGGGGATTAATATTGGTAGAGCGCTATTATTTGGTGATCGCGGTATCGTTGCCACACCATTAGCGCAGGGAATCAGGATCGGCGGTTGGGCGGAATTGGGCGGAATAAAGCGGCCACCCAACCCGAAATATTTTCAGGCGATAGAGGCGATGTCGCTAGAGATCTTTCCGCAGTTGCAAACGCAGCAGAAATACCGCTGGATGGGTCATCGTCCCAGTACTCCCAGTTCACTGCCCATTATCGAGAGCAGTAGTGCCAATCAAAATATTGTATATGCCACCGGTCACGGGCATTTAGGTTTAACCCAGGCACCGACTACTGCAAAATTGGTGCAACAATTATTGCTGCAAGCTTGAAAAAATCCTCTTCAGCGGCTAGATAACCTTAATCCCCGACGTATGACTGGTCGCCATATATTCGAGGAAGCGGGTCTTCACTTCTATGCTGTGCTGGTGGGCCAAACTCTCTGCTAAGTCTGCATCTTGGCTGCGAATGGCCGCGATGATGCGACTGTGTTCGTCGACTAATTCAGGGGGCAATGTATCGTTATAGGAGCGAAAATACAGCCTGAGGATACGCCGTCCCTCATCCAGCAAAGTAGAGTAACTTTTTGATAGGTAACTATTGTGTGAGGCGTTGGCAATGGCCATGTGAAATGCCTGATTGCGCTCTATCATTACCACTACATCGCCATCCTCGACCGCTTGTGTGAACTGTTGCTGACACAAGTCGATATTGGCTAAGTCTTCATCGCTTCGCAATATGGCCGCCAGGCGATGGGTGGCACGCTGCAGTAAGTCTAATGCGTCTATGTATTGTGGAAACTCTTCAATATTGAGCGGCGCGATAATGGTGCTTTTGTTGGGTAAAGTACTGACTAAGCCCTGCGCGGCTAAGCGTACTAACGCTTCACGCACCGGAGACCTTGAAACGCCAAAGCGCTCTGCCAAGCTCACTTCATCTAGAGGTAATCCGGGACTTAGCTGCATGGATAAAATTTCTTCACGCAATACCTTGAAAATACGATTTGCGCTGTCACCGCGGGTGCGCTTGGGGGTGACGACATTGCTTTTGCTCAAAAGTGGGGTCCTCAAAAGATGGGTTAATGCTAATACTTGCAGTCATTAGTAAAATGCTGGTCCTACGATAGCTGAGTGTTGCTTAAATGTCACATACAAGCGAGATCAGAGCATCATTAAGGTACAGTTGGGAGGTTGTTATTACCCCGGATATTGCAGCCAATCGCTCCGGGTATAGCTTGCTCCTTATTTTCACGGACTTTTATTTCTCAATCAACCGGTCATAGCAGAACGGCGTTCAATCGAATAAGCACTGCAAAAGCAACTAGCGGCACTATCACCAGGATATTTCAGGCGATATCTGGATTTAGTATACAAACTGTATTCAATCTAGTATAGTTTTTAGAATGATATAGCATAATTTTGCATCACTACTAAATGCTCGCTGCTCTCGATACAGAGCCGAGTCAAAATTGAGGATAACGCATGAAACTTCAAGGGATTTATACGCCAATAATTACCGCCTTCAGTGCTGATGGCAGCATTGATTACAACGCCTGGAAGAAAGTAATCGACAAGCAGATTGACAGTGGCGTACACGGCTTGATCATCGGTGGTTCTACCGGTGAGTTTTATGCCTTGTCTAAAGAGGAGCGCCTGGCGCAATTTGACTTTGCCCACGACTACATTGCTGCACGAGTGCCTTGGATAGCGGGGGTCAATGATATGCTGGCAACAGAGAGTTACGCTTATGCAGCAGCGGCGAAAGCGGCGGGTGCCGATGCAATGCTAGTGGCGGCGCCTCCTTATTCATTGCCGGATGAGTTGGAGTTGGCGGCACATGTAATTCGTATTGATGAAGCGGCGGATTTGCCGATCATCCTCTATAACTACCCAGGACGCACGGGGGTGGAAATGGGCAGCACTTTTATGGATGCAGTGGCCGATAGAAAAAATATTGTCGCGATCAAAGAGTCTAGCGGTGATGTTAATCGTATCCACCAATTGACGCTGGATTACCCCCAAGTACAACTTAGCGCTGGCGCCGAAGATCAAGTGCTAGAATTTTTTAGCTGGGGCACCCAGAGCTGGGTCTGCGCTTGCGCCAATATTTTTCCCCAAGCTTGTGTGGCTTTTTACCAAGCCTGTGTGGTTGATCAAGACTTCGTCAAAGGTCGGCAATACATGGCGATACTGATGCCGGTGATGGAGCTGTTAGAGCAGAGCGGTAAATTTATCCAGTGTGTAAAGCTCGGCGCCAAGCTACAGGGAATTGACGGTGGGCCAGTGCGTTTACCGATGATGGCGATGAGTGACGAGATGACGGCAGAAGTAACCAGCGTGATCGAAACAGCCGCTATTAAATTAGATAAATTGATCTCTGAGTAAGGTAATGATTATGTCTGAATTATTGAGCACAGCAGAGTATAAAGCCATAGCGGCGGGGTTAGTATTACCGACTCAAGCATTCATCAATGGTGAATTTGTCGATGCGATTGATGGGGCCATGATGGCCAGCATCAATCCGGCCACCGGGGAAGTGCTGGCTGAGATTGCCGCCTGTAAGGTCGCGGATGTGAATCTGGCCGTGGCCAATGCCAAGGCGGTATTTGAGCGCGGTGATTGGTCACAGTTGCATCCGACGGAGCGTAAACAAGCGATAGCTAAATTGGCTCAGCTAATCGAGAAAAACGCGCTGGAATTGGCCGTGATGGAATCCTTAGAAGCGGGTAAGCCAATACACGAGTGTGTCAAAACAGACTTGCCTGAGACAATAAATTGCATTCAATGGCATGCGGAGGCTACCGATAAACTCTACGATCAGCTCTCGCCTTCAGGCAATGGCGCGATCGGTATGATAGTGCGCGAGCCGCTGGGCGTGGTCGCCTGTGTCTTACCTTGGAACTTTCCGTTGATGATGGTGGCCTGGAAACTTGCTCCGGCACTAGCTGCGGGTAACTCGGTGATTATCAAACCCGCCGAATCAACCAGTATGACGACCTTGCGCATTGCAGAGTTGGCAATTGAGGCAGGTATTCCCGCCGGTGTCTTCAATGTGCTGCCAGGATTTGGCCCAGATGTGGGTGAACCACTGGGCATGCACGAGGATGTGCAAGTGGTGTCTTTCACTGGTTCCACCGCTACAGGCAGGCGTTTTCTCGAGTATTCAGCACGCAGTAATTTAAAGCGTATCATTCTTGAATGCGGCGGCAAGAGCCCCAGTGTGGTGCTCTGTGATGCCGAGGATTTAGATTCAGTGGCAGAGAATATTGTCGCAGCGGCGCTGTGGAATATGGGACAGAACTGTACCGCCAACTCGCGCATTATCATCCACAAAGAACTGAAAGTGGTGTTGACTGAGAAAATTCTACAGCAGATGGCACTCTGGAAGACTGGGGATCCAATGAACCCAGAGCATATGTTGGGCGCTATTATCAACCGCGGACAATTTGACAAGATCCTCAAGTATATCGAATTAGGTAAACAGCAAGGGGCAAAACTACTCACCGGTGGTGAGTCGATTATTATTGGCGACGGACTGTTTATCGCACCGACTTTATTTGATCAGGTCACGCCCGAAATGACGATTGCCATTGAGGAAATTTTCGGCCCAGTATTTTGCATTTTAGAGGCAGAATCGGATGAGCATGCGCTGCAGATGGCCAATGATAATAGTTATGGCTTACATGCATCACTGTATACGGCTAATCTAAAAAAAGCGCACCGATTCGCACGCAAGTTACAGGCGGGCACAGTCTCGATTAATTGTTTTAGTGAAGGTGATATCAGCACCCCGTTTGGCGGCTTTAAACTCTCTGGCTTCGGCGGTCGTGATAATTCACTACAAGCTCACGATCAATACACTGAAGTGAAAACTATTTGGGTCGATTTGGAGTAGGGAGCTACAAGATAGAAGTAGTAATTCACTTAGGTAAAGTGAGGGTAAAGTGTAATCTGGCACGCACAGCTGTATCTAGTTGTACCAAATCATTGGCTTAGTCAGTCAAAAGCTGTAAGTTGTAGTTGAAAATCGGCCACCACTAAAAACAACCGGTTGGCCGGTAACTTATTGTCGAGACGGTTAAACACGGCCAACAGTCGCTTATGGTTGCTGGTGGTGATAATCTAGTCAATTATTGAGGTGTATATGGAGTTGAGTACTTGGTTACTCTATGTCAGTGTGATCAGCCTATTAATTTTTAGCCCAGGTCCCTCCACTTTATTGTGTGTCTCTGATGGCTTGAAATTTGGTAAAAAGAAGTCGATTCCCACCGTGTTGGGAGGGGCAATTGCCGCATTAGTATTGATGACCCTATCTGCCAGTGGGCTCGGCGCTATCTTAGTTGCCTCTGAAACGTTATTCCTCATTATTAAACTTTGCGGTGCACTTTATTTGATTTTTTTAGGCTGGTCCGCCTGGAAAGAGGGTGGCACTAGGGTAAAAATTAATCCGCTTCAACCGAATAATCCCCTGAACTATTCACTGCTCACGCTATTCCAAAAAGGCTTTATGGTGGGCATTAGCAACCCCAAAGATTTATTGTTTTTTATCGCGCTATTCCCTAGTTTTATGAATACGGATCTTCCAGCATTTGAACAATTCACCGTACTTGCAGCGACTTGGTTCATTATAGATTGCACCGCTATGTTTATGTATGCAGGACTCGGCTCAAAGATTAGCCCGTGGTTAGCCAATACTAGTAATATGAGTATGGTCAATCGTGCTGTAGGGGGGGTATTTATTACCTTAGGCACTGCATTAGCGGTATCGGTAGGCATGAGTAAAAAAATATAAGTGGTAGTCTTGCTGGATGTTGTATGATTCACAGAGGTAGCGCATATTTTCGCCCTAGGTTAAAGTTTTAAGGGTGCTATTGATTGGCATAAAGATGCCGCTTATTCATTATGCAGAGATCATCAGGAGATTTAATTGCTAACTAATATCTTGGATAAAATTGTCTTTGGCACGTTACTCCTGATATTTTTTCAACTGCCAATACTGTCTAATGAATATCTACAACTCACCAATGGCTATTATCTTGCCACTAAGTCCCAAGTTGATGGCTATCAACTCAATGCACAGCGACATGGATACACCGATGTAGCTGCACTGATTGAGGATCTCAAGAGAAACTTAAACCCTGCAGTTAGAACCGATGCCCAACAAAAAGAGCAAACCCTACGAGAGTATGATGAATTACTGCGAGCACTTGATATCCTGAAAAATGGCAATCTCTGGCAAAAAGCCGTTTATATGTTCTCTCCCGAACGATGGGGAGTGCTACGCGAGGTGGCGACTAATTTTCAACCTGGGATTCCACTGAGTATCAATGGTTTTGCCTATAGTTTGATCGGTGCGTTACTGTTAGGCAGTTCGTTGATGTGGCCTATCCGCAGGATTTTTGGCCGGGTGAAAAGAGCGTAGCAGAGGAGGCTGTGTTTGAAGGTTTGCTCTGCGTTTGTTATGGAGTAATTTAGTCTGCTCACCCCAATCTATAAATTAACAATGCGCTGGAATTTAATTGTATTTATTAAAAGGAATCGTAATGAATAAACTATTCAGCTTGGGTCTGTTATCAATGCTGCTGAGCAATCAAGCATTCGCTGAGCTCTCATTTTCTGACGAGGATATTTACGACGCTTACGTTTACCAACTGGGACGTGCTTTAGTCGTTCGCCAAGAGATTATCGACCTTAAAGAGCAAGGTGTAGAATACAACCAAATAAAGTACAACCCACTTGGCTCTGCTAATTTCGTCAATCCAAATTTAGACGTGGCCTATCTGGAGGCTTGGGTTGCAGTCGATGACAAGACTGCCACTGTGCTTGAAGTTCCTCAAATCAAGGGGCGCTATTATACCGCTCAATTTATTGATGAATGGGGTGAAGTGATTGTTAATATCAATGAACGCAATTTCCCGCACAAGCCCTTCGGCAAATTTGCTCTAGTCTCACCTAATTCTACTTTGATGCTACCGGCTGATGTCACCCCTATCGTGCTGCATTCAAAAAAAGCCAAGATGTTGGCTCGGGTTGAATTACAACGTGATTGGCAGGGAGCAGAAATCCTACAGCACCAGTTCACTATGTATACCATTGGTAACCCTCTGATTGAAAATCCAATTCCGTTACCGCTATTTAACAATAGAGAGTTAATCGGCATTGAGTTGTTTGATACGGCAGAGAAAGTACTAAAAACTGCCATTGATATCTCTCCTGTTGCCGCCAAAATGCAGGCCAAGGTGTTGGCCATTGCCGCTGAAGTTTCGACGGATAACATTGCCAGAGCACAACTTAGTGAAAAAATAACTGCTAACATCGCCCCTAGGTTTGTTAAAGAATCGATTTTAAAAGCGGGAGAATCTCGCAATAATTGGCTGGGTACCATGGTGATAGGTAACTACGGTAAAGACTATTTTATTCGCACTACTGCTAATCTGATCGGTATCTGGGCGAACAGCAATACCGAGGTGGTTTATTTTGTGAATGCACGCGATAGCCAAGGACAGTATTACAATGGCAGCAATAGTTATGTGTTGGATTTTCCGAGAGATTCGCTACCGCAATCGGTTGTTGATGGGTACTGGTCGGTTATTTTAGTCGATATCCCTAACTACCGAGTCACGCCCAATGAGTTGAACCGTTATAATTTTAATTCATATTCTGCATTAAAATTTGAGGAAGACGGTTCTCTACGTATTTACCTAAGTGCTGAACAGCCCGATAGCGTGCCTAAATCAAACTGGTTACCAGCACCGGCAGGGAAAATGTTTTCTTTGACGTTACGAAGCTACATTCCCAAAAAAATGCTTCGACAGGGGAAATGGTTCCCACCAGCAGTAAAAAAAATCAACTAATGCCGTACTATTATCATAACCTCAACACCGCTTAACCAAGGATATACAAACGGAATATTAATGATGAAAATTTTTAAAAGTATCATATTTATGATGATTTTTTCCGGCACTGCAGTAACCTCGACAGCCAATGCAATAGAACACAATATAAGCGCAAAACAAGCTAATAAAATAGCCTACGATGCCTACATTTATGGCTATGCTATTGTTGAGAATTATAAAGCTATATTCGGTATGTCTGTGTACGCTAAATCACCAGTGTATTCTGGTTTTAATAATTTTATGCACAACCGAAATTTATATGGCCCTGAAATGAAAACAGTGGTCTCTGCGAATAACGATACTATCTATTCGACAACCTTTGCCGATTTGCGTCACGAGCCACTAGTGGTCACCGTTCCTGCAACGGGCAATCGATATTTCACGATTCAGCTAGTCGATATGCTGACCGACAATTTTGCTTATATCGGGACCCGTTCTACCGGAAATCAAGGTGGGACCTATCTGATTGTCGGCCCTGATTTTAAAGGTTCTGTTATCACCGAACAATTTGACAGTGTGATTGTATCCCAAGCGCCATTTGTGGCTCTGGTCACCCGAACAGCTGTATACGGTGCAGACGATCTAAAAGCAGCCTATAAAATTCAAGATGGTCTTAAATTGACTGGGTATAAACGATTTACCGGTAAAATAAGTACGGCACGCACCACAACAGACCAAATGCCGGTATTTAATCCTAAACTGGTTTACCAAGCAGAGGGCTTCTATCCTCTCTTAAATCAGCTGCTAGCATGGCAGTCGCCTAGCGCTGATGAAGTTACTATGCTGAAAACGTTTGGTCGAATCGATGTGGGCCCCTATAGTGAGTTTGATTTCAAGAAAATGCCCGCTAAGATTGCCATGGCTATAAAAGCTGGCGCAACTCAAGCAGAACTAGACATTATCAAGAAAGCTAATAATCTTGGTACCACATTTAATGGTTGGGATTACACCCCAGCGATGGGTACTTACGGGAATAATTATTTATTTCGTGCCGCTGTCGCCTACAAATTCATTTACACAAATAGTCCAGAAGAAGCAGTCTACCCAATCGCTAATATAGATGGTGATGGTAATGGCTTAAAAGGTAGCAGGCAATATGTGCTGCATTATGAAGCGGACAACCTACCCCCAATAGAAAAAAACGGTTTCTGGTCATTAACCATGTATGACAAAACGTCGCGTTTAATGATTGTTAACCCAATCAAACGCTATTCAATTGGCGATCGCAATGAAGGTCTGAAATACGGCAAAGACGGTAGTTTAACGCTGTATATCCAGCATAATAAACCAAGTGCAGATAAGCTGGGGAACTGGTTGCCGGCACCAGCAGGGGATTTTTATCTGATCAAGCGGGCTTATTTGCCTAAACCAGCATTCACCAATGGCCAGTATCGTTTACCAGCCATTGAGGTGGTGCACTAAGGCCTCGGCAGAATCTGTTCAAAGCAGGGGTAATCGCTGAGAAAGTGTTAGCCCTCAAGAGACCTAACAAACATATTATTATTTCTCTTCAAGCCCGTTATGCATAGAGGAGTCAGTAGCTTTGGGTCAATACCCATGGGGTTCTATTGAGCATAGATGGTTTTGCATATATGACTGACCAGTGCATTAGTGAAGAACCGTTTACTGACGTGGCCCAGATCGCAGCATATTTTGTTAGGTGAAAAAGTGTAACGTAAAACAACCAAGAGAGGATTGAAAATGACCTTTGAGCGAATAATAGGGGTTCATGTTAGCGATGACCAAGAGTATCAAAAATATCGTGACGCAATGGAGCCGATTCTAGATTCTTTCGGTGGCTCTTTTGGTTTTGATTTTAAAATTGCAGCGGTATTGCGTTCAAAAACAACGGATCCGATAAACCGTGTTTTTACTATCGAGTTTCCCAGCCAACAAGTCATGGAGGCATTTTTCTCTAACCCTGAGTATCTTGAGGTTAAACATAAGCACTTTGATCGCTCAGTGGAAAGCAGAACAGAAATCGCCATGTATGAAAGAAACTAATCAGGCTTGCTCAAGAGCATCGCTGCTGTATCGTCCATAGGTGATGTTAATGTCAGCTCTTTAGACTTAAATTCTGCAACGAGGGAGGAAAAATTGATGCTAGAGATTACCCAAATAAATCATGTTGGATTGAGAGTGAGGGATTTAGCCGTTTCTCGTTTTTTTTATGCACAACTGGGTTTCAAGTTCATCACGGGACCGGTAGGGCCAGAACCAGTAGCCATCGTAGAGCATCCATCGGGGGTCAATATTAATCTGATCCTGAATGCTTCAGCAGATGCACCCCAGAGTAATATCTTGATGCAAGCTGAGATCAAGTATCCGGGTTTTACCCACATCGCCTTAGAAGTGACGGATCTGGATTCGGTCTCTAACCAGCTTGAAGAACTCGGTATCACTATCACTGAACGGGTTGAATATCAGGGAGCTAGATTTGTTTTTATTCGAGATCCAGATGACAATGTGATTGAGTTTCATCAACCTGCCAGTCGCTAGCGGTAAGTCGCAAGTATTGTGAAAAGTAGCTATGGCACGCTCAATAGTCTGGGTTGGAAAGGTTACTAGTTACTAAAATAAGCCAGCTAAAAAGGCGTTGGGCGCTTTAGCCGCCCAAGGCCATTTTAGCGCTAACATTCATCATCTAAACATAGCGACCTTGGGGTAGAGGTTATAGGCTGATATCTAAACCCTGCTGCCAGAAGGCAATTTCCATGCGGGTCGCGGTGCTAAAATGTTGCTGTAAGCGCTGTCCGCGCGGTGAATCTATGTCTATATCTGCAATCAGTAGGTCAAAGAAAGCGGTGGTGGCACTGGCAGCTTGCTGATATTCCTCCCCTGCATACATGGCGATCCACTCTGCGTAGGGGTTGTCGGTTAGCGTCGCGTTACCGGGCGCCATTAACCACTGTCCTATTTGGGCGTATCCCAGTGCGCAGGGGACTAACGCTGCATATAGATCAGTGAGATTACCCTGCACCCCCGCATCAATTAAGTAGCGGGTGTAGGCGATGGTGGCCACCCCTTCAGGTAGCGCCATCAGCGCGGTTTCATCTAATCCCCAAGATTGGCAATATTCTCTATGCAGGGATAGTTCACTATCGACCAGCGCAGTGAGGGAGGGCAGACTAGCGCGCATTTGCGCTGGGGTCTCGCTCTTAAATACCGCTAGGGCAAAGGCCCGAGCGTAGTGAATTAAGTACAGGTAATCCTGTTGTAAATAGTGTTGAAAACAAGGTTTAGCGAGGCGGCCGTTACCCAATTGTCTGACAAAAGGGTGCTGGATATACAGATCCCACTCTTGCTGACAACCGGCTATTAACTGTTGATGATTCATCAGATGTCTCCGGGAAAGCAGCCCCGCATCGAACGGGGCTGTGAAAATCAGTGGTTAATCGAGTATGTAATCGTCGGTATTAGGCTTAGTTTTGATCACGCCGTTGTCGACCAGGAACTGGGCATAATTGTCATAGCGAGACTTGTCAACAGCGTTAGGACGCAGTGCTAAGCGTACCAGTGTATCCTGCCAAGCGAGACGGTTGAGTTCAGTATCAAGTTTTGCACCGTCGTCGTAGCTCTTGAATAACTCCCACGCTTGATCGGGATGATTGACGGTGTATTGGGTGGCAAGCTCGAGGGCGCGGTTAAATTTCGCGACCATTTCTCTATCCACAGTATTGCTGTTAGCGACTACAATTAACTCATCGTAAGGGGGTACACCTTCTTCTTCGACATAGAAGCCCTTGCCGGTAAAACCTTCCATTTTCAGTTGGTGCATTTCAAAGTTGCGATAGGCACCATAAATAGCATCTACCTTACCCGCGGCAAGTGAAGCGGAGAGTGACCAACCGACGTTGATTAGCTCGACATCTTCAAGGGTGATGCCATTTTTGCGCAGCATAGTACCCACTGTAGCCTCGACTAGGCCACCGTCAAAGGAGAAACCAATCTTCTTTCCCTTGAGGTCGGCTAAGCTGTCATAGCCCTTATCAGCCAATACCATCAAGGTATTAAGCGGTGTGGCGATTAGAGTCGAGACGCGGATCAGCGGCAGGTTTTCAACCACATCGCGGATCAACTGAGGCTGGTAGGTAACGGCGAGGTCGAATTTACCGGCGGCGACTAGTTTAGGTGGCATGCTGGGGTCAGCGGGCTCTTGAATGACGAGGTCTAATCCCTGCGCTTTGAATAATCCCTGTTGTTTCGCCACAATGATAGGGCCGTGATCAGGATTGACAAACCAATCTAACATCAGCGTAACTTTCTGCGCGAAGGCGCTTTGGCTGATTAAGACTAGCGCCAATGAGGCTATTAATTTTTTCATTCTAAATCTCTCTTATTGAGCAGTGATTATTAATGGCCCGCAGATTCGCGATGCCAGGGGATAAAACGTTTTAGCAGTCGATCAGTCAGGTAATAGAGGCCGATAGAAAACATCGCCAGCACGATCAGCGCGGCGAACATGTCGGCAATCTGCATGCGGGCATTAGATTGCAGCATTAAATAGCCCAAGCCACCTGAAGAACCGACCCATTCGCCGACCACGGCACCGATAGGTGCAACCACCACGGCAACTCGGATGCCCGATGCCAAGGTGGGTAGTGCCGCCGGAAAACGAATGTACCAGAGTTGTCGCCAGCGGTTAGCACCCATAGTGTGGGCGAGATCTAAATAACCAGTGGGAGTATGGCGCAGGCCATCAAAACAGGTGGTGGTGATGGGGAAAAAGATGATCAGTGCCGCCATGACTACTTTGGAGGTCATGCCATAACCGAACCAGAGCATCAATATCGGGGCCAGTGCAAAGACCGGGATAGCCTGACTGGCCACCAACACCGGTAGCAACCAGCGACGCACTGGCTTAAACAGCAACATTTGCAGGGCAAACAGCAACCCCAGACTGATGCCGAAAAACAGGCCTAAGATTATCTCGCTGAGGGTGATTAGCGCGTGATTAAACAGTAGCGAATAGTTGCTAATAAGCTTTTCGAATACCAGTAGGGGAGGTGGCAGAATAAAAGGCGGCATGGCAAAAACAGTCACAATAGCCTGCCAGGCGCCGAGTAATACCAAGATTGTGATTGCAAGGCGCCAGAGACTATCAAAGCGACTCAGCACTGAGGTTAGGGTTGAGCGATTATTATTCATAGTGACTGTGCATCTTGCGAAGTAGCGTTTGTTGAAAGGCCCCGAGCTCTGCATTAATGGCGCGTGGCGGCACTGATGAGGGCAGTGCGAGCGGTATTAACTGGGCATCGTTAAAGATGTACAAGTGATCGGCTAAGCGCAGCGCCTCCTGCGGGTCGTGAGTGATAAATAACACCGTGCGATCCTGTAAAACCTCGGTGGCGAGGGCCTGTAATTTATAGCGGTTAACCGCATCTAAGGCTGAAAATGGCTCGTCCATCAGCACGATAGGCGTATCTTGCATTAAGGTGCGCGCCAGTGCCACGCGCTGTCGCATCCCCCCGGAGAGCTGATCAGGCAGCGATTTTTCTATGCCAGATAAGTTTAATTGCACCAGCAGTTCGCGGGCCCTGTGGTATTGGTGGGCCTCGATCTTGCCTTGGCTTAATTTAGCTTTGAGGCAAATGTTATCTAAGACGGTTAACCAGGGCAGTAGTAGATCTTGCTGTGCCATATAGGCAATACGATTCTCGATGGGCAATCCATCAGAGCAGCTAATCTCGCCACTCATCTGGTGCTGTGGCTCGATCAGGCCCGCCAATAAGCGCAGTAAACTGGTTTTTCCACAGCCACTTTCACCCAGTAGACAAGTCCATTGAGCCGCAGGTAAAAGTAGCTCTAAATCGCTAAAAACCGGCATAGGGGCATGGTCATAGTGCAGCGAAGCCCGACTAATTTGTACGCTAGTCATGAGTTACCTGTGTAAAAAAATGTTGTACTGGGCCATTACCACGGCCCACTTTTAACGTTTTACCATGGTGAATCGCTTGAGTAATGTAATTTTTAGCCGATTCAATCGCAGCGGTTAGGGAGTATCCCTGGGCTAAATATGAAGCGATTGCCGAGGAGAGTGTACAACCGGTACCATGGGTATTTTTACTGTCAATTCTGTGGCTGGAAAATACTTGCTGGTCGGTTTTATCCAACCAATAATCACAGCTCTGCGGGCCGTTTTGATGGCCGCCTTTCACCAGTACCGACTGGCATCCCAGGGCGAGTAAATCACGACACAGCGCCAAACTCTGCAATTCGGTATCGATGCTTTGAGTGAGATCGCGGTTTAATAGCGCCAGAGCTTCGGGAATGTTGGGGGTAATAACGGTGGCCAGTGGTAACAGCTCGCTAATTAAGCTGGCAATCGCCTCTTTTTTGAGCAGTATGTCACCGCTGGTGGCGACCATCACCGGATCTAAAACAATCTGTTTAACCGGATATTCTCGCAGCGCGTCAGCAACCGCGTGGATAGTGGCTGCATCGCCGAGCATGCCAATTTTTACCACATCTACGGCAATATCACTGAATACAGCGTCGAATTGAGCTCTGATAAAATCGGTGGCCACGGGCAGTACTGCGCTGACGCCGCAAGTATTTTGCGCCGTGAGGGCGGTGATGACCGTACAGGCATAACTGCCAGTGGCCGAAATAGCCTTAATATCTGCCTGGATGCCAGCACCACCACCACTGTCGGATCCTGCGACACTTAACACAATAGGGGTATTGGCCGACGGGCCTGAAGGGGGTGTAAAAGACGGTAAAATGTCCACGAAAATTCCTATAAAAGGGCGCGGACAACTTGATAGACGGGTGCTATCAATCAAGTTAGTTCCCTACGCCAATATCAGTTGGATCAGGTTCAGCGGGTCCGGTAAAAAATACCATCTCAGCCCTAAGGCCCCCCGACTAACGTGCGCGTATCATAAACTGATTAAATGCCAGACGCAAATTACTCTGCTGTCAAATCGTGATGGGTGCTATTTGTCCCTCTGAGCAGTTTGTGCATAGTTAGGCTGCCAATGAGTAAAGATGCGCCAATTGATGGCTCGGGAATTAAAAACAGCACCAAAGCAGTTCGTTTTTTGGTCTGATTTTGAGCAAGACACCGTTATTAGCCCAATAAAGTAATAGTTTTAAACTAGGCAAGGTTTTTGCATTGCAATAGTTAAAGCGCGCTTGTCATGTCGTTGCATTGTTATCACTAGGGATATAGGGAGAATACCGTTGCCACTACTTTCGCAACAGGCAGAACCAGTCATCATCGCCAGTACTAAGAATAAAGGCTTTAGCATTGAGCAAAAACAGTACTTAGCTGATATGTTGGCCAAGCTTAACCTGCATCTGTTACTCGGTGATAAACAGGGGGCTGCTGAGTCCGCAGGACCTGAAACCTTTTGGGGTACAGAGATTGAAGATCTATGTCGGGAGGAAAAGGCTAAGTATGAAACCCATGTTCTGGATATTTGGGACAAAATAGTCGAGCACAACAGCGCCAACAAAATTGCGGAAGGTATTACCCAATTTATGTTTCGCCACTACGGCATCTTTAATGTCGAGCCCAATAGCTCCGGTTATATGTGTCGCCTGCGAATTCCATCGTGTAAATTGCGCGGTGACCAACTGATTGGATTGGGAAATCTAGCTGATTCTGTCGCCGGTGGTTACGCGCATTTAACCACTCGCGGTAATATTCAATTTAGAGAAATTCAACCGAATCGAGTCATGGATTTATTTGCAGCCCTCTATGACATTGGCCTTTCGAGCAGAGGCTCGGGTGCCGACAGTGCCCGCAATATTACCGCATCTCCTACCGCGGGTTTTGATCCTCTGGAATTAATAGATCTACACGGCTACGGTATCGATTTGAGTCACCGTATCTTAAATACTCGTGATCTGAATGGTCTACCGAGAAAATTCAACATATCCTTCGATAATGCTGGTTCCATTTCCTGTTTATCGGATACCAATGATGTTGGTTTTGTCGCGGTTAAAATCCTCGAAAACGATCGCGGAGTTGAGGCTGGCATCTATTGTCGGCTGTTATTGGGGGGGATTACCGGCCATCAAGATTTTGCCCGCGATAGTGGCATTATCTGTCGCCCTGAAGATACCCCAGAGATAGCCGAGGCGATACTGCGGGTGTTTTTGGCCCACGGTGATCGGACTAACCGTAAGAAGTCACGGTTTAAATATGTCTTAGATACCCATGGTTTTGCCTGGGTTTGCGAGAAAATCCAGGCGCAATTAGATGAGTTTGGCAATGGTGTAACTTTGATTACACTGGCTAAAAGCTTTGACGAGCCGCGGGCAACCATCAATCGACAGGGGCATATCGGCGTGCATCCTCAGTCGCAAGCAGGTTTTAATTATATTGGGGTGGCGCTTAGGTTGGGACGTTTAAGTCCTCAGCAAATGCGCGGTTTAGGTGCCATCGCTCAACAATATGGCTCGAACGATGTGCGCTTAACGGTGTGGCAAAATTTATTGATAGCAGATATCGCGGATGTTGATGTCGCCGCTGCGGTAGCCGCTATTGAAGCCTTGGGTTTGAGTGTCGATGCCACTGCATTTACGGCGGGTGCCGTCGCCTGTACCGGGCGTTGGGGGTGTAAACTAGCCAATGCTTATACCAAGCAAGATGGCGAGGCAATTATCGATCACCTACAAAGTCGCTTCCAATTAGACCAGCCGATTAATATCCATCTCACCGGTTGTAACAATTCCTGTGCGCAGCATTACATCGGCGATATAGGATTAATCGGTACCACGACTATGGATGGCGGTGAAGGCTACAATTTCTTTATCGGTGGCGGCAGTGATGAAGATCAGCGTCTGGCACGGCCGTTGTGCGGCCCTATTGCGGCGAGCGATATCAGTGCACAAGCAGAAACTATTATTAAAAATTATCTTCAGTCTCGATTGGCTAAGGAAAGTTTTTTAGCTTTCGCCAACCGCCACGATGAAAGTCAATTACAAACCATTCTATTAGCTGAGTAGCCAACATGTCGAACTCCATTTTAGCAACGCTCTCTGCGGTTATTGAAGAGCAATCCAAAAACAGCAGCGTCATTGAAATGCCAGACAACGCGCCGTTTGATGCGCAGCAGCGCCAGTGGTTAAACGGTTTATTAACCGGTATCAGCACGCTGGCTGTCGCCGCGAATTCGGGGGCACCCGCAGAGGAGGCCGGTACTCCACTGGCCATTTATTATGGCTCGCAATCGGGAAACTCTGAAGTACTGGCAAAAAATTTAAAGAAATATGCCGCCAGCCAAGGTTTTAGCGCGGTCATCGAAGAGTTGGATGCGATAAATCTAGCCGATCTTGGCACGTTACAGCATCTGTTAATTATCTGCTCTACCTTTGGTGAGGGTGAACCCCCAGACAATGCCAAAAAATTCTATGCGGCTTTAATGGCAGAGGATGCCCCGACATTGCCCGCCTCGCTAAATTTTAGTGTCTGTGGTCTCGGTGACTCTAGTTATCAATTCTTCAACCAGTGTGCAGCAGACATGCAGGCTCGGTTGGCCCAGTTGGGTGCGACCCCCACCAGCGAATGCGCAATGTGTGATCTGGCCTTTGAAGATGATTATGAACAGTGGAAAGATACCCTGTTTAGCGCTGCCGCTTTTTCTTCAGCAGCAGGAGCGGCCAATGCGCCGGATACCGAGAATTCAGAGCCAGAGGCGATTTACAGCAAAAATCACCCGTTTATCGCCAACTTGCTGCACTGTGAAAAGCTCAGTAGTGACGACTCGGTTAAAGTGGTTAATCACATCGAAATATCACTCGCCGGTGGCGGCGCAGATATGCACTATGAGGTGGGTGATGCGCTAGGCGTTTGGCCGCTAAACTGCCCGGCACAAGTGAGTGAAATATTGCTTGCCGGTGGCTTTAGCGGTCGGGAAATAGTGCGGTTAAAATCCGCTGCTGCCACGTTGAGAGCGATGTTGACGACCAAACTAGACATAATGACGGTGAATGCTAAAGCGCTGCAAACCTGGGGTATAGTGCCGGCGACCGAAAATTACCAAGTATTTGATGTGCTCAATGAGCTTAAACCTGCGCTTGATGCACAGACCTTCGTCGATGGTTTAAGACCCTTGCAGCCTCGACTTTATTCAATCGCCTCCAGCAGTAAAGCACACCCGGGTGAAGTCCACCTCACGGTTGGTGAAGTTCACTACCAGCTAATGGACAAGACGCGTAAAGGGGTGGCATCCACCTGGCTGGGAGAGCGCTTAACCGTCGGCTCAAATTTGGGTGTTTATGTACAGAAATCTGCGCATTTTCATTTGCCCAACGACCATGAAGCACCGCTGATTATGATAGGTCCCGGCACGGGCATCGCGCCGTTTAGAGCTTTTTTAGAAGAGCGTGAGGTTACTGAGGCCAGTGGTATGAACTGGTTGTTTTACGGTGATCAACATCGGGACCACGACTATTTGTATCAGCAGCAGTTAGAGGCGTGGCAAACCTCTGGCTTACTTAATAATTTGAGTTTAGCTTGGTCGCGTGATAGCCAAGAAAAAATCTATGTGCAGAGTCTAATCCGCGAGCGCGGTGCTGACTTTTTTGAATGGTTAGAGCAGGGGGCCTATCTCTATATTTGTGGCGATGCCTCACGCATGGCGGCAGATGTGGATATTGCTATTCGCGAGGTCATTGCAACTCACGGAAAACTCGATGAGAGCGCCACAGCGGCTTATATGGACAAGTTGGTGGCAGAACATCGCTACCAGCGAGATGTGTATTAAGCGGGAGTCTCGGGGCTAATCAGCGGGGCTCTGTACCGAGCCTTTTAGGGGAGGCATAGGTTAATGACAGATGTCAGACTGTATGGATATAATTGGGGCAAGCGGGCTATTTAGCTTAGGGTATTGGGTGTATCAAGCATAGGTTTAACAAATCCATACACAAAATCTCTATTCAGGGTAAAATGCCGTCTATCTCTCACTACCATTGAAGAATGACGCATCTATGAATTTATCAGATTATTATACAGCGACTAATCAACAGCAGTTTTGTTTTACCCGTGAACAGGGAAGTCATTTTGCGAAAGACATCGCCGATGATTTCAATCCCTTACACGACGTGCAAGCCAAGAAATTTTGTATCCCTGGCGACCTGCTCTTTGCCCTATCACTGGCAAAGTTAGGGGTGAGTAAAAAAATGCAATTCAGCTTCAATGGTATGGTTACTGCCGGGGTTGATTTACATTTTTCTGAGCCAGAGACTGATCAAGTCACTATTTTAGATGCTGCTGATAAACTGTATATGAGTATAGAGCGCAGTGGGGACATCAGTCAGAATGCCGATTTTGCCAGCCTCTTAGCAGAGAGTTATGTGGCGTTTTCAGGCCATACCTTTCCCCATGTATTAGTGCCTTTAATGGCAGAGCAGAAAGTGATGATAAACCCGGCTAGACCCCTGGTCATTTATCAAAAAATGTCAATTGATTTACAGCGCTTAGATTTTACTTCCGTCGCACTAGAGATTACCCATAGCCAATTAAAAGTAGAGGGAAAGCGCGGTAGTGCAGTATTACAATTCTGCTTTAAATCGGATGGAGAAGTGGTAGGTCAGGGTGAGAAGGTAATGGTATTAAGTGGCTTGCGTGAATATGATCAGCAGGTTATCGATGAGTTAGTCGCCCAATACGATGCCTGGAAAAAGGCGTATGTCGGTGCATAATCTGGATTTGTAAGAGCAATGCACACTGAGTGTGAGGGTTAAACCTAGAATCAGCAGTTAGGCGCGAAGAAGCTGTGTAAGAAATTGGTGTGCATAGGAAAATAGAAAATTTAGTAGTCACCTTATTGGTGATAAGAATATTTTCTAGTTTTCTAGGTGCATCAAGAGCTTGTGCAGATTTTCGTGATTCGACTGCTGATTCTAGGTTAAACCACTCAATGTGCAGCCGCGGCCGCCTCTGCAATTTGCCGACTTAACGATTGGCTCAGTTGGGTTTTTATCCCCCATTGATGCCAAAAAAGCGGTACTTCAATGGTTTTTTCAGGAGTGAGCAGTACTAGCTCTCCGCTGTCTAAGAGTGGCTGAATTTGTATTTTTTGTGCCATGCCAAAGCCCATGCCTAATTTTATCCATTCGTGATACGCCTCTAAAGAGGGGATGAAATGCTGTAATTGTTGGCGTGCATCGATAGCAAAATAACGCTTTAAATACTGATGTTGCAGTTGGTCTTTTTGATCAAAAATGACCACGGGGGCTCGTTTGAACTGTGCTTTACCGACCCCTTTAGCAAAGTACTTTTGCCGAAAAGCTGGGCTCACTACACAGTGATAATGAAAGCTGCCCAGTGGCTCACTGCTGCAGCCCTGGGCCGGTTTCTCCAGTGAGCTAATACAGCCAAGCACTTCACCGGATTTGAGCAATTGGTGGGTTTGATCTTGATCATCGACTTTAAACTCCAGCAGTATTTTATGTTCAGTACACCAGGGGGCAAGCGCACTTAACAGCCAAGTGGCGAGTGTGTCAGCGTTGCTGGCGATGGAGATTTTTAGCCAGTCCAGCTGTTTTTTTGGAGCGAGTTCGCCGATTAATTCGCGCTCTATCTGCGATAAATTGTGCGCGTACTTAAGCAGCGCCTGTCCTGAAAGTGTTGCTTTTATCTGTGGAGAGCGCACCACTAGACTGTGTCCGATATTTTCTTCAAGCTGTTTTAAGCGCTGTGAAACAGCCGATTGGGTGATGAAAAGCTCACGGGCTGCCTGTTCAAAACTGGCGTTTTTAACGATGGCTGAAAATGCAGCTAGGCCTTTAGAATCAATCATTTTATCAACTCTCATTAGATAAATTAATGGTTATTAAATATCTTTAATTTTACTTATACTGGTTCTTTGCCCATAGTGCAACTTCTTTAATTCTAGAACTTAGGTGATGTGATGTGGTTTTTTCCCTTTATTAAAGGTATGGGTATTGGCGCAAGTTTAATTATGGCGATAGGCTCGCAAAATGTATTTGTCTTGAGCAGTGCCTTGCGTGGGCAGCATGCGATAGTGATTGGCCTCGTCTGCGTGGGTATTGATATCGCACTTATCTTTGGCGGGGTAATGGGCTTGGGGGTGCTAATTAGAGAAATGCCAGCTCTGATTGAGTTAGCCAGTTATTTTGGGGCGTTATTTTTACTTGTGTATGGCGCTTTAGCCTTTCGCCGAGCGCTGAAACCACAGGCATTAAGCACCAGTCAGGTTAAGAAAATGACAGTGTTAGCAGCAGTTACAACCACGGCGGCACTGAGTTTGTTAAACCCACATGTGTATTTAGATACCGTGGTTTTACTCGGTAGCATTGGCGGGCAGTTACCCGGTAGTCAGCCGCTATGGTTTGCGCTCGGGGCGAGTATTGCATCCATATTGTGGTTTTCAACGCTAGTGGTCGGGGGCAAAGCGCTGGCGCCCTGGTTTGAAAGTGATAAGAGCTGGCAAAAACTCGATCTGTTGGTGGGCTGTACTATGTGGCTGATAGCCGGATTTTTAGTCTACTCAGTGCTGTTATGGTGCCGAGCTAATTGGCACCACTTTCCACCCCAGCAGCGGATTATTTATCGCTGTGTTTAAGCCGCACTAGAATGAGCCGATTAATAACAGAGAAAAGAGCTGGCAAAAACTCGATAGGTTGGTGGGCTGTACTATGTGGCTGATAGCCGGATTTTTAGTCTACTCAGTGCTGTAATGATGCCGAGCTAATTGGCACCATTATCCAGATTGCAGAGCATTATTTATCGCTGTGTTTAAGCCGCACTAAGAATGAGCCGATTAATACTAGAGAATACCCTAAAAGCTCCAACCCTTCTTGGATCACCGTTTTTAAGTAGCTGCTATCGGTGGCGACGGCTATTTCTCTCCAGAGACTACCAGTACCAAAAATACGACTAAATACAATGGTGATTAACACGCCGATAAAGGTATAAGTGAAAGCCTTAGTATTTAAATACCTGCTGAGTGGTTCCAGAATGGTTA
>JABSRA010000061.1 GCA_013215445.1 Oceanospirillaceae bacterium
GATCATTAGTATGAGGATGGGCGTTGCATTCATTGGGTTCGCCATGTGTTGCCCATCGCGTGTGGCCGATACCGATTGATCCAGCGAGTTGTTTTCTATGCAACAGGCTGCGCAACTGTTCGAGCTTCCCTGAGCGTTTTAGGGTGGTTATCCCCTGGGGGGTCAGTACTGAAATACCGGCCGAATCATAACCGCGATATTCTATATTGCCCAGACTGTTGAGTAGGGCAGGTACGACATTTTGATGATTGATAGATCCGACAATTCCGCACATGTTGATACTCCTAGCAAATTTTATTGCTTCTATCAGAGTAAGTGCAGGTAGCGTGCCATAAATAAAACTAACGATAATGTAACAATATCAGCTGGATATGGGATGTTACTAAAGTTGTTCGCATCTTGCACCACGTTTTGCGAGTGATTTTGGCTCATCTCTAACACCGATAATGCAGGTAATACTGTGAGGTTAGGGTCGGTAATTGTCTGAAATCAATGGGGTCAAAAATTGATGAGTCAGAGTACATTGAGGTAAAGTCCTGCAGGACAATTACCTTACGAGAAGATAGCGTGACTTTATAATAACAGGCTAAGCCGTTATGAAAGTAGCTGAATTTAAATTACTAAACCAGACAGCCGTGGTTTAATATTTATAGTTCTTAACGTTTTAAGCCCGCCCAATATTAATACTGAGCGGGCTTACACGAACTAAAACAGAACTTAAGCGACTGCTTTTTGTTCAGCTAATAGACGTACTCTAAGGGCCTTAACTTGATTGCGAAGTTCTTCAGGTAGGTGATCACCAAAGGTATCGTAATACTCTTCAATACCCTCTAATTCTGATAACCAACCTTCATGATCAACCCACATTAGATTTGCGATATCTTCATCAGACATATCTAAACCACTGAAGTCGATGCCATCTAAGGTAGGCATGTTACCAATTGCAGTTTCGATTGCATCTGCAGTACCAGCGCAACGTTCGAATACCCATTTAAGTACGCGACTGTTTTCGCCAAAACCAGGCCATATGAATTTGCCAGCTTGGTTCTTACGGAACCAGTTAACGTAGTAAACTTTAGGCATTTTCGCGCCCTCAGTTTGCCCCATTTTCAACCAGTGACCCCAGTAATCAGCCATGTTGTAACCACAAAATGGCAGCATAGCCATTGGGTCACGACGTAGTTGACCGATTGCACCGAATGCAGCAGCAGTCATTTCTGACGCGATGATGGTGCCTAGGAAAGTACCGTGATTCCAGTCTAAAGCTTCCGTTGCTAAAGGCACAACTGTTGCACGACGACCACCGAATAAAATAGCGTGAATTGGAACACCTTTTGGATCTTCCCACTCGCTAGCCATTACTGGACATTGACTTGCACGTGCAGTGAATCGAGCATTAGGATGTGAAGAAGGTGTATCTAAATCTGGAGACCAGTCATTGCCTATCCAATCGATTAAATGCGCAGGTGCTTCGTCGGTCATGTCTTCCCACCAAACATCACCGTCATCGGTTTCTGCAACATTAGTGAAAATAGAATTCGCTTGCATAGACAACATCGCATTGGCATTTGATTTCATACCTGTGCCTGGAGCTACACCAAAAAAACCGGCTTCAGGATTGATTGCATAGAGTTGACCGTCATCGCCAAACTTCATCCATGCGATGTCATCACCGATGGTTTCGACTTTCCAACCTGGAATGGTTGGCGTCAACATAGCGAGGTTGGTTTTACCACAAGCACTAGGGAAAGCGCCGGCAACAAATTTAACTGCGCCTTCTGGGTTGGTTAATTTTAGGATAAGCATATGTTCTGCCATCCAACCTTCATCACGCCCCATGGCCGAAGCAATGCGTAGTGCCAAACATTTCTTACCTAGTAGTGCGTTACCACCATAACCAGAACCAAAAGACCAGATTTCACGGGTTTCAGGGTAATGTACGATATAACGATTATCAGGATTACAAGGCCAAGGTTCACTCGTCTCGCCGCCAGCTAGTGGTACACCCACTGAATGTAGACAGGGAATAAAATCACGGTCTTTGCCGAGTGCCTCTAATACTGCATTACCAACACGTGCCATGATGTGCATATTGGTTACAACGTATGGTGAGTCAGATAGTTCAACACCGATTTGTGCGATGCCAGAACCGATAGGGCCCATGCTGAAAGGAATAACGTACATGGTGCGGCCTTTCATACAACCTTTGAACAAACCGTCCATCTTTACCCGCATTTCTGTTGGGTCTAACCAGTTATTGGTCGGCCCGGCATCTTTTTCCTCTTTAGAACAGATGTAAGTACCGTCTTCAACACGTGCTACGTCAGCAGGAACAGAATTTACATGGTAGCTGTTAGGACGTTTTTCTTGGTTAATTTTACGGGCAGTGCCGGCTTTAACCATGATATCCCACATATCATCCCATTCTTTATCAGAACCATCACACCAGACGATGTTGTCCGGTTGACATAATTCTGCTTTTTCATCGACCCATGCCTGAAGTTTTATATTATTTGTCATCATCGATAGTTACCTTCTCATCTTCTTTTATATTATGTGTATAAAAACTATAAGAGTTACAAGCATCTGTTGTGGTGAAACTTCAGTCCCAACTGATCGAGTTGCTGCACGGTATGGTTCAAGGCTCTAACAATAGACCGCGGTTGCTAATGAATTTCCTGGTGCATGTAGAAGCGATGCTGCTGCTTGCGACATTGCCCTGGTTGAAGTTCGTTAAACTGTAATTTTCGCTGCACCGCTCGGCCCGTTTTATCGACTAATTTAATGTTATCAAGACTGATACACGCCTGATCTCCCTCTTCTAAATAGAGGATGCGGTTATCGCTACTATTTAACGCCATAGCACCAGAGCCCAAGCTGACGTTCTCTTCACCTACGCCAAGTACCAGAGGGGAACCACGTCTGGCGGCGTATAGGTGTTCGCTATCGTCATTAAACAAAACAGCTAACGCGAAACAGCCCTTGAGGTGAAAAAGCGCGGCATTAAGCGACTGACCTGGGTGATAGCCTCGCGCGAGGTAGTAGGCGATTAAATGGGGGATTACCTCGGTATCGGTCTGAGTGTGGAAGGTAAAACCTTCGGCCAGCAGCCATTGACGCAGTTTGCTATGATTTTCAATTATACCATTGTGGACAACAGATACTTGATCATTAGTATGAGGATGGGCGTTGCACTCATTTGGTTCGCCATGTGTTGCCCATCGCGTGTGGCCGATACCGATTAACCCAGTGAGTTGTTTTCTATGCAACAGACTGCGCAACTGTTCGAGCTTACCTGAGCGTTTTAGGGTGGTTATCCCCTGGGAGGTCAGTACTGATATACCGGCTGAGTCATAACCGCGATATTCTATATTAGCTAGGCTGTTGAGTAGAGCAGGTACAATATTTTGATGATTGATAGATCCGACAATTCCACACATGTTGATGCTCCTGGCAAATTTTAATGCTTCTATCAGGTTTAGAGCAGGTAACGTGCCATAAATATAACGAACGATAATCTAACATTATCAATTAGATAGGAGGCGTTGCTGAAGTTGTTCGCATATTGCACAACGTTTTGAGAGTGATTTTGGTGTGTCTGTGACGGGATTAATCCGCCCTATACTGTGATCATAGGAGCGCTATTGACTATTATTGAACACAACAGGGATGTCAGATCTATAGTCAAACAAAAGTCTATAGGTCTATACAGAAGTGGGCACACAAGTGGTCGTTAGCCATATTTGGGAAAGGCAAGTATCACTAACAGGAGGCATAGGTTTTTTTATCTGGGCCACTAAGCAAGAAACGTAATACCTAGGGACAGCAGTGGTTCAAAAAAACCATCATAGGCGCTAAACATTACTCATGGCGATGGCAACAATGGGTTTAGTGAGATGCTTATTAAACTGCCAGCTGAAAGTCTTCTTCTATATCAAGATATTTTCTATTTAAACAGTATGTTATTGATGATTGTTGAGTATTTAAATTACCTATTACAGATTTTAATCAAGATAACTGAAGCTTGATAAAGAGTATTTGCAGCACAAAGATCGGTGAGACAGCTCCGCTTGATGGATTACCGGAGTTTTTTAGTTGCCTTTGATTCTAACCAGTTTCTCCCTAATGGCCGTACTAACTTCTCTTGAGTCTCTAGGCTAACCTAATGCTATAACTTTTAGAAGTTTTCTCATTTTGCGATGCAAGCTGTTATTTGATATAAAGCGTTTATTGTTAAGCAATTGATTTATAACAATTATTAATTGGCCGGTGTTTTGCTTTGTATATTATAACGATTGGAAAAGGAGGCTCTGATGAATTACTTAGTAACGGGCGGTTGTGGTTTTATCGGTTCACATTTGTGTGATGCGCTAGTGGAGCAAGGGCATAATGTGCGCGTACTGGATAACCTTTCTTCGGGCAGTACCATTAACTTGCCTGAGTCAATCGATCTGGTGCTGGGAAATGTCATTGACCCCAGTGTCGTAAAAGAGGCATTGGAAGGGATGGATGGCTGTTACCATCTGGCAGCAGTGGCATCAGTGGAGCGTTCGATGAACGACTGGATTGGCGCACACAAGGTCAATCAACAGGCTATTGTCAATCTATTTGAGGCAGTGCGTAGTATGGCACAGTCTAACGCCATTCCTATCGTGTTCGCATCATCCTCTGCTATATACGGTGATAATGCCTCACTCCCTTTGGATGAAAGTACCACGGCTCGGCCAATTAGTGCCTATGGTGCGGATAAACTAGGAAGTGAGCACCATGCTCGAGTTGCCTGGTTGTCCCATGGTATTTCAACGGTAGGTTTACGTTTTTTTAATGTTTACGGCCCCAGACAACACCCAACTTCACCCTATACCGGAGTTATTTCAATTTTTGTCGATAGGATACTCAAGGGAGAGCCCTTAATCATCTATGGAGAGGGTAAGCAGACCCGAGATTTTATCTATGTGTCTGATGTAGTGAATTATTTAATACAGGCAATGCAAAATCAGCGTGGTGAATCTTCTATTTACAATGTATGTACCGGACAGGCTACTTCGATTAGTCAGCTGGCAAAAATTTTGTCAGCTGTCTCTGGTTCACCATTAAAGATCGAATATCAGCCTGCTCGCTCGAGAGATGTGGCCCCTTCTCTGGGAGATCCGAGAAGGGCGGTTAAACGCTATGGCATACATCCTCAAGTTAAATTAGGTGAGGGGCTGAAATTATTACTGGCAGCTATGCGGGATTCTCGAAGCTATCGATGAAAAATATTGGCACTATAATATCCAGATTATGAGTGATAAGACGAGCAGATAGCCGGACAAACTCTGGTGCTAAATACACTGATGCCTGCTATTTTCTGCGATGAAACCATGATCATGTCAAGGTCGGTAGCTTGGCAGGTTCAAGTACAACGTTATTCGAGGATGATGGATACTTTTTGAAATATACCTTCATCAGCAATATTAATTTGTGTTGGCGATTGGCGTCGCTTAACAGTATTAAGCTCTATGTTAATGAATGACATGATTTTTTCCCGGATCATTACTATAATAGTGATACTCAGGCACTATGAGGCGAGCGAGGGTAAGGCGGGCAACCGCTGCAAAAGGGTAGTATACGTGCCTATGGCTATTTAGCATTTTTCAGTTTGCCGAGATTATGTTGAACTGATTGGCAGGTGTCTTAATCATTGCCAATGAATTTGCTAGCCTGGGAAAATTATTTGAGTTTGAGGTAAAACTGCCGCTGCGTTGTTATCACCTCATATTATAGTATTTGGCAGTGATTGGTGCTTCTTCGACTCGGTGTCGATAGCGAGTCTAACCTAGCAGAGTGACCCTGCTATTTTCATTATTATTAAAATCATTTTTAGGAGTAATTGTTTGCTCTTGATCTGACCATTATCCATTGGTTAATAAGGATTCATATTTTGGACCAACAAGATTATTCCATAAATAGTGTTTTATTAGTAGATGATGAAAAAGCCATCTTGAATGCTTTAAAGCGATTGTTAATGCCCTTGAAATGTAAAATTTACTGTGCTGAATCCGGTGCAGAGGCACTGGCAATTCTGGCAGATACAGACATTGATATTATTATCAGTGATATGCGGATGCCAGAGATGTCAGGCGAGCAATTATTAGCCCAAGTGGCGATACGCTGGCCAAATACTGAGAGGGTTGTGTTAACCGGATTTTCGGATTCGGATTCAATTATTAATGCGATTAATAATGGCAGTATTAGTCGCTTCTTACAAAAACCTTGGGATGATAAAGAAGTTAAAAAAACGGTTGAAAAGAGCTTTTTACTAAAATATTTGACCCTGCAAAATCAACAGTTAGAAGCGTTAAAAATTAAAAGAAGCAAAGAACTAATAGAATTAAATCATGCCCTAGAGGAAAAAGTTACGCAGCGAACTGAACAGTTAAAACAAAGCAACGATGAATTGCAGGAGAGTTATCGAGCCATCGTAAAAATGTTTTCATCTTTGATCGATTCACGGCTACCAATGCTAAGCAATAACGCCCAGTTATCTTTCAATAAAATTTTAGCGACGGTCGCTGATCAGAACTCGATTTCTGGAATAGAATATAAGCAACTCTTGTTCGCCTGGCAATTACGCCATATCGGTAAGCTTAGTTTTAGTGACGAGTTATTAACCACACCCTATTTATTATTATCCGCGCTGCAGCAACGGGACTTTCAGTTACATCCACTCAATTCATTAGTCGTCTGCTTAGGGGTTAAACCCCTTTATCCTTCCGGTAAATTAATCTACCAGCATCGTGAATATTTAGATGGTAGTGGTTATCCCAAAGGATTACATGCACAGGAGATAGATATAAGAGCGCAAATCATAACGGTGCTCAATGACTACATTGAATTAACCAGTGGTTTATATAAAAAGAATGACATGAGTTCTATTCAGGCTATTAACTACATGCTCAATGATGTGGCACATCGTTACAATAGAGACATCGTTATCAGCCTGCAAAATGCAATACCTAAAATTGCTAAAGAACAATCTTTGGTTTTTGACCAGCTAGTCACCACCGGTGAATTGCGTAATGGTATGATCTTGAGCCGGGATCTGTTTAATAATGAACATTGTTTGTTACTCAGTGCTGGTCAAAAAATAAATGAGCTATTGATTCAACGTATCCATGAAATAGAACAAAATTTACCGGGAAATATTGATATTTATGTGAATAGTTAGCTGGTTGGGCAACCTAGATGGCCAGTATAACGAGAGTGGCCTTGGATGTTGGCCAGTAAAGCAGCAAGTACCTAAGCCCACCCTTTATTTTGGGTGGGTTTCATTATCGCAACGGGTCACAGGGATTATGAAATAATCTCGTTTATTGTTGCGAGGGCGCCACGATGATCTTTATAATCGAGCGGTATCACATACATTTTAGCCCCATGTTGCAATACCATCGATGGAAAACCGTTGATGGGCAAACTACGCGCAAACTGTAATTCTTCAACAAAAGCCTGCTCTAACTTTTCTGAGTTGATATCTAGTTCAAACTTTGCAACATCCAATCCTAACTCTGCGGCCAATAAGAGGTGTGTTTCAATATCGGATGGGTTCTGGGCTTTTAAATAATAGGCCTCTTGGATTGCCAAGATCATAGCTTCTTCTCTATCTTGCCAACGCGCGGCAATCACTGCACGACAAGCAGGATAAGTAGAGCGGCGCGGTGAATTATGCTGCCAAAAATCGTAATTGAATTCAGTGCCCAATAATTCTTCAATGTTTTTCCAATAACCGGCGATGGCATGTTGTTGGCCTAATGGCATTAACTCATCACTGTCTGGTGCTAAACCACCGACCACATTTTTGACAGTGACAGAATCTGTTAGCGCTGCCTGCAATTGTTGCCATTGAGGACGGTGCCCCCAACACCAACTACACATTGGGTCATGTATATAAAACAAAGTTGAAGATGCCATTATTACTCCTAGTCATGCTTAGTCTCAAAACAAAGCAACTCTTATGATTAATCTGAATAGAGTGATGTTAGCAACGAATAGTCTCAATGTCTTATACAATGGCTTGATCTTCATCATTGAGCGTAAATCATCAGCTCTAGCGGTCCCTTTTTATGCCACTGGGCCTTGAAGCTATGATTCAATTGGGATTATTTAGAGATAGGGCACGCCATTAGCGTCGGATTTTGCGTGGCGGCTTGCGAATTTAAGAGCAATCGACGAGTTTAATGCACCGACTGCTCTCTCCATCATTACTCGGCAAATAACAGATCAGTTTTAGCGGCACAGATAAAATCATTTTTGTGTAATGCGTTAATTGAATGTGTCCACCAGGTGACGGTGACTTCACCCCAGCGCGTTAAAATATCTGGGTGATGCCCCTGTTCCTCGGCGAGAGCGCCGACTGCGTTGGTAAATGCCAAGGCACTGCGAAAGTTTTTGAACCGATAGCGTTTTTGTAGTTGTGTTACTTGGTCAACGCTAATTGCTGACCAGTTATCTAACTGCGCTAACATGTCGTCCATTTGTGCCGACTCTATAGAAGGGGCACCTAATTGGCATGCCTCACAATGTTCTTCGCTAAGTTTGTTATCTATCATGTTGATCCCATTGTAGTTTAATCGATTAAAGTGCTTTGTTATGTATGACCTTTGCTTAACCAGTTTTTTTCTCAGGGTAGAGAGAAGGATATGCTCCAAGTGCTTTGGCCTGGGCTACCAGTTCTAGTAAATTTGATTGCGAAATTTTTGACAGGTCTCCCATGCTGGTTATTTTGAAGTAAATGGCCTGTAACACATCAATTCGATAGGGGGTGCGCAGTACTTCTAAACAATTAAAAGCTGCCTTTAACGGTTGCTCTGACTCAGTAGCATAGATTACTTCCTGTTTAGAAGAGAGAATTCCCCCTCCATAAATACGCAACCCCGCAGGGGTATCGAGTAAGCCAAATTCAACGGTAAACCAGTATAACCTCGCTAAATATTTGCGTTCTTCACTGGATGCCCCCATTGCTAACTTTCCATAATTTTCGGTAAAGCGCGCAAAATCTGGGTCGGTCAATAGTGGGCAATGACCAAAAATTTCGTGGAAAATATCGGGTTCTTGAATGTAATCTAGCTCTTCTCTACTACGAATAAAAGTCGCAACGGGGAATTTTTTGTCGGCGAGTAGGGCAAAAAAACGATCAAAATTAATTAAAGCTGGCACTCTTTCAGTTTTCCAACCTGTTGTTGAGTTGAGTGTTGCGTCAATATCACTGAGTTGTGGGATGTAATGTACCGGTAAATTAAGCTGGTCGAGGCCAGTCAAAAATTCATCGCAAGCTCGATTCTCTATTAATTTCAACTGGCGCTTAATCAATAGCTTCCAAGTTGCATTTTCCTCTTGGGTATAGTGAATAATGCCATCTCTGTCTGGTATTTTGGCTTTATAGTGAGTGGTTTTACCCATCAGTTAATCCTCAATAAGAGTCTATGATTGCTAAATATAATAGTAAAGGGCACACTGTCACCTGTACAGATGTACTAGTTTATAAATAAAGCCTATACAGATTTGTCAATCAAGCTCTGTATGGGTATTTCTGCTGATGAACTGTACAGGTCACTAGTAGGGTTGTTATTTAGCGGCTGTTCATCCTGAAACTGAGCGTGGCGAGGGTGATCCAATGCTACGAGATGGTCGATACTAAAAGTGGCTGTTGAATCATGCTAAGTATCCACCTCTAGTCGTGTTTAGATCGAGTCAGTGGGACCATTGCATTGTGTCGCCACTCGCCAAGGGCATCTCTTTCGGCCATTGTGTAAATCACCGAGTATTTTTTGATGACATTATACGAACAGTTAGTGCAGCAAATATCGCTACAAATTGAACAGGGTATCTATAAAAGCGGCGATAAGCTGCCCTCTATAAGACGGCTTAGCAGGCTCAGTGGCGTGAGTGTTGCCACAGTGCAAAAAGCTTATGCGGTGTTAGAAGATAGGCGCATCATTGAGCCACGCCCTAAGTCGGGTTTCTTTGTAAAAGCGCGTGACAAAGTGCCACTAAAAAAGCCGGTACAACCTTTGGGTTTACCTAATGATGTGGCTATTCATGCCTTGGCCACGACTATATTTCACGCCTGCGAAATGCCCGGCATGGTCAATTTTGGCACCGCTTACCCCTCCATCGAATTTCTACCGTTAAAACAACTGCAGCGCATCATGCGTAAATTAATCCAAGTGGATATGGAAGACCTACTCACCGCGCACTTTTCAGCGGGGCATCGTCCATTAAAACACCAAGTCAGCCGGCGTTTAGCAGAAACGGGTTGTCTGGTGGCTGAGGATGAGGTGATTATCACTAATGGTTGTCAAGAGGCACTCATTCTATGTCTGCGGGCAGTAGCAGTGCCTGGGGATACTATCGCGATAGAGTCACCGGCGTTTGTTGGCCTATTACAGGCGATAGAATCACTGGGTTTAAAGGCGTTGGAGATCCCCTCAGATGCCGATGATGGGATTAGTCTAGAGGCAATGGCACTAGCACTTGAGCAGTGGAAAATAGCCGCAGTGGCATTAGTACCAGCCTTCAATAACCCCAGTGGGTCGAATATGGGACAACAGAATAAGCAGAAGTTGGTGAAATTATTGGCGGCCCATCAAGTTCCCTTAATTGAGGATGATCTGTTTGGTGATTTATCTCACAGTACCGCTAGAAATATACCGGCTAAAGCGTTTGATGAGCAGGGCTTAGTGCTTTACTGCTCTTCGATCTCTAAGTCCATCGCCCCAGGATTTAGGGTGGGGTGGGTATGTCCAGGAAAATATTTTAAAGAAATTGAATATCTAAAGTCCTTTACCAATGTGAGTGCTTCTAGTATGGCTCAGGCGGCAGCCGCAGAGTTTCTATCGACAGGTGCTTATGATCGGCATATTCGCCAATTGTGTAGAATTTACATGCAACACATTGATTGGTTTCAAAAGAAAATCATGCTGCATTTTCCCGTGGGTACCAGTGTAAGTCAGCCGCGAGGCGGTTATATTCTCTGGGTTGAATTACCCATTGGCTGTGATACTAATGTAATATTTGAGGCCGCGATAAAACAGCAGGTTTCCTTCTTGCCCGGACAACTGTTTTCATCCACCGGCAAGTACAATAATTGCCTGCGAATCAATTGCAGTGTCTCGATAGATGAGAGAACTGAGCAGGCGATTCAGTGTTTAGGGAAAATAGCGGCGATCAATTTGCAAGAGTGTGTCGTTTAATGTGTGACACAAAAGTGTCGTTTAAGGTAAATACTGCGGCACCCCAAAGGGTCACATAATTAGTAACCCTCGATACTAAAGTCAATGACAGGCATGAGACAGTTATTGTAATATAACCCTTTAGCGCCCTTGAGTAACGTTGATATGCCTACTGATTCAGCAACGCAATTAGACCTTAAACTTTTTTTCCCCTACCAATTCTCGATTTTAGCGCAACAGATGAGTGAGTTTATTGCGCAGATATACCAGCGCTATGGTTTATCTAAAATGGAGTGGCGGGTCTTAGCCACGATTGGGCAACAAGGTGATATATCGGCGCGGGAAATATGCCAGTTTACCCGCTTCGACAAAATGCAGGTGAGCAGGGCGATTGCCAAATTGATGACCTCCCAAGTATTGTCACAACAAACCAGCGAAGTCGATCGGCGTACGATTAGATTAACCCTCTCAGACAAAGGGCAGCAGTTGTATCAGGAAATCATCCCCTTAGTTCACTCTCAAGAAAAGCGGCTCCTGCAAGGCTTGACAGATGCAGAGCGCGATCAGCTCAGATCACTCACTTTAAAACTCAGTAATCAGTTGGAGATTGGCTTTAAATAAATCCGCATACGCCTATCGCTAATATAACTTATTTTGCGTCGGGTTGTTGATCGGGATGGGCGCGGTTAAATGCTGCAATAGACTGACACCTGCGCTCTATTGTTAGTAAGTTGGGATAGTGTTCCATATCAACATTAAAGCGTCGCGCGTTATAAATTTGTGGGATTAAACAAACCTCCGCGAGTGAGGGCTGATCGGAGCAACAGAAGAGAGTGGGATCGCTGCGTTGCTTTAATTGGCTCTCTAATGCAACAAAAGTGGTATTTATCCAGTGTTGATACCACTGATTTTTCCCCGTTTCATCTATCGCTAACGCGGACTTTAAATATTTTAACACCCGTAAATTATTAATCGGGTGTATTTCACAGGCTATTGCTAGAGCAAATGCCCTAATGGCACAGCGCTGGTAGACACTACCGGTTATCAGTGCATATGTGTGCGGATAGGCTTCGTCTAAGTACTCACAAATAGCCAGTGATTGGGTCAAAGTAATACCATCATCCCTGAATACCGGCACTAACTGCTCGGTGGTTAACTGCTGATGGGCTAAACTAGATTGTTCAGCGGTGACTAAATTTACCGGTATCTGCTGGTAGTCTAGCGCTTTTAAATTGAGTGCTATTCTCACTCGATAGGCACACGAGGAGCGATAATAATCATATAAAACCATGGGTATTCTCACTTAACAACTTCAGCAATAGCTGCGTTCAATAGAGATAATTTGGCGGTGTCTAATTCGTCAAAGGTTGATTGCCCGCCCTTTAGGGCGTGCGCTTCTAGAACTCAAGGTAACGCCAAATACCCCGCTTTACGCCCTGAAGTCGAGCGTAGCGAAAGGGTATGTAAGAGGGACTAAAAAACGGGTTTCCCCCCAGCAATGAGCTATATTCAAGCATCGCTTAATCCACAAGCTGAGTGACTTGCTGCTCAATCTGGCCAAAAATAGATTGCTTTTGCCGATCAAACATTTCAATTTTAATCGAATCGCCAAAGTCCATAAATGCGGTTTTTGGCTCGCCTTGTTGAATGGTTTCAATCATGCGCAATTCAGCGATGCAGCTGTAACCTACGCCCCCCTCTGTGATAGGCTTTCCCGGTCCATCATTGAGTTTGTTGGAGACGGTGCCAGAGCCAATGATAGTGCCTGCCACCAGAGCTCGAGTTTTTGCCGCATGGGCGATTAGTTCGCCAAAATTAAACGTCATGTCAATGCCAGCATCGGGTCGACCAAACAGCTCTCCATTGTAGTGAGACAGTAGGGGTAACGACAACTTGCCCTCACACCAAACATCACCCAATTGGTCGGGGGTGACGCAAACTGGGCTAAAGGCGCTGGAGGGTTTTGATTGAAAAAAGCCAAAGCCCTTAGCTAGCTCACCGGGAATTAAAGCCCGCAGTGATACATCATTGACTAACATGACCAGGCGCACATAAGTTAGTGCCTGTTCTGGATCAACTGCCATTGGCACATCGTCCACAATCACTGCTATTTCCGCCTCAAAATCAATACCAAAACCTTTGCTTTGCGGCATTAAGATCGGATCAAACGGCGCTAAAAAAGTATCTGAACCACCTTGATACATCAGTGGAATGGTCCAAAAACTGGCGGGCATTTCTGCATTTCTGGCCTTGCGTACCAACTCGACATGGTTTACATAAGCGCTTCCATCTGCCCATTGGTAGGCCCGAGGTAGGGGAGAGGAGCAATCTCGTTGCTCAAATTTTTCCCCGCTAAGTTCTCCTGACTCTAACGCTTGATAGCGTGCTAATAGACGCGGCTCAATATTGGCCCAATCATCTAATGCAGCCTGTAAGGTGGGTGCAATATCTTGTGCACTGACCATGCGAGACAAATCACTGTTGACGATAATGAGTGCACCATCCCGATTAGCGGTTAAACTGGCTAACTTCATTTTTGCTCTCCTTTACTCTCATTTGGCCCGGTAAACTTTTCACCACTGTGCAACCACGCAGCATGTTGAGGGGCTTTTTTGGTACGTGCCCACTCCTCTAGCATAGCGGGTGCTACCCGCTTCAGCTCATCTAACATGCCAGGCTGAGCGGTATTGACCGCTAATTCGATCCTATGCCCGCTGGGATCGAAGAAATAGATAGATTTAAAAATGGTGTGATCGGTTGGCCCCAGTACCTTTATATTAGCGGCGATCAATTTATCTTTGGCGGCTAATAATGCCTGCATGTCTGCTAGCTCGAATGCGATGTGTTGCACCCACTGTGGAGTGTTAAGGTCTCGTCCCATAGCATTGGCAGTGGGGATCTCAAAAAAAGCCAATACGTTACCTTGACCTGCATCCAAAAAAACGTGCATGTAAGGGTCTGGCTCTTGGGTGGAAGGCACCTTGTCTTCAGCAATCGCCAATAAAAACTCCATATCGAGCAGATCGGTATAAAACTTTACAGTGTCCTTGGCATCTATACAGCGATAAGCTACATGGTGAATTCGTTGAATGTTCATTATTGACCCTCACTCTGTTGGCCGAGTTTGCCTCGCTCAATTTGATCACGTTCAATAGACTCGAACAGCGCTTTGAAGTTGCCCTCGCCAAATCCATCGTCTTTCTTGCGCTGAATAAATTCGAAAAATATCGGGCCTAGCAAAGTGTCAGAGAAAATTTGCAGGAGCAATCTTATTTCACCATTTTCGGTGGTGCCATCGAGCAAAATGCCCCGCGATTGTAACTCTGCAGTGGGTTCACCATGGCCAGGTAGGCGTTGTTCTAACATTTGGTAATAAGTTTCTGGCGGGGCGGTCATAAATTTTAGCCCTAGCTTTTTCAGGCGATCCCAACAGGCAAGTAAGTCATCACAAGCAAAAGCGATATGTTGGATGCCCTCCCCGTTGTACTTCATTAGATACTCTTCGATTTGGCCACCGGTACCCGCCTCTTCATTGAGCGGGATGCGGATTTTACCGTCTGGGGCTGATAATGCCTTAGATAAAAGACCGGTGTATTCTCCCTTGATGTCAAAATAGCGTATTTCACGAAAGTTAAATAACTTTTCGTAATAGCCGGCCCAATAGTCCATGCGGCCTCGGTATACGTTATGGGTGAGGTGATCTAAGGTATGAAAACCACAACCTTCGGGGTTTCTGTCAACCCCTTCTATCCAATCAAAATCGATGTCATAGATGGATTTGCCTTCTTCGTAGCGGTCGATAAGATATAATGTCGCACCACCAATACCTTTAATAGCGGGTAATCGTAACTCCATTGGGCCAGTTTCGATAACGACAGGCTGGGCACCTTTGGCCAGAGCACTGCTGTAAGCATGGTTCGCATCTTTAACCCGAAATGCCATACCACAAGCTGAAGCCCCATGTTCTTGAGCGTAATATGCGGCGTGGCTATTAGGTTCATAATTGGTGATTAGATTGATGTTTCCCTGGCGCCAAAGTTCAACAGCTTTAGAGCGGTGTTTGGCCACTAAGGTAAAACCCATCAGTTCAAAAACTGGCTCGAGAATGCCCGATTCCAGCGCCGTAAATTCAACAAACTCAAAACCATCTAAGCCCATTGGGTTCTCAAACAAATCCGTCATGGTTACGCTCCTAAAGATTATTTTTATTAGTAACATTAGTTACTGTCTATCGACATTAGTATCTTTTGTTACTAATGTCAAATTTGCCTGACCCACACTTTTTAAGTGTAGTCTGAATTACTGCTCAATAGGGAAGTGAAGGGTGATCTTGACTGAGATGATGAAACTATTTCCTGCACAGTGGCTAAAGCGAGTGGTGCTTGGTATTTTATTGGATACCTCAGTATCAGTTCGCGAGCGAAGGACAGGGAAAAATTAGCTGAAAAACGGGGGCTGCGTACCCGGCTTGTCAGGTATTGAACGGGTTTATAAGCCGTTTTGCCGAGCGTAGTTATTGTGTCCTTTGCCTAATTAATGCCAAGGTCTCTTTTAATCATAGCAGAGACGTTTTGAGGATGGGTAATCATGGAGGCTAGCCCAGCATTAACTCTGTCAAAATAGGTACTTGATTAGGGAACATGCGAATAAGTCCAATATTTTCTCTGCGGGCTTAAAAACGGCTAAATACGCGAAAGGCAGCGCAGTGGAATGACGAGTCCTTTCCAAGCGGTCTGACAAAGTAGTTAGCCGTTTTTAGGCCCGCCCTTCGGGACGCACAGCGCATTCCGATTTCGTTGTTATCGATTTTCGCTGGACAACCAGTCCACCTGTAATCGATGCCTAGATCTCGAAATGCTCTGTACGCCAGAGGCGTGTTGGACTTGTTCGCATGTTCCTTACCTAAATGCATGAGGCGGATACTTGCTAGAAATGATCTCTAATGATGAGCCAAAAAGTAAACTAATAGCCAACATCAGTCGGTAGTGGGCCAGAAAAAGTGCTTAATAGTGAGGTTATAGTCAATTAATAAGTGTGTTTATATTGAGTCATTATGAATTTATAATGAACGAATATTAGTGATGCTGGCATGTCAGAAAATGTTATATACAAATAAATTTGAGAATTAATCAGTATGTTGGTATTTTTTAAGCTTGTAGGGATAAAATAATAAATAAAAACATGCCTTGATGCCAATCATGGGTAATATGTCTATAGATGGGTATTATGAATATTAAATAAATATAACAAGTTTGGTTGACAATATAATCCATATAATTTAGTTATTAATATAAGCATAGATTATCAATGCGAATAAATCATAACTTTTGGTTGAAATGTCTTGCCTGAGGCCTCTAATTCGAATACCTTTGAAAATATTACATAGCATATATAAAAATAAAATAAGAGAATATGGATATGTCTCATAAAGTAATTTTAATAATTCTAGACGGTTTAGAGTATAGCGCTGGTGAACAGTGCATGGGCTTTTTGCAAGCTTTGCGCAAGCAGGGGCGGGCGACTCTCTATCAACTAGAATGCGAACTCCCCTCGATGTCTCGACCGCTTTATGAAGCTATCCTCACCGCGGTACCACCAGTAGAAAGCGGCATCGTACACAATGAAATACAGCGTTTATCAAAAGAGCAAAGTGTTTTTAGTTTGGCGCGTAGCGCTGGGCTGACCACTGCTGCAGCTGCCTATCACTGGTTTAGTGAACTCTACAACCAATCACCTTACAGTGCTAAACGTGATCGGATTACCATTGATCCGCAAAAAAACATTCAATATGGTTGTTTCTACCATCAAAACCACTATCCCAATGACCATCTCTTTGCCGATGCCGAATGGCTGCGCCGTAGCTACGATCCTAATTTTTTGCTGATTCATCCGATGAATATTGATGATGCTGGGCATCGTGCAGGCTGGGACAGTGCTAAGTATCGCAATACCATCAGGGGGACAGATATTGCACTGTCCGAGTATTTGCCTGATTGGCTGGCCGCGGGCTATCAGGTATTAGTAACCTCTGATCACGGTATGAATAACGATAAAAGTCACGGTGGTACTTTACCACAAGAGCGTGCTGTGCCGCTTTACACCTTGGGAAGTGCCTTTAGTCATGATCAAGATGTTAAACCAGAGCAATTGCAAATTTGCGGATCTATCTGCCAGTTATTAGGGCTAAATGATCACGGTAAAGCAGTGACTCCAGGTTTGCTGAAAGGGCAATACAGCGCCTAAAGAAGATGGCAGTTTACCACTTATACTGTAGCTAAGAAAAGTTAATCGAATATCTAAATAGACCTGACAAAAACACCTGACTTAGGCGACCTGCATGACACTGGCAATATTTGATCTAGACGATACTCTGCTTAATGGTGATAGCGCATCACTGTTTTGTCAGTTTTTAGTCGATCAGCAGTTAGCGAGCGCGGCTATGTTACAACAAGATCAAGCATTTAATACCCAGTATCTGGCTGGTACTTATTCAATAACGGCCTATATACGTTTCATGCTAGCGCCGATAAGTCATTTAAGCCAAGCTGAAATAACGGCCCTAATGGCCGGTTTTGTCCGCGATTATATCGTACCTAATATCTATCCTCAGGCCTATGAATTGTTAGTTTTACAGCGGGCCCAAAACAAACGAATTTTGCTGGTATCGGCGACTGTTGAATTTATAGTAACTGCAGTCGCACAGCACTTGAAAATTGATGATGTACTGGCCATTGAGCTAGAAAGCCAGACTATAAAAAATAATAACAGCCTGGGTTTCAGTGGCGACATCAGTGGTGTGCCGAGTTTTAGAGAAGGCAAGGTCACGCGTTTATTAGCCTGGTTAGAACAGACGGGGGAAGGGTTAGAGCAAGCTTCTTTTTACAGTGACTCAAATAATGACCTGGCCCTATTGCAATTAGTCGAGCACCCCATCGCCGTAAATCCTGAATTATTATTACGCCAACATGCCATTGCACAGGGGTGGTCTATAATAGATTGGCGCAATGCATAAATCGAAAAATAAGGTTCATAAAGTAGATGTATAAATGATTAGAAAACACCGCGTGAGACCGTTAGTTTAGTCTTGAGTTAGCTGTCTTACTTTAATAAAAATAATAGGAATATTATAATGAAGAAACTGCTAATAGTTGGCGCTTCGGTGCTAATGACTTCCAACGTAATGGCGGCTTGCCCGTCGGTAACAGGCCCGGACGCCGGTGGAGTGAATCCGCATTTGTTTGAACTCGCTGAGTATGAAAGCGCTAAAAACTGCAGCATGGATTTCGCCGAAAACCCAATGATAAAAGCGCTGAATGAGCGTATTGGCGGCAACCCGGCATTGATGCCGCTGGCGAAACGTTTACCGATGGAGCCTCTAGTAGTAGTACCCTACAAAAGCATCGGTAAATATGGCGGGGTGTTAGATGGTATCTCTAAGGCGACAGAATCTGGCACCTCCGATCTGCTCTCTATCCGCCATGTCAATCTGACTCGCTATAGTGATGATTTACAAACAATTGTACCTAACGTGGCTACTTCCTGGACTTGGAATGGCGACTATACCGAACTGACACTTAACCTCCGCAAGGGACACAAGTGGTCTGATGGCCAACCTTTTACCGCCGCCGATGTGGTGTTTTGGTACCACGATATGTTGATGGATACCAATATCATCAAAAAGGCTAAAGACCGTTTCCTATCAGACGGCAAGCCGATGAAGGTTGAAGCGATCGATGAGACCACCGTGCGTTTTAACATGGGAACTCCTAAGCCTGGTCTGATCGCTATGTTCGCCCAAGATTACGCGCAGCCATTTCAACCTAAACATCTACTGCAAAAATTCCATCCTAAATTCAATACTAATGCCGATAAAGACGCGCAGGCCCTTGGCTTCGAAGATGGCTATGCACTGGTGAACTTCTATTACGGTCAGTCAGATTGGAAAGATATCCCGACACCACTGCTCAAGGATAAAGTCGCTTCAGATCGTTTGGTAAAAGCTGGTTTCACGGCAATAGCGCCCACTTTAGAATCGTTTATTGTGGTTGAAGAGACCTTAGAAAGACGACACTTAGTGGCCAATCCGTACTTTTTCCAAGTGGATACCGCGGGTAATCAACTTCCCTATATCAATGAAATCAGTGAAGTATATGTCTCGGATGAAAATATCCAGTTGGCGAAAATGATCGCCGGCGAGATTGACTATAAGTCCCAGGCGGTTAATTTACCCTCGGTCCCGGTGCTGTTAGAAAACAAGGCTCAGGGAAAATACTCAATTTCGCTGCGACCGCAGATTGCCCAAACTACCTATGCTTTCAATATGACGGATAAAGATCTTGAAAAACGTGCGGTCTTTAACGACATCAATTTTAGACGGGGGATGTCGGTGGCGATTGATCGTAACAAAATTAATGAAATTGCCTTTTTTAATCTCGGAACTCCGATGCAGTTCACGGCGATTGATGCCGATACAGCACCTTTTATAACCGATGCTTTAAAAACTAGCTGGGTTCAGTTCGATCCTAAGCTCGCTGCTGACTTACTCGATAAAGCGGGGGTGATGGATAAAAATAATGATGGCTTACGCCAGTTGCCTTCGGGTAAAAAGTTTGAACTGACCTTCCAGTATTCAACTCAGGGGACCCCGACCGAATTGGCGGAAATCATTGCCGCTAGTTGGACCAAAATTGGTATAAAAACCAATATAAAAGAGATCACCAGCGACGAGTATCGGAATTCGCAAAGTGCTAATACCTTAAGTGTTCTCTCTTGGACAATGGGTCGTCCACTGCCTACTGTTGCGACTAAAACCGAAGATGTGTTACCACCTTATGGCACCTTTTTCGATCTGCGCACCGGTATGTTGTGGGATCAATATAAGGTAACTAACGGAGCTGAGGGAGTCAAACCACCTGCCACCATATTGGCAATGGAAAAACTTGCCAATAAATTCGTCACTTTAGCAATAGGTTCTGATGAATCCAATAAAATTGGCTTAGAAATAGTCACTAGGATCGTTGATGATCTGTTTGTGGTGGGTACTGTGAAAGCGGTGCAACCTATTTATTACAGTAATAAATTAGGTAACTTTAAAGTGCAAAAAACCCACTCGTATGATTATTACTGGGTATATCCCTACCTTCCTACGCAGTGGTATCTAGATGAGGATGGTGTGAAATAATTCACACGTCTGAGCACTTGAAAGAGGGGGAGCAATTTCCCTTCTTTCTAAGCATCTCTGTATGCTTGGCCCCCACCGAATAAGAATGGTATCTCGGTGGAGGGATTTTTTGTTGTTGAAAAACCAATATAACCAGATGAAAGCAGCGGTACACTAAGCTATATGTGATTCAGTGTGACTGTGTCTGACCCTTTACGGGAGCACAGCCCACTTGCCAATAGATGTCGACTTGTAGTTACGGACTTAATACTCCCTATTATTGATATCTAAATCTAAACAATTGCCACCCCTGGGTCTTAAACGGGGAGTGTTAAAACGTTTGGACTGACTCGCAACTTCCCTAAGTAATAGTACTGGTATCAGCGGCTTTGAGGATTGTTAATTGATGGCTAACTTCTTTGCAAATACTTGGCTACTATGGCTGTTAATTACCATTGGCGCTTTCTTTTACTGGCGAGGCCTCTCCAGTCAGTACTTTAGTTATGTTCTACATCGTTATTTACTGGCACTAGGTACACTGTTGGTGGTCAGTGGCATTGTCTTTTCACTGATGGAAGTATTACCAGGAGATTGTGCTGAAAAGTATATCGCCTACAAAAGTACTCAGGGAGAGACCATCACTCAGGCGGATATTGATGCAGAAAGGGCCCGAATGGGTCTAGACAAACCCCTCGTCGTACGTTGGGTGAAATGGGTCAGCAATTTGGCACTGCGCGGTGATTTAGGTTTTAGCTGTGCAAAACGTCAGTCGGTTAATCTGGCGCTTGGAGATAGATTTTGGATGAGCTTTTGGTTCTGTATAGCGGCATTGTTTTTCTCCTACTTAATCGCTTTACCCTTCGGAATTTTATCGGCCTTTAGTATCAATAAAGATTGGACTGATAAGAATCCACTAAACAGTAAGCGGGAAAAAATCGTTAATACTATTTGGCTCAGTTTTAATAAATTACTCGATTTACAGTTGCGACTGATTAGTTATTTAGGTTTGGCACTACCGAATTTTTTACTGGCACTGTCCATAATTCTGCTCTATGTCTTCGCCGGTGAGTCGGCACCGACCGGATTGTATTCAGATGAATGGCGAAATGTCCCCTGGTTTGGGGACAACGGTTTTGAAGTTGACAAACTCTGGGACTTTCTCGGACATGTCTGGTTGCCAATATTTGTGATTGGCTGGTCGGCAACAGCGCTGCAATTGCAAACAGTACGTGCGCTAGTGGTCGATGAGAATAATAAACTCTACGTAGATGCCGCCAGAGCTCGAGGGGTTACCGGCATGGCGCTGTGGGGTGGGTATCCGGTACGCCACTCAATTAGTCCGTTGTTTAACAGTATAGGGTTTGATTTCCAGCGGGTGTTTAATGATCTGCCGATAGTCGCCGTGGTCATAGGATTAACCGATTCTGCCGCGTTGTTGATAGAGGCTTTGGCCCAAACCAATGATCAAGAGCTGGCAGCGGGAATTTTATTTCTGGTGGCCCTAGTGGTTATTTCAATGAATTTCATTACCGATGCGGTGCTGGCGGCGATAGATCCGCGGGTACGTATTAGTGTATTGGGGGTATAAACATGGCTATTAGTCAACTTTTGGCCAAATTTGGCCGTAAAAAGAAACCACAATCAGACGAGTCTTATTATACGGCGGGTCAGCTATCGCTGATTAAAGACCGCTTCAAACGTAAAATGTCCGGTGTTGTTGCCGCTTGGATCCTGGCGACTATGGTGATAATGAGCTTCTTCGCGCCGTTTTTCTCACCCATTGATCCCACCATCAATGGTGCTGATATAGAGTATCGACGCGGTTCACCACAGTGGATTCACTTTAGCGATGAAAATGGTTTTTCACTGAGACCTTTTGCCTATACCTATACAAAAGAGAAAACCGGTTTTGATTTCAAATCACTCGCGGCAGGGGGGTTGGATGCTTTAGATGCACTGACGTCCAGCGACGCACTGAGTTCTTCTAGTCAAAACAAATACATTATCAATACAGAGCAGCGTCGTTACTTGCAGTTTTTTGTGCAGGGCTGGGAATACAGTTTAATCGATCTTAGCTTCGCCGGGTTTGATTTAGATTGGCGCTCTGATCGACACTTATTCGGGGTTGAAAATGGTGAAATTCACCTAATGGGGACCGATGAAGACGGCAAAGATGTTTATAGCCGTTCAATTCATGCTATTTGGGTGACCATCAGTATTGCAGTAGTCGCGCTAGTCGTGAAATTGTTTTTCTCGCTTCTCGTCGGTGGCGTAAGTGGTTATTTTGGCGGTAAAGTGGATGCGGTGATGATGAGCTTTACCGAGGCGGTACGAGTAATACCGCCAATTCCTATCTACCTAGCCTGTGCGGTTGCATTGGCGCAGATAGATTTAACCCCAATACAGCGCTACTTTGCGATCGCAGTGGTCATTGGCGCGTTGGATTTTGCCGCACTGGGCCGGCGTCTTCGCACCCATATACTCACCGAGCGCAACCAAGATTATATATTGGCGGCACAGCTTTGCGGCTCGAGTACTTGGCGCATTATCTGGCGTCACCTAGTACCTAGTTTTGGCAGTTATATTATTGTCGATACGCTGATCAATTTTCCCTACGTTATTTTGGCCGAAACCAGCTTGAGCTTTTTAGGTCTAGGTTTAACCGAACCTATCAACAGTTTAGGGGTGCTACTGCAAAAAGCGCAGGATCCAGATATCCAACAAAATATGATCTGGCAATTTTTTCCTGTGGTACTGTTCGTATTTTTGGTGATGGCTTTTGTTTTTGTCGGTGATGCCTTGCGGGATGCAGCTGACCCCTATGCGGAGAAAAAGTAGATGAGTAACTCTAAAAACCCTCTGTTGCTCGATATTCGAAACTTAACCATAGATTTTAGCACTGATGAGGGGATGGTACATGCCGTTAGGGATGTGAGCCTCAATGTGCGTCCCGGAGAAATCATGGGATTAGTCGGAGAGAGTGGATCAGGAAAATCAGTTACGGCGAAGACGATCATGCGTCTGAACCCCAATAACACCTTAATCCAGCAACCCAGCAGTATTATTTTTAATCACGATGGGCGAGATATCGATGTTTTGAGATTGCGTGGCAAAGACTTATCGGTAGTGCGCGGCGGGGCAGTGTCGATGATCTTTCAAGAGCCAATGGCCAGTTTTGCCCCGGCGATTCGGATCAGTGACCAAATTATACAAACCATGCAAATTCACTTGGGGATTGATAAAAAAGAGGCGCGACGCCGCGGTATCGCACTCTTTGAACGAGTCGGTATTGCCATGCCTGAAAAGCGTTTTGATCAGTATGTTTTTGAACTCTCAGGCGGCATGCGTCAGCGGGCAATGATAGCAATGGCATTGTCGACCAAGCCTAAATTGTTGATCGCAGACGAACCAACTACAGCACTTGATGTGACTATACAAGCACAAGTATTAGAATTAATGTTAGAGCTTCGCGAGCAGTATGGTATGGCAATGTTGTTTATTACCCATGACTTAGGGGTGATATCGAAGATTGCAGATCGAGTTTCAGTGATGAAAAACGGACAGATTGTTGAGGCCGGCACCACCGATAAAGTGCTATTTTCAGCGGAGCATGAGTACACCATAAAACTACTGGATGCACTGCCTAATTTAAGTAACCTCCCTGAGGCGCCCAAGGTAAAACCAGCGCCGATCGTTACTATCGACAATTTATCTGTCACCTATAAAATGCTCAGTGTTGGCCGTAAAGCAGAATACTTTAACGCGGTAAAAAATATTTCACTGGCACTTCCCAAAGGGCATATCATTGGTTTGGTAGGTGAGAGTGGCTCGGGGAAAACATCCTTTGGTAAAGCCCTTCTGGGCGCTTCACCAATCAGTAATGGGCAGGTGACCTACCACACTGACAATGGTGGGTTGAGTTTTGATAAAAAACAATCCTTCAAACGTAAAGACCTGGCAAATATTGCCCAGTTAGTGTTTCAAGACCCCTACAGCTCACTCAACCCGCGGATGACCGTCCGTGATATTATTGCCGAGCCGTTAGAGGCGATGAAGTTGACTAAAAGTCGCAGTGAAACCGACCGTTTAGTGGTAGAAGTTGCAAAAAAATGCTTTATCGATATCGATCACTTGCGCCGCTTTCCTCATGCTTTTTCTGGTGGGCAGCGACAGCGCATTAGTATTGCTCGGGCACTGGTTTGCAAACCACAGTTTATCGTCGCAGATGAATCTGTTGCCGCACTGGATGTCTCGATACAAGCCGAAATCCTCACGCTACTTAAATCGTTGCGCGACGAGTTGGGACTAACCATTCTGTTTATCTCTCATGATTTGAGTGTCATCGCTAATTTATGTGACTGGGTTTGTGTGATGCGTTATGGAGAGCTGATAGAACAGGGCTCTGTGCGACAGATTTTTCTTGATCCACAGCAGAGCTACACCCAGCAACTGATTGCATCGATACCCTTATTAGAGGACCGAGGCCAGTCGATCACACCACTGTCTACGGTTAAAAATTCGCAGTGAACAGCTGAGATACTTGTCGATAAGTCCTAGCTATTCTCAATACCTAGAATAGCTAGGATCTATTGCATCTTCCTTCAAAGCAATGCAATTAATGAAGTTAATAAATGGATATAACCCTTAGTGAAATTCGTAGTTTTCATGCCCTGGTCAAATATGGCAGTTTTACAAAAGCAGCCCAGTATTTAGGCGTCAGTCAACCGGCGATAACTTCACAGGTAAGGCGCTTAGAAGCGCGCACTAAGCAGGTATTATTAGAACGCTATCGCAAAGAGGTAAAAGCGACTGATTTTGGTGTGCAACTGTTTGAATTAAGTTGCGAATATGTGAATCTTGATGCAGCCGTAGATGAACTTTTCAATCAACAGTCATCAGCGGAAAATTTCGAACTGCAGGTCGCGACATCTTCGACCATTATTTTTATGCCGCTAATGGCAGAGTTTAGAACGCAGTATCCAAATTCTAGGCTGAAGGTCATCTCTGGAACGACAACAAGCTGTCGTGCTGCCGTGTTGAATCGAGAGGCTGATATTGGCTTGTTTCCGATGTTGAACGCCCCTAAAAACGTTGCCACTATGGCTTATCATCGGCATAGTTTGGTCGCTGTACTCAATCCTAAGCATCACTTGGCTCAGCTTGATTCTGCCGACATATCGGTTTTTTCTGATGAATCTATCATCGGTGGCAAAGCTGATTCCTTTACTCAGTTATATGTTAATCAGTTATTTGCAGAGCGTGGAATTACCCCGAAAATTGATATGCAAATGGCACTATGCGAGCAGATTTGTGATGCAGTAGCGTTTAATTTAGGGATTGGATTTTGCCTGCTCGATGATCTTCGACCCGACAATAGCCGCTATAGACTGGTGCCTATTGATTGTAAAGAAGAGGTAGTCGAACACGTTTCCTGGTTAAAATTACAGGCAAAAAAACCGGGAATTGTGGAGTTTTTAAAAGTGGCAAGTTGTTTGAAAACAGTAATCTGAGAAACTGCTTGAAGGAAGCTACAGCAGACTATTGCTCAGTTCTTATGATTAAAACAGCCCAGTGATAATCTAGGGCTGGCGCTGGGTATTATAATCATACCTGTCGTTCACTAGCGCTTGCTGGGCTGCTGGTGCCAAGAAAATTCTACTTGAACGGTAAAAACTTAAGCTTTTTAAAACAGTATCGAGCCATTCATTGCGCTAAAAATAGCCCTAATCTAGCTTGAAAATTACTTCAGCTTACAGTCAGGATGGCTGTGCTATTCTGTCCTAATTGCTTAAAATTAATGACAATGGAATGCAACTGTAAACGAATAGATCTTTATTTATTGAGACCTTGAGATTTTCACCACAGCTTTACAAGGACAGATAATGGGAACTATCTCTAATGCAACACATAAAAAAATATCGACTGTATATTATAGCTTTTATCATTATTTTAGCCATTATGACGGCTATTACTGTGGACTGGAAACACCTGATTAATGTGGGCGTAAAGCCACAGACTCAAAGCAGCGCTAATGACTCAGGTTCTCAATATCAAATATCTGTGTACTATTTCCCCTCAAAAGAGAATGCCGCTAAAGCGTTAACCTACTATTTTTCACAGATGGGGCATTTCATTGAAATGTATCCTGCCTCTTCCTTAGAAGAGCTTAGTGCCTTTAGATACTCACCGAACCGCATGTATTTTAATCATGATGAATTTACTCAGGCGATGAAGATAAAGACTTCTATGGAAGATGTCTTAGGCTACCCGGTAAATGCCTACAAATTTATTGTAAGCCAGAGCTCGCCTTCATTAATGATTGTCTTTACCGAGGGAAGTTAAATTAGATGGATGATTAGGTGGTGAATAGAATGCTAAATCACGAAAGCGTTTAGTATTGTTCCAAATACCGCCAATTAGTCTATTTAAATCGATAGTGAAAGTTACCTTCACTTGCAAAAAACCATCTCTCAGCCTCGATATAAAAACCTCTATCAACGCACCAGCCTAGTTAAGAAGCCTTTTGGCTAGATTATGCTGAACTCTGAACTACCAAGAATGTTGCTCAATTAGCCTCATTGGCCGTTACCATAAAAGATGCTGCCTCACTCAATTCGAAGACGTATCTTCGCAGTCTATATTGCTCATCATTGTGCAACGGGGAAGCTTAAGATCTATTCGCACCAGCTTAACGATATTGACTGCTTCCTGCTTGCTGCAAACCCTCCCTCTCTATCACTTAATGATTGCCTGGCTTCTAACCCCCAGAGGGCGAAATTGCTGCTGATGTCAGTATATTGTCTTTCACTTAAGCTACTTTACCTGTTTTTTGATATTTCTTGACGTTCACTTTGAAGTGGCTTAACTAAAAGCGTTGTAAAGGTAACGTTGCCTTTAATAGTTACTCTTTTGCCGATGATATTATTGTCTCGTTTCTCAGCGGTATTCAGAGTGTTCGCAAGCTTATCGAAACAGCAACTTATGGAGGGTGAATTCTATTACTTACCCTTTTTTTCATGAAATTAGTTGTAATATATAACTGATATATTAATATATCAATTATGCTTGTTGATATTTATCATCACAAGACTAGGCCTAGAGATGACTAAATGAAAATATCTTCACTGTGTATTACGCTCAATTGTAGAGCGCTGGGAGCTACTGATCCTATTCATTCAACGAAGTGGTATTGGACAACGAAAATACAAATGCTCAGTTTTAGGTATCGATTGAGATGGCAGTGTTTAACGTTTTCGCGGGTCCTTACTCCAGTCAAACGGGGTTATCCTCCTGTTTAGCCGTTATTAAAGCACCTCAATCGGCCAACATAGGCCGTCGTGTGTCCCATTTTGTTTAGGATATAAAAATGTCACTAATAGAATCCATAAAAATCACCCCCATTGCCTTTAGAGACCCACCATTACTCAATGTTTATGGTCTTCACGAAGCTTGGGCGCTTCGCACTATCATTGAGCTTAAAACCACAGACGGCGTTTGCGGCCTCGGTGAAAGTTACGGTGATGAACAGACCATTAGTCAGTTGCGAGTGATGGTCGAACATCTTATCGGTATGGATGTGTTCCATTTAAATGCCATCCGCCAGAA
>JABSRA010000062.1 GCA_013215445.1 Oceanospirillaceae bacterium
ACAATTGAATATAAAAATCAGCCAATTAGTCTATCTGTTTTAGCTTCCCTAGGTAACTTTTATCACCCTCCTAGGGTCTATATTAAAATCGCAGGGCTTTTTTCAAACAATCTACAATACTGTATTGCTGTTCAATAGATAATGCGGGAAACAAGGGTAGTGAAATAGCCTCTTGGTAGTATTGTTCTGCCTGCGAAAAATCACCGTCAGTAAAACCTAATTCACGATAGTAAGGCTGGGTATGAATGGGAATATAATGTACATTGACCCCAATATTAGCAGCCCTTAAAAGTTCAAAAACATGTCTTCTGCTCACACTCAATTGTTCAAGATCTAAACGAATAATATATAAATGACATGAGGAATAACAATCGGAGCTATTTTTTTGTAATCGTATAGGGAGGCCGGCCAATAAATCGTTATATATTTCTACCAAACGATTACGTACTGAAACATATTCATCTAAACGCGATAATTGGCTAATACCCAATGCTGCTTGGATATCTGTCAATCTATAGTTAAAACCTAAATGATGTTGCTGGTAATACCAAGGGCCATGGTAATCATCCATCTCTGCATCATTTTTAGTAATCCCATGCGACCGTAACAACTGCATTTTTTCAGCGATCTCGCTACTATTGGTAGTAGCTAGCCCACCCTCGGCAGTAGTAATGATTTTCACTGGATGAAAACTAAATACACAGATATCACTATATAAGCAGCTCCCAACGGATTTTCCTAGATATTTTGCACCTATAGCATGGGAGGCATCTTCAATAATAAAAAAACCATATTCTTTTGACAGCTGTCGTATTCGCTGCATTTCACAAGAGCGTCCTGCCAAATGCACCGCAACGATAATTTTAGGCAGCTTATTAACTCTTTTGGCAATAATCAACTTGGCTTCTAATGCACTAATTGAAATATTATAGGTATCGGGATCTATATCGACAAAATCAACACTGGCTCCACAATAGAGCCCGCAATTGGCAGAAGCGACAAAACTGATAGGGGATGTCCAAAGCCAATCCCCCTTTCTCAAGCCTAAAGCCAAGCATGCTATATGTAGCGCGGAGGTTGCACTATTAACCGCAACTGCAAAATTTGCATCCGTATAATCACAGATCAAACGCTCAAATTCAGGAACTTTCTCGCCTTGGGTAATAAAATCTGATTGCAACACACCAATAATAGCATCGATATCCTGCTGGGTGATCTCCTGCTTACCGTAGGGAATAAAATCTTTCTTTAAATTCATTCATTAAATTCTAAAATTTGTTTTGTATTCAGAAATTGAGGATTGTTTTGCGAATTGTATTCAAAGCCACCTGTAACTGGCTTACCGATTTCTCCCAACACATCATTTTCGTAGTTGCAATCGCGTTCAAATAGGCGAATCGATGGCATAATTACGAAGTGTTCATCAAATTCAACCGTCAAATGAGAATCATCCGCTGGGCACATTACCTCATGCATTTTTTCCCCGGGCCTAATACCGATAATGTGAGTACCTAATTCAGGGGCAATAGCAGCAGCTAAATCAATAATACGCACCGAGGGAATTTTAGGAACAAAAATTTCGCCGCCTTGCATCCGCTCGAAATTTTTTAGGACAAAGTTAACACCTTGATCAAGAGTGATCCAAAAGCGGGTCATATCGGAGTGGGTGATAGGTAAGCTTTCGACACCTTGCGCTATCAGTTGCTTGAAGAAGGGTATTACAGACCCCCTTGACCCTACTACATTTCCATATCTAACACAGGAAAATCGAGTTCTGCCTTTACCCACTGTATTGTTGGCCGCTACAAATAACTTATCGGAAACTAGCTTACTAGCCCCGTACAAATTAATAGGATTTGCCGCTTTATCCGTTGAGAGGGCTATCACCTTTTCAACATTATTTGCTATTGCCGCTTTAATAACATTTTCGGCGCCATGTACATTAGTCTTAATACATTCCATGGGGTTGTATTCAGCGGCGGGCACTTGCTTTAGTGCGGCAGCATGAATAACAAAATCAACCCCTCGCATAGCCTGCACTAATCTCTCAGCATCTCTTACATCGCCCAAAAAGTAGCGCATACAAGAAGCATTGAATACTTGTTGCATCTCGTATTGTTTAAGCTCATCTCTCGACAAAATAATAAGTCGTTCAGGTTGATACTTACGCAAAATGAATTCAGTTAATTTATTACCGAATGAACCGGTACCACCTGTGATCAATATACTTTTGTTATTAAACAAATTTTAACCTACTTGATACAACTAAATTCAAATTTCAGATATCAGACTCATCATAGTTGAGAATATTAGAACGCATTTGCTGTTGTATTTCTATAAAAAACAAATCAATTTTCGGTTTGATTTCAAAATAAAACAAATCATAACTCTTTGGAGGCAATGCTCTTTTTGCAGCAACCAAATTCAACATCAACCCTCTGATACTTCCATTAATTAAGAGATACAATTCCATTTCGTCTTCAACTAAGCGCTTCAACATAATTTCTACAACATCGAAGCCTTTAGACATGTCTTCTAGACTAACTCCTGACAGATTAAAATATGGGAGAAGCTGTTCTATTAACAACAAAAAATCATCTGTTAGGGATACCAACTTATCCTCAATAGCAATTTTTTCGACTTTTTCATCAGGGAACATTAAGTTTAAACGAGATGAAAGTACCTTCTCTTTATCTTTAATTGTCGCAAAAGCAGTTAATTCTTCTACAACACAGGGTTCAGCTCCATCAATAAAGGCGCCATCACTTAAATTGAAACAGTTCACATCGGCATTAGCCAAAGATAATGCCAAACCCAATCTAGACTTATTGAAAAGATCGGTGGTAAAAACAGCATCCCGAAAGTTGCCTTTAACTTTTAACAAGGACTGCAACAAATGAGGGTAAGGATTTAACTTCTCATCTTTATAATAATAACTGTCTTTAGAATGATGCGTGGTATCAGTCACCATACCGCAATCTATCCCTGCTAGGTAAATATTTTTAAAACCTAAGCTAATTAATAAAGACAATCCAAAATTTGACACTAATGGATTGGGGTATTTCAATGAATGAACATTTCCTAGATCCAATCTTTTTAAATATACAGCCCCTATATCTTGGTCCTTGATGGCCATATAACGTTCATCAAAGAGTTCAAATACTTTGGGATGGCAAGGGTTAAGCGCGACTAAGCGGATGCCTTTCCTAAATGTTTGAGAGGTGGTTTCTATTAAAATATTTCTAACCGCCAATATGCGTTCTTGTTCTAGGTGGATATCCGGTTTAATACCTTTTTTCTCTAGGGTACCCAGTGACGTCCCGCAAGAAACCAGAATAAAATTTTCCCTATTTTCTTTTATAAATCCCTCCAACATATCGAGAGAGGGTCCATTTCCTATAAGTAATACAGGCAGCTGCTCTAACTCGGTAATTTCTGATAAGTCTCGACGGGAAATGGGAATATTGCTTTCTAAATTTTTAAGCGTTTGTGCCAACCCAACTCGCTCATCTTCAAAGAACCCCATACCCGCAATAGAAGCTGTAATATAATTGAGAATATTGTCTGATAAGAAATTCAACTCTTTATTTTGATAATGAAAATAAAGATCTATTTTAGCAAATCTGTGAACACCTATCGTTAATATCCTCTTGTATATATCGGAATAAATATTGTCGTCATCGGTGGCTAGAATCAATTCTAATGAATAGTTTTCTCGATCAAAATAGCGATAAATTTCTGACCAATCGACTATATGCATTGAGGCATAAAATGCATCTAAATCAGATTCAAAGACAGTCAAACGCTTAACATCAAGAGCATTTAATATATCTTGAAACTGTAGAAATAACCCACCACCAAACATATACAACTGTTCGACGTTATCTTGTGCTTCAAAATATTTATCAGGCCGAAGTGATAAATATTTAGCATGTAATTGCGTAGTAAGTTTATTGTAAGGATGGTCATTTCTATTATTGGCAGGTAAATTAACACTCAAGAGGTAGTTCGGTCTTTCCCTTAAGAACTGGGTAACTTGTTGTTTTGCATATTCAGCCGGATCACAGGGATAAACAGCTTGCCCAGTATTTTTGTTATATAAATTTAAGTAACCTTGAGAGTCTAAATGAAGTACCAATTTACTGGGTGAATATTGTTTAAACAGTTTGTGTATACTTTGATCAGCGGAGCTAAAGAAACTTAGATTTTTATTAAATAGAGCTTCAAGATCATAATTAATTGCAAGTGCAGCTCGTCTATATTCTTTTGAATTATATTCTAGCATCTCTACTTTTTACCACTTTTCCCCATGCGTATATCCAAAGGCATTGCTGCCCAACCCTGTTTAAGCTCTAGTAACAAATTGATCAGCTCTTGTATTTTCTCTGCATCTTGCTCTCTATTGGCTGCCATGACTCCCTGAACAATATAGCTATATAAAGCGTTCAAGTTCTCTGCCACCTCACCGCCTTTTTCCAAATCTAAATAATCTTGCAATGCCAAGAGGATAGCATTAGCTTTGTTTAGCTGATTAACACGATTTTCTATGTCTTTTCTAACAATACAACCTTTTGCATTGGCCAGTGCTGTTAACGCACCATCGTATAGCATCGAAATTAATTGGTGAGGCGATGCTGAAGCAACTGAAGATCTTACATCGACAGTTTTATATTGATTTATCGCCGTTAAATTAACACTCATTTAATATATACCTTTTTAATTTGATGCGGTAAATGGCAAGCGGTCTATTAAACCATCTAATTGGCTTTCAGTTGACTTTAAACTCGCTATTATCCTTTCCATTGCAACATACTGGCTCGACAATCTTTCTTGATACGCGGTCATCTTTTTATCTAATCTTTCCTGATCAGCTCCTATATTGACCTTTTCACTTTCTATTCTTGCTTCTCTATTGGCTATCTGTCCACTATCAGAGAGCGCCGAGCTGACAAGCAAAGCAATATCCCCGGCTAAGCCCCTTGAGAACGAAACGGTATATTCGACCAGCGGCGTTCCCTCACTGACTTCTATGTTCAAACCGTAAGCGCTGGATCCAATGGCAGGCAACAATATGTTACTAGAGCCAAAAGCCTCTTCGCCATTTATGGTGCCTTTTACATCTACGCCGTCCAGTTTACTACTGCTTGCATTTAAACCAATTGCACTCAGTAAATTACCATTTACATCATTGGTTATTTCAACACTAGAGGCACTTCCAAAAGATCGCGACGTTATTATTAACTTGCCAGCGTCTATGGTTACATCTACCGCCAAATTAGTATCTTTAAAATTAATATCGCTATTGATTGAACTTTGCAAATCAGCTGCCAACTCCTCGATAGAACTATAAGCTCCCGATAAAATTATATTATCGCTGCCTTGGCTATCAACTTGTATGGCAAACTCCACAGGTGATGCACTCAAATCCAGTGGAAAAGTAATCACTACTCCTGTCAATGTACCTTTTGTCGGAGCCTGAGTAATATTTACAACATAGTCACCCGCTGTAGCATTACTGGCGAAACTACCGGTATTCAGTTTTATATAACTTGAATTACTCTCAGTACTCACTCCGAATAACTTGCCTAATTTGTCAAAATTTTCCGAGAGCACTTTTTTAAACTGCTCCTCATCTAACTCCAATGTGCCATCTAAATTAGTCGTCACACCTACCGATGCCAATGCACTAAAACCATCAAGCGGACTCATACCGCTTACAGTACCCGCCATTGCCTGGCTTATTCGATTTACTAAACTTTTAGCTGTCCCGTCTTTTGCAAGATCACCGGTCACCGTATTATTATCATCATCCGTTGATACTCCCACTAACGCACCCAAGGTCTTTTTTAATATATTGTAAGCTTCTACAAGTTCCCTTATGGCGGTCTCTGCACTGGATTTATCTTGAGATATAGAAAACGATATTTTGTTGCCAACATCCGCTTTATTGAGGGTAAAATCGAGACCAACAATTGCATCAGAAATCGTATTTGACTCACGGTTAATTTCTAAACCGTTAAGTTTAAAAATGGAATTTTGACCGCTTTGTGTTTCAATAATGGTTGGATTGGCTAAAAGAGCTTGATCAGCTATGATGGTTGAATTGTATTCAAAGACACCTAATTGCGCAGTATTATCCGAGGTTATTTCAAGAGCATTTTTCGCTCCTGATTCGGAGGTAATCAGCAACTGAAGCTTACCATCAATAGTTATCACTGAAGCCAAAACAGCTGAGTCTACGTCATTGATCTTACCGGCAATAGAATCCAAGGTATCGTCGTCTGTTATTTCAACAGTGAATCCCACTTTCTCAGCATCAACAGAGAAAGTAGCACCTGACCACTCCCCTATACTGAAAGTAAGCGTTCCCGTTTTCCCCAGCGCTTGGGTCGAGTCTGTTTCAGTGGAGTTAAAGGCAATAGACTGCGCCGAAGCTATTTGCTCTACTTCTAATTGATAACTACCCGCTTGAGCCTCAGCTGTCAGACTATTAAAAGAGACGACATCTGTATCGGGCACATTAATCGACTTAGCTTCGAACAAGTTAGGATCGGATAACGGCGTTAATATATTCTGGAATTCAGCTAAGCTGCTTTTCAATATTCCGTAAGCAGAAAGTTGGGCTTGGGCATCTGCTGTTCTTGAGTTTAACCTTGCTTGCGGAGCTGCTTTTTGTACACTGACCAAATCCTGTACAAGTTGTTTGGTATCGATACCAGAGGCACTACCTAAAGCACTGAGTATATTGGTTGTCATTGGAATCTCCCGAACTATCTAGAATACCTTAGCAGAAAGCAGCATCCCTACCTTTTGCTAAGCTATCATTTTCATAGCTTCATTCTATAAAAAAAACCGAGACCAATCTATATTAGTCTCGGTTTTTATTAGGCTTTATCATTAAGAATCAAACCCAACATACTCTCTATTTGTTTAGCGACTGCCAACGCTTCTTTTGTGGGCATTTGTTTGATTACTTCCAGTGTTTCAGCATCGCGTACTGTCACTACCATTTCTTGCGAATCTTCATCCAGAGAAAAACTTAAATTACGTTGGGTATTATTGCTGGTAAAGTCATTCAACTTTTGTACAGCGTCTTGTAATTCAACTTTATCTACTTCTTTAACATTAGCAACTTGAGCTTCGCTCTGCACGCTTTGAGCAATGCGTTCAGTTTTCTCTTGTCTCTCAATGCTGGGCGAAGAAGCTAGCGTAGATTGAACCGCTGCCCCTGTACTTCCGATTGATTCAACTGACATATGTCACCTCCTAAACCAAATCCCCCCACCTATATTGGCGGGGGGATTAAAGTCATTCTTTAATTACTCACGCTTATTCTATTATTGCAACAATGAGAGAACTTGCTGAGGACGAGCATTGGCTTGTGCCAACATAGCATTACCCGCCTGTTGTAGTACCTGAGCACGCGACAGATTAGCAGATTCAGCCGCAAAGTCAGCATCCATAATTTGCGACTTAGCAGAAGAAGCATTTTCAGAGATATTAGCCAAGTTTCGAGTTGTATAATCAAGGCGATTTGATATGGCACCTAAATCACCACGAACCTCACTGACTTGAGCAATAGCCTCATCTAGTACTGAGATCGCTTGTTGCGCGCCTGCTGCGGAGGTCAAATCAATATTTTGTACGGTATTTGTCCCAGATTTAGCTTCATTTGTTACATGTAGACCGATAATTGTGGTCAATGCATCATCTCTAAGCTCTTGAGTTGCCTGTGACAAGCCCTCACCTGATTCTATTTTAATTGGTGAGTTATCAATCGAAGTCAATTTAATAGAATCTGATTCTGTACCAGCAGATGCTATAACACCAGATTCCGAGCTCGATTTATTGATCGCGATGATATTAGCTGCAGCCGTAGCAGCCGTAGCAGCTTCCACAGACACTCCGTTTAACACTAATTCGTCAGCGTTTAATTGAGTCGTAGCGGCCGCTTGACCTGATACAGAACTGCCATCGACTGCATTCAATCCCAACAACACTAGATCTGCAGCGGTACCTTCGATTTTCAAAGATGTTATGGCTGGGTCTGTAATAACGAACTTAAGTTGTGCGAATTGCTGATTACCTGTTGCTGCTATACCAGCATTGGCAAGACCGTCTCCATTTTCAGTTGCTGTTATTGAGCTACCTACATCACTGGTCACTATCAACTGACCTTCATCGCCCACAGTTGCACTTACGTTGCCACCACCAGCTTCTGTGATTTTAGCCGCCAGATCAGCCATATCAGACGTGTCTTTAACGCTGATCACTTGATCGGCTGTCCCGTCTTGCATTGCGATTGTCAATATCAGTTCATCGTCACCGGATAAAGCACCATTACCACCTGCTGATAAACCGCCTTCCAATTCTACAAAAGCTGTGACCTCGACTCCGGCAACACTATCGCTAAACGCTTGCAGCTTTTTAGCATTAGTATCCAAAGCAGCAGCACTTAAATCGGCGACAAAGTCTCCATTAATTTTCAGATCTCCGCCTGTGTTAGCAGCTAACGCAGCAGAAAGCGAAGTGGTGGCCGCACCTATCAAATCTCCACCGTTGGCACCTAAATTATCGGTAGTTAAGCTATCTATATCGATAGCAATAGTTTGATTCGCATTAGCACCTACCTGTAGATTAATTTCTCCGAGCGATCCATCTAAGATATTTTGACCGTTAAAGCTGGTAGTTTCAGCGATACGCGTAATTTCCAACTTAAGCTGATCAACCTCTGCATTAATGGTTGTTCGGTTACCAGTATCGTAAGTGCCGTTGGCAGACTGAATAGACAGTTCACGCATACGCTGTAAAATATTGGTCATTTCTTCCAAACCGCCTTCAGCGGTTTGAATAAGTGCTGTACCGTCGTTCGCGTTACGAATAGCTTGATTCAGACCCTGTATTTGCGAGGTCATGCGGTTTGCAATTGCTAGGCCAGCTGCATCATCCTTAGCGGAGTTAATACGTAAGCCGCTTGATAAACGTTCAGTCGCTGTATTTTGTGCATCTAGCGAGTTATTCAAGTGACGCTGTGCATTTAATGACTGAATGTTAGAATTGATTACCATTGCCATGAGACTTTCTCCTCAATGGCCAGCTGAACTTAGCTGGCTCTTTTACTTACATTTACCAAATATCGATAAATTAATTATGTAACTGAAGTTATCGACCAATTTTTTGGATTCTTTAACTTCTTTTTAAAGTAGCTGTTTATTTTTTTACTTCAAACCGCTAGCTTAAGTAAGTTATCGACGATAGCTGTTACAGCTTTAGCCAATTTTTCATTTAATTCTGCAAGGATAATCAAAAATGCTGCATTTACTACAAAAAACCATGAGACTCAGTGAACAAATCAGCGAGCAAATAAACATCCAAAATTGGACTGAAGCCGAGAAACTGCAAGATCAGCGTGAGCAGTTATTAGCAAAACTACCCGAGCTAGCGTTACCTTTAGACAAAGAAGAATTGTTGGTGGTAAACAAACTCAGTAAAAGCATCAAGCAATTGGTAAAATTGCAACTTGAACAGAGCGGAGACCGAAAAAAAGGCTTGCTAAATGAAATCAAAAACAACAATAAGTCAAAAAAAATGCAGACCGCCTATTCAGGAAAATAAACCTTAGACGACCTGCACAATGGATAACGTATTTTGTCTAGTTAATGTAGTCAAACAACGATAACGCAGAGATCCGACCAAATACAGCTTGGGATGCTTGCAAGGTTATTTCCTCTAATTTAAATTTACTAATTGCCTCCGCCAAGTCAACATCCTGGATGGCGCTCAAGCTGACTGTGGCAAAGAGGGTGAAATCTAAATTATTAGTTTGCACCGTCTCTAAAAAGCTTAGTCTTGTGCCCAAGCGGGTGATACTCTCCAAATTACGCTCGGATGCTTGATCCCACTGCTCAAAGACTTTTACGGTGGCCGCGGCAAAATCATCGCGTTTTGCCTGATTGCTTAACGGTGTTTCCAACGCTTTGGCATAGTCTTGCACTATGTCCAAAATATTTTTTTGCTCAGGCTCTGTATGAATAACATTGACGTTATTATCTGTGAATGCTGGAAGTGGTGGAGTCACCAAAGTCATTTTCATACCAAATAAGTCAACTTCATCCCCAGTGGTAAATAAGATACCGGTTATCGGTGATCCAGATGAATCATTCACAGCAACACCACTACTGTCAGTGACACTATAGGCTAACGGTCCTGTTGTGACCGTCACTGTCAAATCACCCAGCCCTGCAGTCGCCGCGCTAAACTGATCTTGCAGTGCCTGGCTATCAAAGACGGTATTAGTTACCACTGGCGTGGATACCGGTGACTCTGAGGCATAAGTGCCTTTGATGGTGGTTTGTAAATCTGCACTGACCGCCTCGAACAAATACTGACCTGAATCGTTAGAGGGGATATACAATTCACTGGAGACTTGAATCTTGCGCTGCCCGTCATCTCCCTGATAAGCAAAACTGCCATCGCTTTGCAGTTGATAGGGTTGGATATGCCCCTTGGAACCGGCAAAAATGTATTCACCCTGACTGTCTTGGGTATTCATCAAGCTGGCCATAAATTCAGTTTCGGTGCGCAAGCTAACCGCTATAGAACCTCTATCCGCGTCGGTGAGCGTGCCCGTCGAGCCCTGCACTACCAGTTCCTTTACACGATTCATCGAGTTGCGGATTGAATCCATCACCGACTCTTGCAGGGTTAAGCGGCGGTCGGTAACTTTGATATTGATGTCGTATTTATCGTACTGAGCCAACTCGCGCTCAAGTTTGAGGATCTGCGCCGCTGCCACTGGGTCATCTGAGGGCTGCAGCACTCTTTTACCGGTGGCGATTTGCTGCTGCAGACGATCTAAACTCACATTAGAGCGCTGCATGTTATCGATGGAGTTTAAATACTGCTGCTGGGTAGTGACTCTTAACATGATTATCGCTCCTTAAAATGATTCTAACAAGGTACTAAACAGCAGCTGCGAGGTAGCTATCAATCGAGCAGAGGCTTGATATGCCTGCTGATACTGTACGAGCCGTGCGGCCTCTTCATCGAGATTGACACCGATAATACTCGCCAGTGTATTGGCAGTGCTTTGCAGTACCGCATCGCTGGCGGTGAGGTTAATTTTAATCACGGCGGCCTTGGCCCCCACTTGTTCCACCATGCCAGAATAGTGATCTTGCAACGAGCCATTGGGTAACAATTTTTTGGCTTGTATATCTGACATTGCCAGTGCATTACGGTTATCCGAGACGCCGTCTTTATTGAAATCAAAACTAAATCGATCACCCGCCTTAGGTTGACCATCTATGGTGATGTCGTAACCATTAAGGCTAATGCTCTGACCGGGCGTAAAATCATGCACCGTAGCCAGTGGTGTGCCTAAGCTAATTAACGTTGGGTTCAGTGGATTAGATATATCGAACACACTGAATTTGCTGGGCACATCGTTGTTAAAGACAACTTGTACGGGGGGATCAAGCTGACCGGTATTGGCAATATCGCCAAACACAGTGGAGGCTGGGTCTGTTACTTCGATACTGGCAATACCTGCACCGATATTGTTCGGGTTTGTGGTGATGCGCACTGGGCTAGCCAGGGCTAACTGTTTGGGGTCGGTCAAGACACTGCCGATATTCTCAGCGGCAAAGCGAGTCGGCTGTATCAAGAAGCTGTCGCCAATGCCCAAAAAAGAATTTGCCTGTACCTCGATATGCATGCCATCTAACTTTACATTCAGCTTGCCAGTGGAGCTATCGAGAAAGTAAGTATCATCGGCTAAACCACCTACCGGGATAGACGCTACTTTAGTCAAGGTTGCAACTTGCCCCGAGGGCAAACGTTTAACCACTAGCTCATCATTATCGCTAATGATCAAGTTATACTCATCTAAGGTTAGCTTTGACACATCTTCTATATTGACAAAGGTAGAGCCAATGCTAGATAGGTTGTTATGGTTTTCACTAATCCGCGACAACATCGCCTGGCCGGAGTTAATGTCAGTAAAAATATCCCCGCCAAGATCATTGTTTAAATCCATGCCCTTGCGATGCTGCTGATTACTCTCATCCGCCAGAGCCAGTGCAATCCGGCCCAATTCATTGAGACTGGGATTGAGCACTTCATTGCGAAAGAGCTTGGCCCCACCTAAAATACCGCCGGTGACTTGCTGGGTTATATTAACCTCAGAACCTGACATTGTTATGAATATTTCTGGCTGGGTATTGTCTGGATTACCTGGGCGCAACTCTACCTGGTTAACGGTTTGCCCCACCACCAATGGCTGTCCATTACCGATAAACAAGTTGTAGTTTTCGCCTTGCTCAACCACATTCACATCAACCAGCCCAGCAATTTGATTGACCAATACGTCGCGCTGATCGCGCAGTTCATTCACCGGTTGATCGCGACTAATTAGGTAATTGATTTTATCGTTAAGGGTAGCAACCGAGGTGGCGTACTCACTTAAATTACCAGCTGCCGCTTCCATGGCAGAAGTCACAGCATCATTTTGCACTTTTAATGTGGCCGCTAAATTATTAAAGCGTCCAGCCAGAGCCGCAGTTTCCTCAATATAAAGCTCACGACTCGCCAGTGAAGTAGGGTCATCCACGGCGTTTTGCATGGCTTTAAAATAGGTATCTAAGGATGCTGAAATACTGGTGGAGCTTGAGGCCAATAAGTTATCAGTCTGGCTAATTAAAGAGTCGCTAAAATTCAAGGTACTTTGACTGGAAATATCTGACCAGTATTGGCGCACTAAAAACTGATCAGTAGCGCGATCTATATCTTGGATATACACGCCTTGGCGAGCACCAATTGACTGAAAATTAGTACTTTGTCGAGAGTAGCCCTCGGTACTGGCATTGGCGATATTGTGACTGACAGTGGTCAGCGCGCTTCTGTTGGCTAATAGCGCCTGACTACCAATATTGAGTAAACTAAATCCGGTCATATTTCCTCCCAGCGAAAAACCACCTTAAAGATGGCGCTTCAAACTTGCTGTGTCTTATGCATAAACGCGGTGGTTTATACCTATATTATATCGGCTAAAACCTAACCTTCATTAGGGCTTTTAGCGGATTTTCCCAAGATATCACTATTAAAAATACTAGAAATCTTTTCGGCGTATTTGGGGTCAGTGGCATAACCGGCTTTTTGCAGTAATTGCACGTATTTGTGTGGATCAGCGGCGGCATCCAATGCCTCTTGATAGCGGGGGCTATTTTGTAAAAACTGACCGTAATCTTTGAAACTTTCTTCGTAAGAAGCATAAGATCTAAACTTTGAGACTTCGCGACTCATCACCCCATCTTTAAACTCTAAACTATTGGCCGCTGCGACATCTCCGCTCCAACGACTACCCGCTTTGATATTGAACAAGTTAAAGCTATTTTGCCCGGTATTATCGCGCACCATATGTTTACCCCAACCCGTTTCTAGCGCTGCTTGAGCTAACAATACCTTGGGATTCACACCCAACTCTTTAGCCACCGATTCAGCCATCGGCAACAAACTAGCAACAAAGTGCTGTGGTGAATCAAACTGCTCAGGTACTTCTACAGAGTTTTTGCGGTACAGATCACTTTTGAGTTTCTCTAATTCCGCGATAGAGTCCTGCAGGGCAATATCATCTTTATCTGGGGCAAAGTTATAATCTCCCAATACCGCTGCCGCGGCCAAGTTTGCCTGGTTGCCATAAGATTTCAAAATCCAGCTACCGGGGGTAACATTGAGCGCCTCGCTGCCAGGAGGTTTTTCATTCATGGCAATACCCATTTGATTACTCAGCTGTTTAACCAATACTTCAGTGAGACCTATACCCCGCCCCTGCACCATTTCCATGGTCATTTGCTGATCCATCATATCTTGAAAAAAGCGCACATCGCCGCCGGTAAAGACATTATCAGGATCAGAAAAAGATTCATTGGCGTCGCGCATGCTTTTGAGCATTTGATTGAGAAAAATTTGCTCGAACTGTCGAGCAACTTCTCGCAATGCCTCAGGATCATTATTTCTGGCTTGGGTTTTTAACGACTGTAAACTGTTTAAATCAGAATACAATGCACTGTGTTTGGGTGCCGATGGACTATCAATGCTCATATTAAATCACCAAAAATTCAGCTTTAATTGCGCCGGATTGTTTTAAGGCTTCTAAAATTGCCATAAGATCACCAGGCGCTGCTCCGACTTGATTCACTGCATCGACAATTTGTTGCAGTGAAGTACCACCTTGAAAATTAAACATATGACCCGACCCCGCATCGACGTCAATACCGGTACGCGGGGTGATAATGGTATTCCCGCCTGCCAGTGCGTTGGGTTGATTGACATCGAGATTTTCGGTAATAGTTACCGTTAAGCCACCGTGCGTAACTGCCACAGGCGATACTCGTACATCTTGCCCGATGACAATAGTACCAGTGCGTGAATTAATGATGATTTTTGCAACTTCTCGCGCCGGTGTCACTTCTAAATTTTCCAGAACCGACATAAAGGATACCCGCTGCGATGGATGCCTAGGAGCTCTCACTCTGATTGAGGTTGCATCGAGAGCCATCGCCGTGTTATTACCCAACAAATTATTGATCACTTCAGCCACTGATCTAGCAGTGGAGAAATCCGAGTGATTGAGGTTTAAGGTGATACTATCGCCCTGAGTAAAAGCATTCGGCACAATGCGCTCCACGGTCGCACCATTGGGTATACGCCCGACATTTGAAAAATTCAAACTTACCCTAGAACCATCAGCCCCCTGGGCACCAAAGCCTGACACCACTAAACTGCCCTGGGCGATCGCATATACCTGACCATCTGCACCTTTCAATGGCGCCATCAATAAACTGCCGCCGCGAATACTCTTAGCATCACCGAGAGTCGATACCGTAATATCAATGGTTTGGCCTATCTTAGCAAAAGGCGGCAAATCGGCGTGAATAGCCACTGCCGCGATATTTTTCGATTTTGGATCAATATCCACGGGGATCTGCACGCCAAAATTATTCAGTAAACTACGCAGCGACTGAGAGGCAAAATCTTCTTTATTGCCGGTTTTATCACCGGTACCCTCTAAACCCACAACCAAGCCATAACCGACTAACTGGTTACTTCTTACGCCTGCTATGGTGGTTAAGTCTTTAATTCTTTCAGCAAACAGGCTCGTTGAAAAAACTACCGCCGCCATTACCAAAATTAATTTTTTCATATCTCACCTATTTTAATAAGCCATGATTAAAGCATAAGGGCGCTAATAAAGAACCTGGACAACCAACCCATAGTGTTAGTATCACTCACTTGGCCGGTACCACTATAACTTATTCTTGCATCGGCAAGTTTTTCTGAAGAGATGGTATTATCTGCGGCAATATCCTCAGGCCTGACCATACCGCTGATTTGAATATATTCATCACCCTGATTTAGTTTCAACCATTTTTCACCGAGACCCACTAACACCCCATTGGGTAATACCTCGTGAACAGTGACAGAAATACTGCCCTCTAGGCTATTGCTAATGTCTGACTTCCCCTCACCCTCGAACTCAGTGGTAGGCCCGCTAAAACCGGCACTGAAGTTATCCAAGGTACGGCCAAAGACGGTGGGGGCAGTTAAGGTAGTGCTACTTGATTTATCCGCGGTAGTTTTAGCATTTTTGCTCGCTGAAGTACTCTCTTTAAGCAGAATAGAGAGGATATCGCCCACCTGACTAGCTCGGCCATTACTATATAAATCGCGACGTGAGGCCAAATTAATAATAGACCCAGTAACAGGTTTTGGCTGGCGTAGCTCTTGCGCTGATACGGGCGCATAAAAGGGGTCATCAGGTTTGACTACGGTCTGCACGCAGCCGGTAAACAGCACTGCTACACAGATAATCCAGACAATTTTTTGCATTTCTTAACCTCTAACCACTGGCACCTAACGAATACCCAGCTTATTATAATTGCTGATTAATAAAGCCTAACATTTCATCGGCAGTCGATATTACTTTTGAGTTGATTTCATACGCTCGCTGCGTCGTAATCAAATTCACTAATTCTTCTACGGCATTCACGTTGGATGCCTCCAACATATTCTGCCGTGTTGCCCCCAAGCCAGATTCACCGGGGTTTGCCACCAACGGCGCGCCACTGCTGGCAGTCTCGGTGAACAAGTTTGACCCTACCGCCAACAAGCCTGCTGGGTTGACGAAACCCGCCAGCGTTAACTGCCCTATATTTTGTGGCTCTGTATTACCCGCCGTCGTAACACTGACAGAACCATCTACCCCTACCGAGAAATTAACAACTTCATCAGGCAAGGTAATGGCCGGCTCTATCAATAAACCTTCAGAAGTGGTGAGCTCACCGTCACCGTTTAAGTGAAATTGACCGTTGCGTGTATAGCCGATTTCGCCGGTGGGTAATGTCACTTGAAAAAAGCCATTACCATTGATTGCCACATCAAAAGGGTTATCGGTGATTTGCACTTCGCCCGCGGTAAATTGCTTTTGCGTACCGACTATTCTGACCCCATTACCCAACTGTAAACCTGATGGTAGCTGGGTGCCGTCAGCAGATTCAGCGCCCGGCGCCCGCTGTATTTGATAGAGCAGATCTTCAAAAACTGCCCGGCCTTTTTTAAAGCCTACGGTCGAGACGTTTGCCAGGTTGTTTGATATCACTTTTAACTGCATATCTTGTGCAGATAAACCTGTTTTAGCGACGTATAACGCTCCGTTCATGCTATTCCCCTACTAGAACTTACGACTGTAAAATTTTTGCAGCAGCAGTAGAATTTTCCTCTGCTGTTTTCATCATTTTAATATTCATTTCAAATTGACGCGATAAACTAATAATATTAGTCAACTCATGCACCGCATTAACATTACTCGATTCAACAAAGCCACTTTGCAAGACAGCATTAGGATCAGCCTCTAAGATTTCACCCCCATCAACCTTCATCAGACCATCGATACCCTTGTAGGTATTTTGTGGATCTAGGGTTACCATTTTTAACTGTGCTACTAATAACAGCTCTGAAGCAGTAGACCCTTCAGGGCGAATACTGATACTGCCATCAGCGGCAATTTCTATCTGTTCAAAGGGTGGCAGTTGAACGGCATTTCCGCCCGCATCTAAAACCGGCAAACCGCTGCCGTTTATCAACAGCCCCTGCGCGGTAACATGTAATTCTGCCGATCGAGTATAAGATTCAGTGCCATCTTTCGCCTGTACGGCCAGCCAGTTATCACCGCCTAAGGCGACGTCTAAATTGCGACCGGTTTCTAAAAAAGTGCCCGCGGTTCTATCGGTAGCCGGACGCTCTGATAGCGAGTAAACACGTGAGGGATGGCCTTCACCAAACACTTGCATCGCCCTCGCCTGTTCAAGGTCTGCCTTAAAACCTGTCGATGATATATTAGCCAAGTTGTTAGCATGCGCCTGTTGCGAGAGCATGGTCTGCTTAGCACCACTCATCGCTAAAAATAACACTTTATCCATTGTCTCGCCTTCATTGCCGCTGTGTGTATTGCTATTTTAAAGCAATTTATATGCCAACAGACTTAAGTAAATCGCCACTGGCGGGCAAAAAAAATCCCCAGTCTATTAAAACTGAGGATTTTCAGTTTATTACGCTTTTTCTTTAATTAGATCTGCAGAATTGTCTGAGTCACGGTATTGAGAGTTTCTAATGTTTTAGAGCTCGCCTGGAAATTACGTTGCGCTTCGATCAGCTTAACTAGCTCAGCCGACAGATCGACGTTAGAAGACTCTAGCGCCGAAGATCGCAAGCTACCGTTCAAACCAGAACCCGGTGGGTTTAGCACCGGCTCTCCGGAAACGTTGGTCGACAACCACTGGGTATTACCCGTCGGGCGCAGCCCAGACTGGTTCTCAAAAGTGGCGATGGCCACTATACCTAAAGTAACACTTTGGTTGTTACTAAAGGTTGCGACCATTTCACCAGTGCCCGAAAAGCTCACCCCGGTTAAATCGCCTTTAGTATAACCATCCTGACTCGACGCTTTTACGATCTGCTCATTAGCAAACTGAGTAGTACCTGAAAGATCTAAGGTAATAGTCGTAGAGGCATCGGCCGGATCAGCATTTTTGATCGTCAGCTTTGGCAACACTGAATCTACACCTGTAGGCACGTTCACTTGATTAATTTGCGACAAGATACCGTTTGTCGGGTTAAACTTGATAATCACAGGTCCTATCTCAGTCGCTGTTGAGTTCAAACTAGATCCAGGTGAAACGGTCCTACCTATATCGAGCGCTTCTGGTCTTTGACCCAAGGGATTTAAATAGGCATACATCCTGTAAACTCCCTCAAAGGAATCATCACCCTTGACGATGTCAAAAGAAGTGGTGGGGACCACTCCTGGCGCTATAACATTAAGCGTAGTATTTGGACTGGTTGAGTCATTGGCAACAGATCCTGCAAAAAAGTTACCATCGGTCTGTATCACGTCTAGTGATCCATTGCCGACATCACCTGCATCTGCTTTAAAGGTAAAGATTAATTCATTGGTGGCACTATCAAACCCGATAGATTCAATATTTGGATTTGCGTCACGAATTTGAGTTTCCTTAGAAATAATCTCGTTGGCTATATCCTGCCTAGTGATAGGAGATGTATCCGTCGCATTAAAACTAAAATTAACCCCCATTATTGAAAAAATCTGAGGAGTTATATACGAGCCTGACTGAGCCGCTTGACCTGCGACAGTAGCACCAGAATCGCCACCACTTCCCGGCTGTATGTTAAAAGTATGAGTTTCATTACTGGCCATAGTCGTTACGATAGGATTTGTCAGTAAATCAATTGTCGCCGTAGGTGTTCCTGAGTCACTACCCACAATAAGCTCACCACTCTCTCTTGCAGCAGATTCGAATATAACTTGTATAGTTGCCTGCACTGCAGGTACTACCGGACCAACCGTTGCTGCAACACCAGGAGTAAACAAAACATCAAATATTCTTGGATCAGCCAACTGCAGTTCTTGTAATTTAGCAGATGAAATGGTCTGTGTAGTACCTGTACCAAAGTCGCTTGAAGTATCAATATCTACACCTGATATAGATATTGCCGCACCGAGATAGGCCCCTAGAGCACCCTGTTCAAAGGTATGAATCTCTTTTTTGGCCTGCTGCTCGACCATATCGTAGCGAATAGTATGCTCATTACCTAAACTATCGAAGGTACCGACGGTGGTGCTAAAAGTGGCAGAGCCTGATTCTTCACGACTATAGGGAACGATTAGCCCCTCTGCATCTTTTGATTCATCTATATTAAACGACAAAGACATACTTTCTGTCGCTTTTGGCGGACTCTCTTTTTGACTGACTTGTAAGTTATCAATCGGCAATCTATTACCAATATCATCTACGCCATAACCCTGCAGGTTAGAACCGGTTTTGGAGACAATAAAACCATCTTTGTCCAGCTCGAACGATCCATCGCGGGTATAAGTAACATTGCCGTTTCCGTCATCCAATTGAAAGAAACCACTACCGTCGATCGATAAGTCTAAATTGTTATTGGTGAACTGTACGTTACCGCCGCTAAAATCTTGAGCAATGTCCGAAACCAACACACCTGAACCCGAATTATTGCTTGAACCACTGCCGATCGCAGCCGTCGCATAGATATCTGCAAACTCGGTACGCGATGATTTAAAACCTGTGGTACTCGCGTTTGCTATGTTGTTTCCCGTTACATCCAGCGACTTAGTCGCCGCGCTGATGCCAGAAATCGCCGTGTTAAATCCCGCCATTGTCTTGCTCTCCTATACACCAATTCTTAATACGTTTTCAATTGCCGTTGATCCAACTGCAGTATTGATCCGCATTCCAATCCCGTTTTGTCCAAGGGTGACACTGGTCACCCGATTATCTAAATAGGTATCTATTCTGGTGTAGGTGCCGTTTTCTAACTTGGCTTCAGCTTTTAGCGAATATTCATTACCCGCATTCTCTACAGCACCCTTCCAGTTGAAGTCGGTATTACCCGGTCCATAAGCGCCCAAATCCAAAGTCTCGACTACCTGACCGTTAGCATCTGTCACCGTCAATCTGACGTTGTCAGTTTTACCGTTTAACGACAATACACCGTTAATCACACCCTCTTCATTGCTCAAGGTCTTATCCGTGGAAATCATGATATTTTGTCCGACCATTGACGACGCCTGTAGCGCAGACTGACTAGTGACCATCGATGACGCCATCGCCTCAATCGTCGTGGTTAAATTATTCATGCTCTCCACTTGTTGCATATTGGAGATTTGCCCCATAAATTCACTGGTATCCGCTGGCGATGTTGGATCTTGATTCTTTAACTGCGCGATCATCAACTGCATGAACATGTCGCTATCTTCTTGAGAGCTACTTTTTACACCGGATGCGTCAGAGGCTTGATTGGCTTTGTTGATCTGGGTATATATGTTGTCATTATTGCCGTTAATTGTACTCATAATTCACCTACGCTTGACCCAGCGTTAATACACGCTGCATCATTTTCTTCGCTGAATCCATTACGTCAGCATTGATTTGAAAAGATCGAGAGGCTGAAATCATATCCGCCATTTCCTCAACCACGTTTACATTCGGATAGTAGATATAGCCATTTTCATCCGCGAGCGGGTGACTCGGTAAATACTCAGGCTGCAGTGGTGCAGTTGATTCTACAATCGCCAACACTTTCACTCCCTGGCCAGGTAACAGACCCAACTGCTGAGATTGCATTTGATGCTCTGTCGGCTCTTGAAGCGCAAATACTGGCTTACGCGCCCGGTAAGTTTCATCAACACTAGAGCTAATACTCTGCGCGTTGGCCATATTACTGGCCGTGGTATTCAATCTAATACTTTGCGCGCTCATCGCCGAGCCCGATATGCTAAATATGTTTGCCAGTGACATTATGCTGATCCCTTAATCGCTAACTTAAGCCCTTTAAACTTGCCATTGAGAAACTCAAAGGAAGCTTGGTAGGCTAGTGTATTTTGCCCAAACGCAGCCATTTCTTCTTGAACATCAACAGTATTACCATCAACAGACGGCTGAGTGGGGACGCGATACATTAACTCAGCTGCAAAATCTGGATGGATAACATTGGCGGAATGTGATGAGTTGGTGGTCATTAACTTTAACTCTTTATCGACTTCACCATTGAGTATCGCTTTAAAGTCCAAATCTCTACTGAGATAATTGGGGGTATCAGCATTGGCTATATTGTTTGCCAATACTTCAGCACGATCTGCTCGCACTTGAATTGCCTGCTGATGTATCCCTAATGCTGTATCAAATGAAATCGCCATTTATCACCTCTGTTAATTCTTAGGTTATATAAAGCAATTTTAGTGCCAGAAATACATTAACCTCAACCATCTGATTTAAAAGAATAAAATTTATATTTTTCCAAATCCATACTTTTCCGGCAATGACATGCCGCTTTCTACGCCATACATTGCCGCAATCTGAAATATTTCATAGCCCGTATATTGCAGGCATGTTGTGATGATAGTGAGACTAACTGTTGCACGGGATTTTTTTCGATTGAATGCCGTACTGGCGCGTCTGGATTAATGAGAAAGAGAAAAAGAAGCCTGTAAAATCAAAGAGCACACATGAGCACCAGCTATTGGGTGCAAGATTCGGCATAGATAATGACATTAGCCAAGAGTAGAATTCAAATTCCCCGTAGCAAGCAATCTCGCGTTGCGAGCCTTCACTATCTAAAACTAAGCATACTAAAGCACGGAAAAGCAAAAAACGATCACAGCAAGCGGCGGGGAATCGATCTTTTATCGAAGGCTAACATTTAGCGAAAGAGACGAACAAGATAGGGCTACTTAGCCCTATATAAAATCCCTGGGTGACAGTGAATCATTTCAAACATATCCGACAACCCCGACAGGGATTCAGACGCACCCAATACCAAGTAACCACCGGGACTGAGCTGAGTGTGAATTTTTCTTAAGATTTGTCTTTTAAGATCAGAGGAAAAATAGATAAGAACGTTGCGACAAAAAACCACATCCGGCTTACCTATCATCGAATAACTGTCCAACAAATTAATGGCCTTGAAGGTAATAGCCTCTCTAATTTGTTGATTAATTCTCCATGTATCTGCGTAAACTTGAGTAAAGAATTTTTTCTGGCGCTCACTACTCAGCCCTCGACCTAGAGCAAACAACTCATATTCCCCTTTTTTTGCCGCATTCAGAGCCGTGGAGGAGATATCGGTGGCTATAATACTCAGCTTAGCGCCTTTTAGATTACTCTTGCTCTCTATGTACTCACTTGCAGCCATCGAGATCGAATATGGCTCTTGTCCAGTCGCGCAAGCAGCTGACCAAATTTTCATATTGGAGGTGCTAGAGGCTAAAAGCTCAGGAAACAATCTCTTGGCCAGCACATCATAAGGGTGAGAGTCTCGAAACCAAAGCGTTTCGTTAGTCGTCATTGCGTCGACCACCATATCCGTCAACTGACGCCCTTGCAGGGTAGACATTTTATCCACTAACTGCTCAAGCCCGGGCAGGGCTTGATCACTCATTAACTTCGAGAGACGACACTGTACTAAATACTGCTTATTATCTGCCAAGACAATACCGCAGCTATTCTCTAAATAGCTGCTAAATTGCTTGAAACCTTTTGGGGTAATAGTAAATGGATTCATATCAGCAGCCGCTAGAAAGCCTTACACCCCCTCAACAGCATTAATTCTCTCAACAACGGCACTGGCTAAGTCATTTGGATTAAATTTGGCCAAAAAGCCGTTAGCCCCTACTTTCTTCACCATCGATACATTAAATCCACCGCTCAGAGAAGTATGTAACACGATATGCATTTTATCCATACGCTCATCTTCCCGAACCATCGCTGTTAATGTGTAACCATCAACTTCTGGCATTTCAATATCAGAAATCATCATTAAGAAATGGTCGGTTATCTCAACGCCAGAGCCAGCCAAGCCATCTAACAGCTGCCATGCCTCCATACCATTATTACACTGGGTAACCGTCACCCCTAGATTCTCTAAGCTACGCTGCATTTGATTGCGAGCAACGCTTGAATCATCGACGATAAGTACATTGTGTTTTTTGGCTTTGGCACGAATAGCATCGGTCGCAATCTCAGCACTAACTTCTGTCGACTGAGGATACAAATCGGCCAATATCTGCTCCACATCCAATATCTCAATGAGAGCACCTTCGTATTCAAAGATAGCGGTCAGGTAATTTTCAACCCCTATTTCTGCTGGCGGTGCATTTATTTGATCCCAATTAGTATTGATTATTCGATCAACTTTGCGCACCAAAAATGCTAATGTACGCTTATTATATTCAGCCACTATCAGAAAGGAGTCTTCTCCATTTCTATCTAATGGCGGCCGACCGATTGCCTCAGCCAAATCCAAAACAGGAATAGTCTCTCCCCGAATATGGGCCATTCCTTTGATTGCAGATGTCTGCCTAGGTATTTCGGTGAGTTTAGGGCACTGCAGCACCTCCCTCACTTTAAATACATTAATCCCGTATTGCTGAGCAGTCTCTAGATTAAACAACAATAACTCTAAGCGGTTTTGCCCCACTAACTGGGTCCGTAGGTTTACACTATCTAAAATACCTGACATGATTTATATCAAACCCCAACTTTTTTGTAGAATCAGTGACTCACATTTAGTCTACTGATTATTCAGGACGTAAATGTGACCTTTATTAAAATAGTTATTCTTGGCAGCCTTACTTTTTTGCTTAACACTCTAGCCTACCCTGTAATCGCCGCCTCACTTAGCCAAGAGATCAAGCAACAGATCCATGCAGATCTATCCAAAATATACCCCAAAGCTATTATCAATATAGACTTTAATCAACCAAACACGAATATAAATAATTCTAAATGTCGTGAATTTAAATTATCTACGGTAAAAACACTGCCTACTGGCGGCCGCACATCCCTTAGAATAACATGTAAACACCCAAAATGGTCTACATATATCAGCCTGAAAATTTCTATCATTTACCTAGTTGCTAGTGCCAAAGTACCCCTTTTCAAAGGTGAGACATTAACCGTAGACAATATTCACTTCCAACCGACCGACATCACTAAACTTTACCGTGCTTATTTTACCCGCCCCGATACTATTTTAGGAAAAGTAGCCAAGAGGACGATCAAAAGCCAACAAGTCATCGGCCCACATATGCTGGACTTACCCACGTTAATAACCAAAGGCGACTCCGTTATCATTGAAGCGGGAGCCAATGGCTTAACTATTTCCACCTTGGGCACAGCCCTGCAGAGCGGTAAAAAAGGACGTCAAATTCGAATCAAAAATATTAGATCAGGTAAAGTAATAAGGGCCTATGTCATTGCAAAAGGCAGAGTCTCAACTAACCCAAATAAATAAACCATTGATTGCAAATAATATACATGAGATTATATAGTTATATCAAACAAACACGACAAAAAACTTTCTTCATATTTTTTCAGAAAATTTTGTATATTTATGAAATAATCCAATGAATTGTTAAAGTTCTATTAAAAGCAGCCGTTAAGCTCTTTAGAATTTAATGAGGATATTAAAATGGTTATTGATCTTACGAGCGCATCATCACACTCGATGACTCGTGGCAAGGTCAGCACTCAGCGTACTGCCCAGACTGATACAAGCCCTACTATTGAGAAGCACAATGGGGCGAAAGACACTTTTGAGTTGAGTACTACTGCGCAATCGTTGAAAAAAGCTGATGCTATTATCGCGAATACATCTGACGTAAACAGTGATAAAGTTGCCAGCATAAAAGCGGCAATTGCTGATGGTAGCTACAGTATTAACTATCAAAACGTTGCTGAAAAACTCCTTAGTTTCGAGTCACAACTTGGCTAGTTTATGAATAATGATATTTACCTGACATTTGATGCCCTCACACTCTCGGGCATAGACATCCTTAGCAAAGTAAATGTTATTTTAGCGACAGAACTAACGGCGTTATCGCTCAGAGATATCGACAACATCAAACAATCCGCCTCTGACAAGGCAGAATTGCTAAACAAATTCTCCAGTAACATTCAGCAGCGCAAGCAACTCCTCGAAACAAACAACTTTGAAAGCTCACCTCAAAGTATTCAAGATTTCTTCACTAGCAACAAAAACACCACTGACTCACAGCAACATCAAGTCAATTGGCAGCAGCTCGAAGAGACTTTGCAAAACGTCATTGAAGCCAATTCAGTGAACGAGCAAGTCCTGACTAGAAATCAAAAAAATCTAGACACTATCTTATCTATCCTACAAGGCCAACAAGCCAACAATATCCTCTATAATGCTAAAGGCAGCAAAGGCGATTACGCTGGACAGAGCCGAATCGGCAAAGCCTAAATCACAATTGCATTTATCATCTATTAAACAATCCTTTAGTCTTTTCAATCTTTGTCAAGGAAACAGCGATTTAGTGTCTAATACGAAATAATACCCGCCTAACTATCAGTAAGATAATGTTGTTGGAACAGCAACTAGGGTTTTCCGATTTAGATTTCAGCAAAACTAAGCATGTCATTCGTAAAGGAAAATTCTCAGCGAAGATGGACATCATTATCCTTTGGCATGCCCTTGAAGAACGAATAGCACCCTATTATCCTAAAGCTAGTAATGGCCGTAAGCAACCCCCTCTGTCTTCAATATTACCTGCTTACTGCCTTCAGCAATGGTATAGCTTGAGTGATACGACAATGGAAGATGTGCTCTATGAAACGGCTTCAATAATACGTTTTGCCAAACCGTCATTAGGCAATCAATCCCTGACCATAGAACAATTATGTATTTTCGCCATTTGTTAGAACTGCATTGCTTAGGTCGACAGATCTTCGAGACTAACAATCAATAGCTTGAAGAGTCGGGCGTATTAGCCAAAGAAGGTAGTTCAATAGATGCGACGATTATCGAAGCGCCATCATCCACTAAAAATAAACTGAACCAACGTGAGCCTGAGATGCACCAAACCCAGAAAGGCAACCAGTGGCATTTTGGAATGTAAACGCATATCGGTATCGATGTTAAATCAGGGCTGATCCATACATTAGGACAATAGAAGCCAACGAGCATGATTTGAACCAAGCACACCATCTACTACAGGGTGAAGAGAAGTATGTTTTAGCTGACGCTGGGTACCCTGGTGCTCAGAAGTGAGTTTAAAAAAGTACGATATAAAGGGTTAGCGAATAATCACCTCAATCTGGTAGTCATGTTCACATTGGAAAATATTTACCAGTTCAACCAGCGGACTAAACTCTAGTATCAATCCGTCCAAGAGGCGGCAAATCGCAGATTATTGGTGAAGTAAGCCTATCATGAAGCAATAAAGCTGCGCTTTAACACAAATATAGGCCTAAGAAATTAGACAGGTAGCTTTGAAGAGCTAATCGCTGCTTCCCTAAAGAAAAAGGAAGAGGTTTGGATAATAGTAAAACTATGTAACTTGTGCCCCATAAAACACTTTACAGTATGCATATACTTTGGCAATATCACGCCAGCTGACTTCGTGGCACAATTGGATAGCGCAATGCCCTCCTAAGGCGTAGGTTCCCGGTTCGAGCCCGGGCGAGGTCACCATTTCATTCTAAATTAATGCCCTTATCGGGCATTTTTTTTGGCCAAATTCCTGCCTACCCAATATTTTTCCAATAAAATTTTGAAACTACCGTAATAATTGGTCCTGTAGACACATAGACTCCCCACCTCCTAATCGCAGGTCGGAGGTTCAATTCCTCTCTGGGACACCATACACCCTTCTCAGCACTTCTCTCATCTTCTTACAGACCCCTTGATGTATAGGGCAGTATCCTTTTAGGCTATTAGCTGTATAGATTTATTAACCGCTACCAATTCCGTTCAGCAATCAATTAACGGTCACTTGAGTGAGATAAACACTAGATTACTCGTAGCTTAATTGACAGAATGACACAAAGCAGAGGTTTTAGAGCCTGTGTTTGGGGGAATTGTAGTGGGACGCAATTAAGCTGTAAACCGCACTTTTACAGCTTCGTCTATGCTTTGCCTGCTTAATTCAGGATCACTGACCACTACAGAGATATCATAGGTAATTGTTAATAAAAAACTTCCATTCACGAAAGCTTAATTGTATTATTTTTAATTTTTATATAGGCACTCGTAATCCATATTCACTGAAAAAAATATTTCCTGTAGGTAATTATATAGGGCTACTATTATTTTAAGTCTAAGCTTCAAACCCAGTGTGTAGTGGCATACGGGCATAATCGATATTTAATTGTCTGATAAAGTATTGAGGTTGAATCTATCACGGGGATCGTTGCTTATCCCATACGTAAATTGAGCCAACACTGATTTCTACCCGAGCAGTTACTGGTAACATAATTTATATTTCAAATACCGGTATCAATAATGACAATCGAACGGGATATAGTTTATGTTTAAAGGTGTTTTTCATAAGCAAGTAAGACCAATTAACACATTCTTTGGAGGCTGTAAAACATTCTGTGTAACTGCTCGTTTAGTTATTTAAACATAAGGAGTTAGCTCATCCTCAAACTCAAT
>JABSRA010000063.1 GCA_013215445.1 Oceanospirillaceae bacterium
AGACTAAAGACTTAAGACTAAAGACTAACGACTAACGACTAACGACTAACGACTCCTACTTCCCGAATATTTGCACAATTTCCCTTTCAGGAGTACAGTGCGCAGCTTAAAAATCCTCTCTCTAAGTTAAGAAAAGTGATTAGCATTATGTCTTTGGCTCTGCCCCCTCTATTACGTTATCAGCAAGATCTTAAACGCGATGATTTTTCATACGATGCCTCTCAAGAAATTGCGGTGAAGCATTTACAGCGTTTGTATGACGATTTGATTGAGGATCAAAAGCCAGTCGCTAAGTCTGGTTTTTTAAGCAGGTTGTTTGCTAAGCCAGTGGTTAAAGTGCCGGTAAAAGGTTTGTATTTTTGGGGCGGTGTCGGGCGCGGTAAAACTTATTTGATGGATACGTTTTATGATAGCTTGCCTTTTGAGCGAAAAGTGAGAACCCATTTCCATCGCTTTATGCAGCGGGTGCACGCGGATCTTCGAGAGTTAGAAGGGCAGGCGAACCCATTGGATGCAATTGCTAAAAAGTATGCGGATGAGGCCTGTATTATCTGCTTCGATGAGTTTTTTGTGTCGGATATTACCGATGCCATGATTCTGGGTGGTTTGTTTGAGCGGTTGTTTGCTCAGGGAGTCTCGCTGGTCGCGACCTCTAATATAATTCCCGATAACCTCTATCTTAATGGTTTGCAGCGGGCGCGTTTTTTGCCCGCCATTGCGATGTTGAAAGAGCATACCGAAATCGTTAACGTCGATGGTGGTATCGATTATCGGCTGCGGGTATTAGAGCAGGCTGAACTCTACCATTGTCCGTTAGATGCGGCTGCTGATATTAGTTTAAATAAAAGTTTTGAAAATTTAGCACCGGATTTAGATGAAGTCGTCGAAGGGGAATTAGTTGAGGTAAATGGTCGTGAGATTCTCTCTAGGCGCTGTTGTGAGGATGTGGTCTGGTTTGATTTTTCTGAAATATGCCTCGGTGCCCGCTCGCAAAATGATTATATTGAATTGGCTAAAATTTATCATGCCGTGTTGATTTCAAATGTCCCACAGATGGGCAGAGACAATGATGATGCGGCTAGGCGATTTATAAATTTAGTCGATGAATTTTATGATAGTGGGGTGAAGTTGATTTTGTCAGCGCAAGTGCCAATCTTTGAGATATATACAGAGGGTAGATTATCCTTTGAAATCGAGCGCACCAAGAGTCGCCTGCTGGAAATGCAGTCTCATGAATATCTGGCAAAAGAGCATAAGGCTTAAGGGCAGCTAGAAGGCTAGAAAGAGAAAAATATTGACACGGTTGTTTGATTTATGAAGAAACTGTCCGAGCATAGAGCATAGAGCATAGAGCATAGAGCATAGAGCATAGAGCATAGAGCATAGACATCTTGCAACTTCCCCACCCTTTGATAAACTAGTTTTAATTTTCAGGAATTTATTCCCTTGGATTTTCAACAGATTAAATCTCGGTTTATAGAGCTTGCAGCTGCCGATATCGCTATCGATGCTCTGTGGCTATATGGCTCACATGCTAAAGGTAATAGTGGGGCACATAGTGATGTTGACTTGGCTGTTCTTTTTACTCAAGTCGAATCCGATATTTTAAAGCGTAGGTTACGCCCTGAATTACTAGCGTTAGACTGGTGTGAGCAATTGCAGTTAGCTGAGGGTAAGTTATCAATATTTGATATGCAGGCTGCTATTCCTTTAGCAATGGGGGTTTTGCAAACCGGTCAGCTCCTTATCAATAAATCACCTGAGCATGAATTTAGGGTTTCGCGGTCAATCATGTCAAAGTGGGAATTAGACTATGAATATCATTACCGGCATATGGATTAAATGATGGAAGAAACATATACATTAGCGATGTTGCAACACGTTAAAGAACTAGATGCAGAATTAAAAGATTTAACGGCTATTGCTATTGCACGTAAATTTAATCGATTTGAATATAGAGCGGCAGAGCGTACTTTACAGATTATTATTGAAGCGAGTATTGGTATCGCTAAACATTGGTGTAAACAACTTAATGGTGTGGCACCCGCCAGTGCTTATCAGGCATTTGAAAGGCTTGAACTTCACGGTGTTTCGCAAGTGGCTAATACCAATTGGAAGATAATTATCGGGATGCGAAACGCATTAGTGCACGATTATTTGAATATAGATCCAGTGATCATTGAGCAGCTGATTCGAGATAAGCATTATGCTTCAGTGGTTAAATTTGCAAAGTTAGGGTTGGAGCAGCTGGGAAAGGGAAAGTTAGAAGCTTAACGAAATGTATTGACGGAGCTTGGTGTGAGAACGGTACTTTGTTGCTCACCGCTCATAGCTTTTTTTATTTCTTGAATCCCCTATCTTTTGCTTTGGTTCTTATGTATGATTCGCGCTCCTCGATTTTGGGGTTCGATGTTACTTGATCAATATTAAAGTAACTAATAATTATAAGCTAAACCGGTAGCAGGCGCGACACTTGTGTCAGATCTGTGAGCTAGGTTTAAAAGTTAAGGCGAACAAAGATGAAAACTTTTGTTGCTAAGCCAGCCGAAGTCAAACGCGACTGGTATGTAATTGATGCAGAGGGAAAGACTCTGGGTCGTATGGCTACTGAAATTGCACGTCGTTTACGCGGCAAGCATAAGCCAGAATTCACTCCACACGTTGATACGGGTGATTACATTGTTGTTGTTAACGCTGAAAAAATTCACGTTACTGGTAACAAGCGTAAAGATAAGATTTACTACCGTCACACTGGTTATCCAGGTGGTCTTAAGCAAGCTAACTTCGAAATTATGATTACTAATTTCCCTGAGCGTGTTATCGAGCTTGCAGTTAAAGGCATGCTACCAAAAGGTCCACTAGGACGTGCTATGTATACTAAACTTAAAGTATACGCTGGCGCTGAACATCCACATGCGGCTCAGCAGCCACAAGAATTGAAAATATAAGGGGAAGTAGATTATGTCAGCTACTCAGTATTACGGTACAGGTCGTCGTAAAACATCTACTGCTCGCGTATTTTTGCGTCCAGGCACAGGTGTTATCACTATTAACGATCGCACAATCGAAGTTTACTTTGGTCGTGAAACAGCACGTATGATCGTGCGTCAGCCACTAGAGCTAACGTCTACTCTAGAAAAGTTTGATCTTTTTGTCACTGTCAAAGGCGGCGGCAGTTTTGGTCAAGCTGGAGCAATCCGTCACGGCGTAACACGTGCGTTGATGGAATACGATGAGACATTACGTCCTGCGCTACGTAAAGCAGGTTTCGTTACACGTGATGCTCGTGAAGTAGAGCGTAAGAAGGTTGGATTACGCAAAGCGCGTAAACGTCCTCAGTTCTCAAAGCGTTAATCGATTACTGTCTTCGGGCAGTTATCATAATAAAACGTTCGTGGCCTCGTGCTACGAACGTTTTTTTTTGCTAAAAATAAGCTGTTTAATTCACTGGCAGCTATTATCTTGCGTTATGACAACTTTGATGGGATTCCTCGTCTATAATATTAATTAACCTTGATAAAAGAGTGGATATTCTTTAACATTTGGATATATTTGTTACAGTTACAGTTTGGTAATATACCGTGTTGTTATAGGACGCTTGCATAGACGAGCGGTATGGCAATTAAGATGGAGAGATCTTGATGAGCGAGATTGCAATGACCGAGAACAACGTAAATGTTGGCCGCAGGCGCCTTTTGATAGGTGCAACTTCTGCAATGGGTGCAGTGGGGGCCGCGGGCGTTGCCGTGCCTTTTTTGGGTTCTTGGAACCCAAGTGCTAAGGCGAGGGCAGCCGGTGCGCCGGCAAAAGCTGATATTAGTAAGCTCGAAGAAGGTCAGCAGATGATTGTTGAGTGGCGGGGCAAGCCCGTTTGGGTGGTAAAGCGGAGTAAAGAGACTCTTGCGACGCTCACAACGCTTGCAGATAAGCTCTCTGATCCCGATTCAGAGCTTCAGCAGCAGCCTGATTATATACCCCATACGCCGGCACGTTCGGTGCGAGAAGAAATTGCAGTTATCGTCGGTATTTGCACTCACTTAGGCTGTTCGCCTAGTTATATGCCAGAAGTTGGGCCGCAGCCATTCGATGAAAATTGGGTGGGTGGTTATTTCTGTCCTTGTCACGGTTCGCGTTTTGATTTGTCAGGAAGGGTTTTTGCAGGGTCTCCTGCACCTAAAAATTTAGTGATCCCACCGCATTATTATGAGAGCGAAAATGTGTTAGTGGTCGGTTTAAATCCTGAGGAGGCAGCATAATGGCTGGCAAGAGAAATAAGGGAAATCCTGGGCTTATGGGATGGTTTGATGATCGTTTTCCGGCTACAGCCATGTGGGAAGATCATTTATCCAAATATTATGCCCCGAAGAATTTCAACTTTTGGTATTTTTTCGGCTCTTTAGCCATGCTGATGCTGGTCAATCAAATTTTGACCGGTATTTGGTTAACGATGAGCTATACACCCACCAATGAAGGTGCATTCGACTCTGTAGAATACATCATGCGAGATGTCGACTATGGTTGGTTGATCCGTTATATGCACTCAACCGGAGCTTCTGCATTTTTCTTTGTCGTTTATATGCACATGTTTCGCGGTATGTTGTATGGGTCTTATCGCAACCCTCGTGAGTTGGTCTGGATCTTTGGTATGGTCATTTATGTGGCCTTGATGGCTGAGGCATTCATGGGCTATTTGCTGCCTTGGGGCCAAATGTCCTATTGGGGCGCGGCGGTAATTGTCTCATTGTTTGAAGCAGTACCTTTTATTGGGCCTGATTTGGCGCAGTGGATTCGCGGTGATTATCTTATCTCAGGTGCGACCTTGACTCGATTCTTTGCCCTGCACGTAATAGCACTGCCCATTGTATTATTGGCGCTGGTGGTTTTACATATTATTGCATTGCACGAAGTGGGCTCAAATAACCCTGATGGCATTGAAATAAAAGACACAGTCGATGAGCATGGTGTTCCGCTGGATGGAATTCCGTTTCATCCTTATTACAGTGTTAAAGACATTGTCGGTGTGGTGGTATTCCTGTTTGTTTTCTGTGCGATTGTATTCTTCTTCCCCGAGGGAGGAGGGTACTTTATTGAAGCGCCTAACTATGAGCCGGCTAACCCACTGAAAACGCCGCCGCATATCGCGCCAGTGTGGTACTTCACTCCCTTCTATGCCATGTTGCGTGCTATTCCGCCGATAGCGGCCTCGCAGTTCCCTGGTGTGGTGGTGATGGGGGCTGCCATTGCAATCCTGTTTGTCTTGCCGTGGTTAGACCGCTCGCCAGTTAAATCCATTCGCTACAAAGGATGGGCGAGTAAAGTGGGTATTGTGGTCTTTGCTGTTTGCTTCTGTATCTTAGGCTATCTAGGTGTGGTGGCTTCTACTCCGGTTCGTACTGTCATCGCTCAAATCTGTACAGCACTATACTTTGCTTACTTTTTTGGCATGCCGTTCTTTACCAGAATGGAAAAAACCAAACCGGTTCCAGATAGGGTGACAGGCTAATGAAAAAAATCATATTGACACTGGCAATGGCATTGCTGCCCGCCCTAGTATTTGGCTCTGGTGGTGCGCACCTTGATAAAATTAACGTTGACTTGAATAACCAATCGTCTCTACAGAGGGGGATGACCACTTATGTCAATAATTGCCTAGGTTGTCATTCTCTGCAGTATCAGCGCTATCTGCGTACCGCAGAGGATATTGGAGTGCCCACGGAATTGTTGAAAGGCAATCTGATCTTTAGCGAGCAAAAGGTAGGGGATAAAATAACTAATGCTATGCCAGCAGCGGATGCGGCTAATTGGTTTGGTACAGCGCCTCCCGATCTGACATTAGTGACAAAGTTACGCGGTTCTGACTGGGTTTATACTTACCTGAGAAGTTTTTATCAGGATGATTCGCGTCCCTGGGGTGTCAACAACTCCGTGTTTAAAGATGTCGGTATGCCTAATGTTTTAGGGTACCTGCAGGGGGTGCAGCTCAATCATTGTTCCGAAGCTGAATTGGCTGATAATATCACCGAGATAGACCCATTAACCGGGATCGAAATCGGCGGTTGTTACAGTTTAGTTGAGGGGACGGGAGAGCAAAGTGCCAAGCAATTTGATAGAACCATCTATGATTTGGTTAACTTTATGTCATACATAGGTGCTCCTCACACTTTGCAGTCCCAGTCGATGGGAGTGAATGTATTGATCTTTTTGTTCTTATTCTTCTTCTTTACCTATGCATTAAAGAAAGAATACTGGAAAGATATTCATTAATTGAAATACCGACTAAGCCAATTATCTGCTATAGTAGCGGACTTTATATGAGCGTGACCTGTTATAGGTCGCGCTTATTTTGTTTTTAGCTAAATATTACTGAGGGAACTTCGATGGGAGTTGTGACTAAACGTTCTTCCATGACCTTTTATTCTGATGGGTCAGATCACTACAGCCACCGTGTACGTATTGTGCTAGCGGAAAAAAGTGTTGCAGTAGAAATAAATGATTGTGATGCAGGTAATATTCCTGAAGATTTAGCGTCGTTGAATCCTTATAACTCTCTGCCCACTTTGGTCGACCGTGAATTAGTGTTGTACGAGCCAAATGTAATGATGGAATATTTGGATGAGCGCTTTCCGCATCCACCACTATTACCTGTCTACCCGGTTGCTAGAGCAGAAAGTCGTTTATATATGCACCGTATTCAAAAAGATTGGTGTGTTTTGGTTGATGATATACTGGGCGGAAAATTGTCGGTTGAAGACTTGGCATCAACTCGCAAGCAGCTGCGTGATAGCCTAGTGACTATCTCGCCAATTTTTGCTGAAAAGAATTATTTCATGAGTGAAGACTTTACCTTAGTAGATTGTTGTATTGCGCCTATTTTATGGCGTTTACCGACATTGGGGATCGAGTTACCAGAAGATCAGTGTGAGCACTTGCTACAATATATGGATCGGCTTTTTGAAAGAGAGGCGTTTCAAGAGGCGCTCTCTGAATACGAGCGTGAACTACGTTTCTAAGTTTGTCTCTACACAGTCTTATAGTTAGCATAAAGGGATGATTATCATCCCTTTATTTTTGCTATAAGAAAAGTATCTCTGATTGCCCCTGCAGTGTTGTTGCACAAGTTTATCTTAGATAATTTTTTGCAAGATAAAGGTTTCTATCTTGTTTGCTCGATTGACTTGTCTTAGTTCTACTCTGTGTTTAAACTGTACCCTAGTTTCTAATAATTTTCGTTAAGGTGGTATCTTGAATCCGAGTAGATCGTATTTATTGCGTGGGTTGTACGAGTGGTTGGTGGATAACCAATGCACGCCCCATATAGTTGTTGATACAACAATTAAAGGGGTTATGGTCCCCGAGCAGTTTGTTTCTGATGGCCAAATTGTTTTAAACATTAATGCCTCCGCTGTGCAAAACCTGTCTTTAGCTGAGGATTCGGTCAGCTTTAATGCGCGTTTTGGGGGTGTGCCGATGAATGTCTACGTGCCTATGGTTGCGGTGATGGCAATTTATGCAAAAGAGAGTGGCATGGGTATGGGGTTTGGTATGGAGCCCGGCGTAGAGTTTTTTGAAAATCCACAGCCGCCTTCACCCCCGGAACCGAAAAAGTCTAAAAGGCCAAAGCTGCAAGTTGTAAGATGATCGGTGACAGGCATAAAAAAAGGTCATTTATTGACCTTTTTTTGTTTGTGGATAACTCTTCTAATCTATATATTCAAACACTTTGACTATTTTTCTCACCCCAGAGATATTTACAACTTCATCGACTGCTGACTGAGCTTCAGCACGGGTAACTAATCCCATTAAAAATACCGTGCCGTTTTCGGTAATCACTTTAATCCGTATGCCGTTGGCATTTTGTGAGATTAAGAGATTTACTTTAGCGCGACTGGTTAAGTAAGAGTCATTACTTCTGATCAATAGTGAGGTTGGGCCGGCGATTGATAGTTCATTGTGTACGCTGTTAACTTTGCGGGTGGATTTGGCGATGCGCATCGCCTCGGTCTTTACCTGTTGCGTTGGAACTTGTCCTACTAGCAGAACATTTTCATTAAAACTCACTACATTAATGTGTGAATTTTTGAGCTCGTCAGATGCCTGGGTTAAATTAACTAATATTTTATTTTCAATGATCTCATCTTCAAGAACAGCTCCGGCTGTTCTTAGCCCGGGGCTGCTGGTAATGGGTTCGCTGGTCGTCTGTCCTATTAAGCTGGCGCAGCCGGTCAAAAGAGTGGCAAATATAATAAAAGAAACTAGCTTGAAATTGGGCATTATTGGGCTCCAAATAATTGAAAATCGATTAGATCACAAAGACAGTGTAATACTAATAATTGGGTATTATGGATTAAACTGTTGTCGTGCGAGGGCACGCATATTTCGACCTCATCTGGGCGTAAAAGTGCGGTGACGTCTCCGCCATCTCCGCCGTTTAAGACGATAACCATCATTTCTCGATCGTGGGCGGCTTGAATTGCCTGCACTAAGCTGCTGGATTTTCCATGGGTGGTGGTCAGCAGTAAAACATCCCCAGGTTGGCCCAGTGCGCTAATCTGTTTTGAGTATATATCGCTAAAATTAATATCTTCAATGACCGCGGTAATAGTGCTGCCATCGGTGCTCAGGCAAATGGCGGGAAGTCCCGGACGCTCTGTGCGAAATCTGCTTAGCAGTAAAGCGCAAAAGTGTTGTGCCAGAGAAGCTGAGCCACCATTGCCGACACAGAGTATTTTTTTCTCAGAGACTAAGCAGTGCAACAATATCTCGCTGGCATGAGCTATAAGGGGAGTATATTGCTCAATGGTATTAGCGCTAACATCCATTGAGTTATGAAATTGATTAATAATGCGATCTTCAAGTTTCATCGATCGTTTCCTAAGTTCTGAAGGCATCTTTATACCATACTGGGCTGCTCTGTACAGAGCTACTTTCATATGCGATGACATCAAAGCGACAGTGGTGTTTAGCATATTGAGGGCGGCACATTAAAAAATGATTCGCAGTCGTTATAATTTTCTGTTGTTTCCTACGTGTTACAGAGCTCGCGGCGCCTCCAAAATTACTGGTGCTGCGCAGCCTTACTTCTATAAAAACTAACATGTTGTTATCCAACATTATTATATCAATTTCACCAAAACGACAGAAATAGTTAGTTTCTAATAGCTGCAGATCTTGCTGCTCAAGCCATTGAATTGCTTTAATCTCTGCTTCTTTACCTTGTTTTTGCATAGTGTATTAATGTTTGTGTCGCTGATTGGTTATTGTGCCTTGGTTGGCAGTCGGCTCAGCAAAGCCTGCATGAGATTCTGCTGCTAAAGCCTAGCAGCTTTCTTATCAGGCTGTTATGCGTCCATGCTAGATGTTAGGTATTCTGCTTTTATCGACATTGCTACTGGGTTGTTCTGGTTTGCCCATCCATGGGCTAGTGCGTTGCTCTAATAGCAGGTTTCCTGTCTCAGTATACAAACAGGTTTCTTGCTCAATCTTTTCGCGCCCAGCGACCGATTCTAGGCTAAGAATCGATATTGCTGGGTCAGCTGAAGGTTTTAGCTTATTGCGCGATAATGGGTACGGCTTCTCCATTGATAAACTGGGCCCAGGTGAGAGACTTTTCTACTAGGTTCTCTGCAGAGATAGACAGCTGTCCTGTTTCGCCTAGTATGCTAGATTCAGGCTCTGAGGATAAATTGTATAAGCTGGGAGCGAGATTAAGCGCATCAATGCCAAACGCGTATAAACGGCCAAAGCGGCTATCAGTATTGCTGAACTGTGTAGCCAGTACCTGCTTGTCGTTACTCGGGGTGAGTACCCAAGGTAAGTCCCCGAACATCATCCCGTTTAGGTCGACATTTTTTACCGGATTACTTTTTCCTGAGTAGACTCTAGAGGTAGTGTACAGTGGTAGATTGTCAGCGTAAAAATAGAGAATGCTAGGGCCAATTTGGTAGGCATCTGAGGCGGAGGCGAAAAGAAATATTGCATCGACGTCTTTGCGGATCATAGTGTGAATCTTGTCACGCAATTCGGCTGTTTTCAGTTTTTTCTGCAGCTTTCTTATTTCAACTTGATCGAGTTGTAGCATTTGCGCGATAGCATTGGTCACGTTACCTTCGTTGGTATCATAAAAGGTCGTTGATACTACTTGTCCGCCGAGAGAGTTGAATTGATTGTTGAAAGTGTTGGCCGCTATCATTCCCTTATCGCCCTCAGGGGCTAATACTAAAATATTGCGCTGACCATCATTAAATGCTCTTTGAGCGGCGTCTCTCACTTCGTCGTCATCTGATAGTGCAAACAGATACAGATTGCTGTTGGAAATTGGACTGCTGTTAAGTGCTAATACCGGTAGTGGTAATGTTTTTATTTGAGCGAATTGTGCGACAAGGTTTCTGTCGAGCGGGCCGATGATGGCGTCTGCGTTAAGCTCTTCGGCTTTGCGTAATATATCCGCTGCACTGTTGTATTGGCTGCTGTCGATATAGCTCACCTGTACGGTGCTGTTTTGTGCCTGAGTAGCGGCTAATTTAATGCCTGCAAGTACTGCACTAGCGCCCTTGGCATATTTGCCTGCTGCAGGTAGCGCAACCAACACATGAGAGTATTCATAGCTGACATTATGCAGAGGCTCTCTAGATAGGTATTGTGCTAACTCGATAGGCTGGTATTTTGCGGCGATATGAGCGCCCCACGTTTTATACCATTGGTTGGAAATTACTTTTTCAGTGTTGGGTGTTTCTTTGAATTTTATAATGAGAGCTAGCCAGCCACGCAAGCTATAGCTATTGTCCGGGTCTTGATTAATTGCCTGCAAGCTCGGGGTATCTAGCGTTTTGAATAATTGCCAGATTTGTTCGTTTAATGACAATTGCTCTTCTGAGTTGTCGTTGTAATCGTTGGCGGTGATTAAAGCCGTTACTTCTTTATCTAGCTGATTAGTTAAGCCGTAGGCGCTTGCCAATAATTGGTATTTAATGGCTTGTTGCGCATTGCTGTAATCGGGCTTGTCAGTAATGCTAGAGAGAATGTTGATAGTACTATTGCCATCTTTTAAACCAATAAATGCTTGGGCTTTGGCAATGGCAATAGTGTCGCTGAGTTGCTCTGGAAGACTTTGTGGCTCTATACTGTTCAAGAGAGCGATGCTATCTGTATATTTCTGGTTAACTAGCATCAGCTTGGCAGCTTGTAATTTAAGTTGAGCTGCTTTTAAACCAGTCTCGCTTTCAGCCTGCAGCAGCAGGTTTTTAATGGTGCTGGTGTCCTCTTTGGTAGCACTGGGTTTGCTTTCCGTACTCTTTATTGGCTGCTGGGTACTACAAGCAGTTGCTATAATAGAAAATAGCGCTATCATCGCGAAGCGTTTTAGATTCGTCATGTTGTTTATAAACCCTAGTAGGATTGAAAAAATGTTAGATGTATCATTGTATGTGGTTGCTACGCCAATCGGTAATCTCGGGGATATCACCCACAGAGCTATTGAAGTATTGCAATCCGTTGCCTTGATTGCCGCAGAAGATACCCGTCACAGCGCTCGTTTAATGGCGCAGTTTAACATTAAAACACCAATGATATCAGTTCATGATCATAATGAAAGGCAAAGAGTAGCCACAATTATTAATAAATTATCGGCAGGCGAAAGTGTTGCCCTTATTTCTGATGCGGGTACGCCTCTTATCTCTGATCCGGGTTTCATTCTGGTGCGGGCTGTCAGGGAGGCTGGCTTTAAAGTAGTGCCTATCCCCGGTTGTTCTGCGGTGATTACGGCGTTAAGTGCTGCGGGGATGCCCTCTAATAACTTTATATTTGAAGGTTTTTTGCCCGCCAAGCGAGTGGGTAGAAAAAAACAGTTAGAAAGCATCGCCAATGATACTCGCACCGTCATTTTCTACGAGTCGACGCATCGCATTATAGACTCATTAGAAGACATGTTAGAGGTGCTAGGCGCTGATCGTTATGTGGTCATAGCTCGCGAGCTTACCAAAACCTTTGAAACTATCCACGGTGATAAGCTTAGTGGTTTGGTTGAGTGGGTCAAAGCTGACCACAACCAACAAAAAGGCGAGTTTGTGGTACTAGTATCAGGCGCAGAGCCTGTCGAAACAACAGGCTTCAGCATCGAGACATTACGAGTCTTGGATTTAATGATAGCAGAGTTGCCACTTAAGCAAGCCTGTGCCTTAACCGCAAAAATTACCGGCGATAAAAAAAATGCTCTCTATCAGGAAGCTTTGCTGCGAAAGGAATAATAATTGTCAATTTCTCTAGCTATTTCCTTCTGTCTTTGCTAAATTATGCGCCGAGTTCGCCGGGCAGTCGCGCTTGCGTTTACGCAGGGGAGGAAAGTCCGGGCTCCACAGGGCAGGGTGCCAGATAACGTCTGGGCGGCGTGAGCCGACGGCAAGTGCAACAGAGAGAAGACCGCCTAAGTATCTATTTCTTCGGGAATGGATACCGGTAAGGGTGAAAGGGTGCGGTAAGAGCGCACCGCACACATGGCAACATGTTGTGGCAAGGTAAACCCCACTCGGAGCAAGATCAAATAGGGTTCCATGTGCCGCGGCCCGCGGTGGAACCGGGTAGATCGCTTGAGGTATATGGCGACATATTATCCAGATGAATGACTGTCTTCGACAGAACCCGGCTTACAGGCGGACTCACTCATTATAAATACCCGCTAAACTTTAGTTTAGCGGGTATTTTTTTGTCTATAGATCTATAGAGAAATACTATTGAGATGCATGACGACATATTGTCTATAGAAAAAGCGCTATTGAGATACATGGCAACATATTATCCAGATGAATGACTGTCTTCGACACTCTCTATAAGGGAAAGCGGCTTACAGGCGGACTCACTCATTATCTAGAGTGTTTTCAATAGGCTATATCTCTTTTAGAGGTGAGAAAACATGGTGCGGAAACTGCTATGCAATCGAAAGCAATTCTTATTGCTCAGAGGCAGAGCATACTATTTCAGGTACACAATACCGACAGATGTAAGAAGGCTCTGTCTCGATCTTCCGATTGAGGTGAAGGGGTACTTACATTGATCACGTGACATCATTTAACTGCCTTTTAATTAACTCGCATAATCTTATGAGTTGTTGGTATCGCCTTGCTTCTTCACATGCTTCATCAGTTGCACTAATCGACCAGCCTATATTTATACGTAGACAGTCTTTATAAAGGGCTAAGGTGCTAAATTCATTTCCAACTCTAAAATAGATTTGATCTTTGTTAGCATCATTAAGAAGTACTTGGCTGTTAAGTTTGGGCACCTGTACCCAGAGAGCTAAGCCACCTTGGGGTGTGCTTATCCTCGCTTGCTTAGGTAAAAATTGGCTCAGTAGATTATGATAATCCCGTACATTTTGATTGAGCTTTAATTTGAGTTTTCTTAAGTGTTTACTATATTGTCCAGAATAAATGAATTCAAACAGTGTATTTTGCACTGATTGATTAACGCCAAAAGTTTGCACACTTCTATCGGTTAAATATCGATCAAAAAACCTTCCTGGCTCACACCAACCAAGGCGATAACTCGGAGAAATAGTTTTTGAAATAGAACCACACCACAAAACCCAACCTGATTTATCCCAATGTTTAATCGGTAAAGGGTTGGTTGTGCCATGACTTAGCTCTAAGTAAATATCATCCTCAATGATCGGCGTTTGATATTGCTTTGCCAAAGTAGCTAGTTGTTGTTTTTGTTGCGCACTAAAACAAATGCCTTGTGGGTTAATATGATTACTACTAAATAAGCAGGCTTTGATTGTTTTATTTTTAAGATGTTGCTCTAACTGGTTCAAGTCTAGCTGTGAATCACAGCAAGGGATTTCTATCACTGATCTCTTTAAATTGGCGAGTAATTCTATTAAACCGTTAAAACAAGGGGATGAAATTGCAATGGTATCACCGGGCTGAGTTGTTACTTCTATCGCAGTTTTAACTGCATCAATACAGCCATTGGTTATGACGAGTTTATTAGCAGCTAACGGAAAATAATGTTCACTAAAATGTTGACTTAATACTTTGCGGAGGCTCTCCTGACCTTGATATTCAGGGTATAAATGCGATAAATGTTGGTTTCTGATATTACCTTGGCGTGTACAACGGTTTAGTGCCTCTATTGGTATTAATTCGGGCGAAATTAACGAGATGTAAAATGGGCTATTTAAAGCTGCTTTTATTTGAGCAGTACTTTTAGGTTGGCTAATTTTGCTGATGAATTGTGGAAACTCTGGTCTTTTATCTTTACCAAAAGGTTGGGTTACAAAATATCCTGATTGAGGTTTTGCCTGTAGCCAACCTAATCCTTGTAAATGTTGATAGCAATTAATAGCGGTGGTATTACTGACATCATACATTTTTGAAAATTTACGTATGGCAGGCATGCGTTGACCCAAACTTAATCGCCCAATTTCGATATCAGCTATGATCATATTAGAAAAAAATATGTATTTTGTTGTCAAATTGTACTCTAAAATAATTTAAAAATTGAATCTGTACATTATTGGTCAATCTCTCATACTTATCAAATACTTTTTATCAGAGAGAGAGAAAGCAATATGAAGAAAATGCATTTAGTTGTCGCCGTTGCTGTGGCTTGCATGTGGGGGTTCAACTTTTCAATCATTAAACTAGGTGTTAGTGAAATGGACCCATTAATTTTAACCGGGCTAAGATTCACATTTGCTACATTTCCAGCGATATTATTTATAAAGAGACCTCAGGTTCCCTTATCTATTTTAGCTTTTTATGGTCTTACTTTTGGGGTCGGCGTTTGGGGCATGTTGACACTCTCCATACATTTAGGTGTATCAGCCGGTATGGCGAGTTTGATTTTGCAGTCAAGCGCATTTATAGGTGTTTTATTTGGCGTCCTTTTTCTAAAAGAAAAACTGAGTGTGACTCGTAAAATCGGACTGTTAGTTTCCATATTGGGTTTAGCCCTCATTTTTACCATAGAAGATGGTTCAGTTACCTTAGTTGGAATTGTATTTGCGAGTTTTGCGGCCATTAGTCTAAGCATCATTAGTTTGATTATTAAAAAAGTGACTATAAATGATATGTTTGCTTTTGTGGTGTGGTCTTGTGCTTTTGCGCCTATACCTTTGTTTGTTTTATCTTTTATGATCAATGGTGCGTCAGGTTTTAACATGCTGATGAGTAATGTGAATTACTTGAGTGCTTTTTCTGTTTTATTTCAAGCGTATCCAGTAACCATACTCGGATATTTTGTTTGGAATAAACTCGTTGAGCAATATCCTATGAGCACTATGGCTCCGCTTACGTTATTAGTGCCTTTATTTGGTTTATTAGGTTCTGTGATTTTTTATAATGAACAAATAGGTATGACTAAATTATTAGCCTGTTTGCTAATCTTATCGGGAATTGCTATTGGGTTATCTGAGAGATTTATACAAAAAATGAAGTTAAAAACAATTTAATTCATAAAGAGAGATTAAACTGTTTCGAAACCATGGTAGGTTTCTGACAGAAAGATTTAGTCAGTGTGTTGTAGTCATTCATTGAATTCACAGCGCAAAGTGATTATAAACTCTAAGGTGTTATGTGCCCCATAGTGCCATAGAGATAGGAAATGTATGTCCGCTATATGATAAGAAAGTTGACCTTCATTTTTTCAAATTTATTATGCCTCTGCTTTTTTGTGCCACGATAAGCGTTAGGATAGCCGCCCCTTTGCTCGTCACAATAGCAACGGCTATTGAGATACATGGCGACATATTATCCAGATGAATGACTGTCTACGATCCTCTCTATGAGGGAAAGCGGCTTACAGGCGGGCTCACTCATTGTTAAATACCCGTTAAATATTTGTTTAGCGGGTGTTTTTTTGTCCATTAAGAAGCATGTTGTGCTGAGATATGACGAGCTGTTATCCAGATAAATCGCCATCGCCATCGCCATCGCCATCGCCAATTGGCAATTGGCAAGTGGCTATTGTGCGCATTGTTTAGGCTTGGGTCCTGTCTGTTGCAATTGCGTTAATAGCGCCTTATTAACCTGCTCGCATCCTGAGGATTTTTTCAATATCGATCTGGTCAGGGTACAGTGCGAAATCAACTTCGCGAGATTTAATCGCCATGATCGACATTCGATCGGCCAGCTCATTACCCTCGACTCCGACGTGGCCATTTACATGGAGTACTTGCACCTTGTGCTTAATCGTTTGATGCAATGCAAACATCGCTTTGATTAACGCGAGGTTTTTTATTTCACCTGTTTTCTTCTTCCAGCCGTTTTTCTCCCAGCCGCTTGCCCATTGGATTACACTTTGAATGGAATACTTCGAGTCACAGAAGATGGCGACTGACTTGCCTTTGGCAAGATTATCCTCAGCCATTATTAGAGCTTGGTGCAGTGCATTTAATTCAGCGGTGTTATTAGTGCCTGCTGGGTTGTATAGGCCGTACCAGAGCTCGGTTATAGCGTTTTCATGATAGAGGGCAAGGCCAGACCCAGCTTTACCGGGGTTCGGCTCACAGCCACCATCCGTGAAGATTTTTATATCAACCTTTATGGCATCAATCTCTTTAGCCGTGTAAGTCTTAATCGTCTGGGCGGTAGATTTTTTCTTGAGCTTCGAGTGTGTCGCGATCTGGTTGGGGCTAACAGATGAGTTTTTGCTAGTAGTGGATACCCGCTTACCGCTATAGGCAGCCTCAGCCTCTGCTCGAGTCTTAAATGACTTATATTTGGCACCGGCAAACTTATCAATATGCCTCTTGCAGGTATTCCAATCAGTGAAAATACCTGTCTCACGACCTTTCCATATTACATAAAACTTCATCGATGTTACTTCGCATAATTTTGGGTGAAACGAATATTAACTAAATTTCTTATTGGCAGCGAGCAAGCTGTCGGACTAAACGCAAATCTGCTGTAAAAAAGCAGAATTAGGTCATTTTCTGGCTCGTTGTGGTTAAGTAGCCCGCTATTATTCGACATGCTCCTATGTCTCACCTCTTCGGGGCTGGCAGGGTAAATTGTTCCAGAGTATCTGTTCACCTCAAGCGCTAGAAAAGCTCCTCAAAGCTACTCTAACTCGCAGCGATCGGCTTGGCCCGACAGGCTCTTAGTGGTTATAAGTTCCCTGTAGTGGAGTGTCGTTCCATGCAAAATAATATAAAGTCATTCTCTATAGCTTAATTAGTGTTTTTCCATAAGCTAGGTCGTGTCCAGGACGAGCCTATGCGGCTACCGCAGTAGGCAGCTGTTTCTATGGGTATTAGTTACCCGTTCGCGTTCATGATCTAAGATGCACAGGCGCATAGTGAGACTACGGTTTTAGAGCTCTCAGTGGGGGGCTCTATTGAAGAGTATCAAAAGTTAACATCATTTAAATAGCCAATAGCCAATAGCCAATAGCCAGTCGTGGTCTGTTTTCGATAAAGTAATAGTGAGGGCTATCACTAAATCCCAAGTAGAGCCTGAAAGGCTGCTAATCAAGGCCAAGTCGGTAAGCATGGGCTTGTGAGCCGCATTGCTCCACGGTTGTTTGGCTGACGGCCAAAGTTGGTGATGATAACAAATGGGCAGCTAATAAAGAGTGCCTATCTGAAAAGTTACTGTTCTTGTGCGCTAAGTAACGGGAAATTTTACTTATAAATCTGCTATTGAGTCCAATAATTACACTGGCACTTACTGATTGTTTTTTTTAAATCTGCTGATCAATGGCCATTTCGTCAAGTAGCGTTGCAACTTTCCCTAGAGATGATTCATCAAACATAATTCCAACCAGCATATGTCCATTGTCGCGCCGGTTATTTTTAACATGTGCATTGATGATGCAAGGTTCATCTTTACCCACAATTGTTATTGCAATCTGTATCGGGCACTTTTTTATACCGCCTTTGCCGGCACCGGGTCTAAACGAAAATTGGCAGCCATGGGCAGAAATATCAACGATATAGCCGCCAATAGCATTATCGACATTGGTATTAGCTGTTTGACTTTGTGATATTAGAGCGGGTAGATGCGTTTTTTCACGCTGTTGAGTGCGCAGCTGACGGTTTTCAATGCGTTTAGGGTAGTTTAAAAAAATCAACTTGTCAGGAAACGTTAATACGTGTTGGATAGTGGTTGAAAAAGCGATACATTCACCATTAAGGCCTTCCAGGATATAACGAACAATGACTCCACCCCCAGGGATAATTACATCTTGGTAATCGCCATAAATTAAATTATTAGGGAATTTAACCAGTATATAACGCCCAGCATCGATGCCGATAACGGTTGGTTTTATTCTGGCGAAGTTCAAGCTGCCGAGTTGGAGATCAATTACCTTACCCGGGCTTAATTGATTTATGAACTCATTTATAATTTGGTTATTAGCATCCATGATTTGCTTGTTGATCCTGATAGAAAATAACTAATATTGCATGATTAACTTATTATGTTCAATGCTTTAATTTGTTGTTTTGTGGAATAACCGACGAGTTTTTTTGAAAGTGTTCATGCTTTGTTCAGCAGTGGTGGGGTTGATGCCAAAGTAGCCATGTGTTCCTGCTGTGCCTTGATTAAGGCTAAGAGAAAAAGATCTGTTGTCAGTAAGAAAACTAACCCGCTAAGCGCTGTCTCTTATTTTTAATTCAATGCCTAAATCGATGCAAGTCTCTTTGATTGGTAAATTCTTAATACGCCTAATCAGTAATTCAGCGGCACATTGTCCCATCTCATATAATGGCGTCTTGATGCTCGTTAGAGAGGGGTTGATACAGGCTGATGCGTCTAAGTCGTTGAATCCCGCAATGGCCACTTGTCGGGGAATCGCTATATTGCGTCGCTGGCATTCATAGATTGCGCCGTAGGCGATGTCGTCGTTGTTACAAAACACAGCATCAATGTGAGGATGCTCAGTAATGAGGTCTGCCAGAAGTTCGCCGCCTAGCCTAACCGATGAAGGAACTTGAGTTGTCTGTAAATAGCTGTCTACTGCAGCTGCTTCTAGGGTGTTTAAAAACCCTTTCATTCTTCGCTGGGATCGATAGTCCATTTGCGCGCCAATGAAGCCTATATGTCGATAGTTTTTACTGATTAAGTATTCGGCCATCATCTTGCCCGCGGCAATATGCGAAATTCCGACATTTAAATCGATCGCTTTTGAATAGCCAACCTCCATAATCTGCACGACGGGAATGCCGGCGGATTTTAATTGTTGCTCAGACCGCTCTGATAAGTCGAGCCCAGTGACAATAATGCCATCGGGGTGTTGAGCTAGCAGTTTGGCGATCAAATCGTCTTCTTTTTGAGTTGAGTAATAGGTGTTGGCAAATAATAGATCGAAATCTGCATCGGTACTAATATCATAGATGCCTTTAACCACATTGTTAAAAACAGTATTTGAGATAGAGGGGATGACGACGGCGATGGTGTTAGTACTGTTAGTCGCCAGAGACTTGGCAGCGCGATTGGGCACATAACCTAGCTGAGAGACAGCTTCAATAACTTTTAAACGCAGTTTCTCAGAGACTTTATCTGGGGTGTTTAATGCCCTAGAGACGGTGATAGCACTGATATTGAGTAGTTTTGCAATATCATTTAAGGTGGTTTTTCCCTTGCTGCGAGATTTTTTTTTGGAGCCTGATTGCACCAGCTTTCCCTGTATCTGAGAGTGAGAGCGCAGTATAGCATTGAGATCCTGAATTAGCGTAATGTTAGCGCTAATATTATGCACGATTTTGTTAGCGTTTTGCTGAGTGTTGCGTCTTGAGGTGCGGTTGTAGCGAGGGCGATCCAATGATTCGAGGTTCGAGATGGGCGGTATTAGAGGTGGGCGGGTAATTATTCTAACATAGCGCCAGTCGGTCGTGTTTTGGATCACTTCCGGGGAGTGACAGCAGTCACATCTGCATCAGGGTGGGCGCTGGCTAATTGCGGTTCGTGAGAAGAGTAGCGTGGTTAATCGAGCACCACTGATCACTTGGTGTTACAGGCTTTTCTCTTTCAATCAGCCGGACGCATCAACATGGCGTTCAATCGCAAAAATCCGCTAATAACAGCGAGCGGTGCTATCATCAGGGCATTATCTGTAATATTCGGGCTAGCTGCAGCAGTCGTTGATGACTGTATATGCTAGGCCTCATGCTAAGCTAGCCTTAAGTCAAACGGTGTAATATAGCGATCCGATTGATTGATTTGTGGGTGATGGCATGATGATAATTATGCAGAAGTTTAACCTATCATCTGGACGCTGGCAGGGGAATTGATTAGGATGTCCGCTCTTTTAAAGAATAGAAAAGTGAGCCATTTATGATGAAGCACAGCATTGAAGTAATGATCTCTGAAGCACAAATTAAACAGAAAGTTGAGGAGTTAGCTGAGAAAATTCAGCAGCACTATCAAGGTTCTGAAAATTTATTAATGGTGGCTCTATTACGTGGCTCAGCCATTTTTATGGCAGATCTGTGCCGGGCGGTCGATTTACCTATGTCCATTGATTTCATGACGGTTTCTAGTTACGGCAATAGTACTCAGAGTAATCGCGATGTGAAAGTTGTACAAGATTTGGCCGAGAGTATTGAGGGGCGAGACGTGATCATCGTGGAGGATATTATCGATACTGGCAATACCTTGTCCAAAGTGGTTGAAATGTTAAAGCTGCGTGAACCCAAATCGTTAACCTTGTGCACGTTGTTAGATAAACCGAGTCGCCGTGAGGTCGATGTTGCGGTTGACTGGATAGGGTTTAGTATCCCCGATGAATTTGTCGTAGGTTACGGGATTGATTATGCGCAGAAGTACCGCAACTTGCCTTATATCGCTAAAGTTATTCCCGTCGCTTAAAATGAAATAACCCGGTGATGCTTATAACGCGATCATGTTTCAATTGATCCACAATTATTGCCCAACCGGGTTAGTTATTGCAGTAAGCTAAGGCTGATTAATACCTCGCGCGCCATTAAAGGCCCACTGCTCAACAGTCTATGACTATCGATCGTGACATTTTTTAGCGGTTACTGGTGAGTTGTTGTTCTCGCATTGAACAGGTTTTTGAGCAGTTTAGGAAAGTTTTGCATGATCGCAACACCGCTAAAAATTAGTAATACACCGGTTATATCGGTATTGCTGAGTGTTTCATCCAGTAGGCTGACCCCCACCAATATACCCACTACCGGAATTAAAAAAGTGTTGATCGAGGTATTGCTTGGTCCCGCGCGTTTTAATAGTTTAAAGACGATGAGGTAGGCAACGGCGGTGGACATGATCGATAAAATAGAGAGTGAAAGCCACACCTGGGCACTGTAATCTAAGCTGGGAAAACCTTCTAATGGGATACTGACCAGTGACATCGCCAGTGCTGCCCAAAACAAAGTATAAGTCGTCACCACGGTTTTATCTAAATGACTCGGCACTATTTTTTGATAGTAGATACCGCTAATCGCGTAAAAAAAGCAGGCGCAAATCATCGCTAACTGACCTAAATTGGTCAGGTCAAAACTACCGAGTTTGTCTAACCCCATGATGGTTATAATACCGACAAAGCCTAAACCGAGTCCGATAATTTTACGGGTGGTGATACGCTCGCTGCCACCTAAAATAAAATGGGCAAAAAAAGCGGTGAAAAAGGGCACGCAACCGTTAAATACTGAGCCGATGCTGGTGGACACGTACTGTTGACCCCAAGTAAAAAAGGAGAAGGGGATAGCGCAGGAAAGCAATCCGCCGACGATCAGGCGCAGGTGGTTAGCCCTCGATAATCTCAATGACTTACGGGTGATGACACTCCAGAGTAACAAGGTTAAAAAGGCCAGAGTTACGCGTAAAAAAACTAAGTTAAATGGTGTTATTTCGAGCAGTGATTGCTTAATGTTGATAAAAGAAAATCCCCAGATCACCGAGAGCGATACCAGCATTAACCATTCAGTCTTGCCCATTTTGTACTGTGCATCCATATCTAACCCCTTAGTATTGCCCGATAAGTTGGTTTTTCCAGGCGTCAATTAAATGATGTGAAATAGAATCCGCGCTACTCATTCTATAACCCTTTCTAGCAGATGCTGAATCGCGCGCTGAAAACTGCCTGAGCTGTTCTCTGGAAAACCATTGAGCATCTTGCAAGCTGTCTTTAGAGATGTCGATCTCTTCACTGCTGGCCTGTGCGGTAAAACCCAGCATGATCGAGGCGGGAAAAGGCCAAGGTTGCGAATCGATATAAGTCACATTTGTTACTTGAATTCCGCTCTCTTCTGCCACTTCACGGCGCACCGCTTGCTCTAAGCTTTCTCCCGGATCGACAAAACCTGCTAGTGTCGAGAAAACTCCCGCTGGCCAGCTAGCTTGTCGCCCCAATAAACAGCGGGGAACACCGTCATTACAGATGCGCTCTACCAGCATAATAACGGCGGGGTCGGTACGTGGGAAGGTCATGTTGTGGCATTGAATGTTAGTGCAACGTCGAGCGTGCCCAGCTTCTACTAGTTGGTTGAGTGAGGCACATTTCCCACAGTATAAATGGGTCTTATGCCAGTATACTAAGGCTTTTGCCAGTGCCAGTATTGCTGAGTCTCTAGCGGCAAGGTTTGAGGTTACTTGTCGCAGAGGTTGCCACTCTCCTAATGCTGAAATACTGGCAAGGCAGTCTGAATTTAATTTATTCGCATCCAGGGCAAAAAATGGACGCCCAAGATCTTTACCCAAAAATATACAGCTATTAATACTAAGCTTAGCCAATTGCGAGCGCTGTAGCAGCAGTGGACGAAAGTTGTCGCTCAAATCAAATAAATGCTGGTCATCTTGCAGCAGGTAAAAGCGCGCCGAGGCGCTGCTAAACTCTCTGTCTAACCAGCGTTTGTTATTGCGCTGATTACTGCATCTGTCTAAGGGCATACTACTGTACATTAATGGCATAAATCTACTCTTTTAAGCTGCTATCTGTGGGTGCGTTTATCTGTCTTGCCCAGTCGTTTGACCAGTCCCCCAGTGGGGCGATAATGGTAAACAAACTCACACCTTGAGGGGTTAGCGCATAACCATTGGCATTTTTGGTCACAAGTTTTAGTGTTACAAGCTCTTTGAGACGCGTATTTAGTAAGCTGGGGGATATTTGTTCGCAGCGTTGTTGTAGTGCTCGAAAAGTCGCTGGCCCCAGCTGTAGTTGCCAAATAATGCCAAGGGACCAAGTGCGACCTAGTAAATCCAGTAGCGCCATAATGGGCTTGCCGGTTTTGGAACCTCGCACGGCCTGACCGGGAATAGGTATTGGCATATCCACCTCTTGAAAAAGAGGCTAGTGTAGCTTGCTACACATTTAGTAGCAAGAGGTGACGTTAAGTATAAAATGTTTGAGTGTGCTCTGGCAGAATTTAGGTAAATTGATTATTTTAACCATTAATCATCAGTGTAAAATTTAGTGGTTAAGCTGTTGTTAGTCTAGTGTTGTATTGTTTGAATCTAGGATGTTTATTATGTACCGATGCATGGTTGGGTTGCTCCTTTGTCTGTCGTCTCTAAACAGTTTTGCCACCTGTAACTTGACCGTGAGAGTGACAGAATATGCACCGCTGTATTCTAAAAGTGCCTCAGGGGAATGGCAGGGGTTGGCAGTTGAGTTGGTTGAGGCGTTATTTAAAGAAGCGCAGTGTGATATTACCTTTGTGGATATGCCCTGGAATCGAGCGTTACGATTATTGGAAGTCGGTGGTCTAGATGTCATGCTCAACATGACCGCCACCGAAGAGCGTGGCCTGTTCACCCATTTTGTGGGTCCAATGTTGGATGAGACTCAAGTGCTAATTGTTCCCAGCGATAGCCATTACCCTATTACCCAGCTAGAGGACCTCAAACAGCTGCCAAGGCGAATCGGCATTGGTAAAGGGGTCTTCTATGGGAGAGCATTTGCCGATAAAATTCTTCAGGATGAAGCTTTTGCTGTAAAATTTGAATACGCCAATAATTCAGAAAATCTCGCCAAATTACAGAGGGGTCGAGTCTCAGCTATTATCGCAAACCGATATATTTCTGCTTATTCTATCCAGCACATACTCTCTCCTGGGATGTTCAAATTACACGCGTATCCGGTGACTGAGACCTATATACAATTTGGCTTTAGTCGAAAATCAGTCAATAAAACCTTATTGAAGGTTTTTCAGCAGGCCTATGTGATAATCGATCGCAAGGGTATATTAATGCAGATACAGCAAAAATATCAGTAGAGGCTTAACTGCTGAATAGGTATGGCGAGTGAGCTTATCAAGCTAGTGCCAAGTAATCGCCAGCGCAGCAATCTCACGCACTATAATGGAGGACAACTGGAGTGATTAATAGGGCTTAAGAGAGGATAGTTTACAGCTTTAATTATGATTGCTGTATACTTTAGATAGTTGAAATTTATAGTGATTACACTTTGAATGCACAGTCGCAATATAGCGATGTCCGATATAGCTCAGCAGTTTGAGCCCACCCTGAGCCATGACAAAACCTAGTACTGGAGCCTATTATGTCTGTTATTCGTCAAGATGACCTCATCAGCAGTGTCGCTGATGCCCTGCAATTTATCTCTTATTATCACCCGTTAGATTTTATTAAATCACTGCATCAAGCTTATGAAAAAGAAGAGAGCCCCGCCGCGCGGGATGCCATGGCTCAAATGTTAGTTAATTCACGCATGTGCGCGCAGGGCAGAAGACCCCTATGTCAAGACACAGGTATAGTGACAGTCTTTGTTAAAGTTGGTATGCAAGTGAGCTGGGATGCAAAAATGTCAGTGACAGACATGATCAACGAGGGGGTGCGACGCGCTTATTTAAACCCTGACAATATATTGCGCGCCTCTATAATGGCTGATCCAGCGGGTGCACGTACTAATACTAAAGATAATACGCCGGCAGTTATTCACTACGAGATAGTCGAGGGTAATACCGTCGATATTCAAATTGCCGCAAAAGGCGGTGGCTCTGAAAACAAGTCTAAGATGGTGATGCTCAATCCATCCGATAGTATTGTCGATTGGGTGGTTAAAACCATCCCTACTATGGGGGCTGGCTGGTGTCCGCCAGGCATGCTGGGTATAGGTATCGGTGGTACCGCAGAAAAAGCCGCAGTGATGGCCAAAGAATCGTTGATGGGGCCAATTGATATTCATGAACTGCGTGAGCGCGGCCCGCAAAATCGTCTCGAAGAACTGCGTCTTGAAATTATGGATGCTGTCAATAAACTGGGGATAGGGGCACAGGGGTTAGGTGGCTTGACCACTGTCTTAGATGTAAAAATCATGGATTATCCAACCCATGCCGCCTCGTTGCCGGTGGTTATGATTCCCAACTGTGCTGCGACGCGTCATACCCATTTTGTCCTAGATGGAACTGGTCCCGCGGTTCTTACCCCGCCCAATCTTGATGATTGGCCGGATGTAAGCTTCGAGGTAGGAGATAGTACGCGTCGGGTTAATTTAGATGAAATTACTCCCGAGGATGTTAAAGATTGGAAAGTCGGTGAGACCATTTTACTTAATGGAAAAATGCTCACTGGGCGCGATGCTGCTCACAAGCGGATGGTTGAAATGTTGGATCGCGGTGAAGAGTTACCCGTCGATCTCAAGGGTCGCTTTATCTATTACGTGGGCCCGGTCGATCCGATTGAAGGCGAGGTAGTTGGCCCAGCGGGCCCAACTACGGCAACCCGTATGGATAAATTTACCCGACAAATTTTGGAGAGCACCGGTCTCTTAGGCATGATCGGTAAGTCAGAGCGTGGACCTGCGGCCATTGAGGCAATTAAAGATAATCAAGCGGTTTATCTAATGGCAGTCGGTGGTGCAGCCTACTTGGTCTCTAAAGCGATAATCGGGGCGAAAGTCTTGGCTTTTGCAGAGATGGGCATGGAGGCTATTTATGAATTTGAAGTCAAAGATATGCCGGTGACAGTAGCCGTCGATGTGAACGGTGAATCCGTGCACAATACCGGACCTGCAACTTGGAAAAAGATTATTGCCGAGCAAGTCGGCTAATTATTGATCAGGATCTATAAAAGGGGCGAAAGCCCCTTTTTTGGCTGTGCCATTTCGTGGGTAGTACTGATGCGGCACTTTTACCCGCATTGTCTGTCTTGTTGGCTGGGGTGTTTATTACTCCGAAATCTCAGCGTAACGTTACCAGGGGTAGTTAGGTGAGGTAAACATCCGAAAATGCGAATTTGAATGGCCCTCTTATCCGGTATGATCGTTATAAATGAGCATTTAGAGGGTTCTTTATAACGCGGGATAGTTGTTATGCTGAGGTCTAACTTGGTCAAAAAACACTCTGAGGGAAGTATAATGAAGCCGCTAATTGCATTTTTGCTGCTAGGTTTGTTGTTGAATGCGCAATCCGTAGTCGCCGAAGAATCTCCTTTTGTCATCAAACAACTCGCATCGGGTATATCCATACCTTGGGGCATGGCGCTGGTGGATAATGAGCATCTGCTGGTCACCCAGCGTCGCGGCACCCTCATCTTGTTAAATCTAGAATCAGCAACAAAAATATCAATCAGCGGTGGGCCTAAGGTCTTAGCAGAGGGGCAAGGTGGTTTATTAGATGTGGTCACTGCACCTAATTATGCCCGCAGTGGTTGGTTATATTTTACTTACATTAAAGCCTTGCAAGAGGGCGGTGCAACGGTATTAGCACGCGCGAGGTTATCGCAACAGAATCGGCAGCTCTACGATTGGCAAAATCTATTGGTGACGAACTCGGCTACCGACACCTCAAAACATTACGGATCTAGGATAGCTTTTGATGAGCGCGGTCATGTTTTTTTCTCAGTGGGCGATCGTGGGGTGCGTAGCCATGCACAAAATACACTCAATCACGCGGGCACTATAATACGCTTGAATCTAGATGGAACCGTGCCTGATGACAATCCTTTTGTGGGGCAGGCTAAATATTTACCTGAAATTTATAGCTACGGCCATCGCAACCCCCAAGGTCTGGCATTTGATGCCGTAAACAATAGGTTATGGGCAATTGAGCATGGTCCGCGTGGCGGTGATGAAATCAATTTAATAATAGCCGGTAAAAATTATGGCTGGCCGATTACCTCTCACGGTAAAGAGTATTGGGGGCCGATCTCGGTCGGTGAAGCCGAGACCAAAGTAGGTATTGAAGCACCTA